>CAZFOO010000013.1:0-58426 GCA_964520585.1 uncultured Bacteroidales bacterium
ATGAAAAATCGACGAAGTCAATTTTTTTCATCCGTCTGTGTCTATTTTGACTTCGTCGATTACATATGCTATGCTCAGTACTTTTAAAGATATAATCAGATATGTAATTCATGGGAAATCCTCATCTGGTAACTACCGATCAAAGAAGAATTACATTGCATGAGAATTCAACGGATTGAAAAGTATTGTTTCCAGGGCATGACTCAATAACATAAATGATAAATAATCTGAATTCATTAAACAATATAAGTTAAAGCGCAGCGGTTCATCCTGTAAGTCGATATTTTGTAACTTCCTGACGAAATTTTCGCCTTCTTGCCTTTTAAAGGATAAATATATTTAAATTTATATATTTATCCTTTAAAAATGAATCGAAATTTCAACTAATAAAACATATGATCAACTATCAAGGAGTCCTGATCGGTCTGGCTGCCTTCTTCATCATAGGCCTTTTTCATCCACTGGTAATCAAACTGGAATACAGGTTCGGGAAAAAATTATGGTGGGTGCTTTTTATACCCGGCATCCTTTTTATAACCTTGTCCCTTTTTCTTACCCAGTTCTTTTCAATCATATCCGGTTGTCTGGGGTTTGCCTTCTTATGGAGTACCGGAGAAATTTTCATGCAGCATGAGAGAGTACTGAAAGGTCAGGCAAATAGAAATCCAAAAAGAAATTATCATGACTGATGCAATTTTTTTAGAGTACGGGGTTAATTTCGACGGACTGATAACCGGGGCATCCCTGGTAATTATCATGTGGGTGGGCAGACTGGCATGTATTAAAGGGGAGTACTACTTCACCAAGAAACTATGGATTCTATTTCTCATAACAGGTCTTTTATCGGTTGTAGCTGCGCTGTTTGTCGAACCGGTAATTTTCTCATCCGTTTTAAGTATTTTTGGATTTACTTTCCTTTGGGGAATACATGAAATAATTGAGCAGGAGGAACGGGTCAAAAAAGGTTGGTTTCCTCGAAGAAAAAAAAGATGATCTATAATGCATAAAACAGAAGTTGCAGTGATAGGAGGCGGACTTACCGGTCTGGTAACCGCTTTCTGGTTGAGGAAAAGAGGCATTAAAGTAACCATTTTAGAGAAAAGTGAATCCGCTGGTGGAGTAATAAGGACCATCAGGGAAAATGGCTTCGTTTATGAAACAGGACCTAATACAGGTGTGTTATCGCATCCCGAGGTAGCGGATCTTTTTGATGAACTTGAAGGGCTGTGTGAAATGGAACCGGCAAATAAGAAAGCAAAAAAAAGGCTGATCTGGAAAGATGGCGCCTGGCATCCTTTACCGGGGGGACTGGCAGATGCGGTGCGCACTCCCCTGTTCAGCACCTATGATAAATTCAGGATTCTTCTTGAGCCATTCAGAAAAAAAGGCAGGGATCCTTTTGAGAGTCTGGAAAATATGGTTAAACGAAGACTTGGTCAAAGCTTCCTTGATTATGCAGTAGATCCTTTTATATCAGGAATATATGCAGGCAACCCCTCCTATCTTGTTCCAAAATATGCCCTTCCCAAGCTTTATGCTCTTGAGCAAAAATATGGAAGCTTTATAGGCGGGGCAATAAAGAAAAACCTGGAAAAAAAAGATGAAAGGGAAAAAAGGGTAACCAAAGAGGTGTTCTCGGTAAAAGGAGGTCTCTCCAATCTTATCGGTGCACTGGTGTTGGAAACCGGGTCAGAAAATATCCTGACCGGGGTTACAGATGTTGTTGTGACTCCTTTCAATAATGGTTACATGGTAAATGGAAACCAGCACGGTACTGAAATAGCAATTCAATCCGACTTCGTGGTTTCTACGGCCGGACCGTATGAATATGCCAATCTCTTCCCTTTTATAAGTAACGGGGATATCGCCAAACTCAATAACCTGAATTATGCAAAAGTAATGCAGGTGGTTATGGGATTCAATAAATGGGAAGGTATGGATCTGAATGCCTTCGGGGGACTGGTTCCATCGCGCGAAAATAGGGAGATACTGGGCGTTTTGTTTCCCTCTTCCTTCCTAAGTGGAAGGGCGCCAAAAGGAGGAGCCCTGCTATCTGTTTTCCTGGGGGGATACAGAAAGCCAGAACTTTTTTCATTGTCCGATGAAGATATAATTGCCAAAGCTGTAATGGAGACCAAAACTATGCTTCAGCTTAATAAATTCGATCCCGGTTTGCTGAAACTATTCAGATACAGGAATGCCATTCCCCAGTACGGCAAAGACAGCCGGGAAAGACTTGAGATCATGGGCAAACTGCATTCTCAACACAAGGGTCTTATGCTCGCGGGAAATATTCATGAAGGAATAGGTATGTCCGACCGTATCAGGCAGGCTAAGCGCCTGGCCGACCATATAATCAAGGCTTTCTGAAAGAATGGACCCCACATGATCTGCGTTCCGCCATCTTAAAGTAAAAAACTCAGCAGGATGCCGGCAGCTACAGCAGAACCGATGACTCCTGAAACATTGGGAGCCATGGCATGCATCAGCAAATGGTTGGTCGGGTCATAGCGTAATCCCTCATGCTGAACCACCCTTGCACTGTCGGGAACGGCCGAAACTCCTGCAGCTCCTATCAGTGGATTGATCTTGTCATCACCCTTCAGGAAGAGATTCATGAACTTCGCAAAAGCAAGTCCCCCGGCGGTAGCAATCATAAACGATACTGCTCCGAGGACGAAGATCAGAATCGATGTTGGCGTAAGAAATACATCAGCCTGGGTTGAGGCACCGACAGTCAGTCCTAGTAATATGGTAACTATATCTATCATACTTCCCCTGGCCGTTTCGGCAAGCCTCCGGGTCACGGTAGATTCCTTCAACAGATTACCAAAAAAGAGCATCCCTAAAAGAGGCAGGGAACTCGGAGAAATTAATGCTGTAAGAATCAGGCCTATCAAAGGAAAAAGTATTTTCTCAACCTTGGATACCGCCCTGGGAGGCTTCATCCTGATAACCCTCTCTTTTTTAGTAGTAAAGAGGCGCATTATAGGTGGCTGGATAACAGGCACAAGGGCCATATATGAATAGGCAGCTATTGCAATGGGGCCTATAAGATTACGGACGGTGACGCCTTCGAAAACCATCATGCCGTCCGCAAGCTTGGAGGAAAGAAAAATAGCCGTGGGGCCGTCAGCTCCTCCGATAATACCAATAGCAGCAGCTTCCGGTAGCAGGAATCCCAGTGACAAAGCACCAAGAAAGGTAAGAAATATCCCTATCTGGGCAGCTGCTCCAAGGAGCATGAGTCGGGGGTTGGATATAAGCGAGGAAAAATCGGTCATAGCACCAATGCCAAGAAATATCAATGGGGGATAAATACCTTCAAGAACTCCATAATATAAATAATTCATTACACTTCCTTCTTCATAGATCCCCAGCTGGAGACCGGCACCGTGGACAAAAGGCATGTTACCGATAATTATACCGGTACCAATAGGCACCAGGAGAAGTGGCTCATATTCATACCGGATGGCAAGAAAAATAAATACCAGACCTATGGAGATCATGAACACATTGGCCCAGGTAATATTCATGAAGCCGGAAAAGCTGAAAAACGTCCTTAGTCCTTCCAGTGCTTTAGGTCCTGAAGTATACTCTCCGGAATATTGATCTGAACCGGATATTGATATCTGTGATTGTCCTCTGTTGCCGTGTTCCGTCGCTGAAATCTGGTTGTCATGAGGCTGATTGAAGGCTGTCCACAATAATGCAAGGAATGCTATGATCCCGAAAACAGTAAATAATCGTTTCATAATGATAACTTAAACCAGTTCAATCAACACGTCTCCCTGCAATACGCTGGATCCGCGGTTAACCCGGACCGACTCCACTACACCGTCTTTCTCGGACTGGATCTTGTTTTCCATCTTCATGGCTTCCATCAGCAACAGGTTTTGCCCTTTTTTTATCACATCTCCGGGTTTTACAAATATTTCGAGTATGGTTCCCGGCAGTGGAGCAAGGACCGGCGTTGAAGTCCCTGATTCCTTCTTTTCAATTTTATCGCCTCCGCTGACGGGGACCTCCGCCCTAATGAGGGTGGGGGTCTTTGTTTTCTGTATTTCCTGCTGCAGCTCCACCGTATATTGTGTTCCGTTAACCTCAACGAGCGCCAGGTTTTTCTCGAATTCCTTTACTTCGACATCATAGGTATTACCACTTATAGAGAACTTAAATTTTTTCATAATCTAATTTCTGGGATGTTGTCTGAGTCCATAGATCTTTGAGCTCCATGGTGAATATCTTTTGGATGTTTTCTTAATAGTTAATACCCCGCTTTCCTGGTCATGTATGTCACTCATATAAAGATAAATTGCCATTCCGATAGCTGCATTCACTTCGCCCGTGACCTTTACCTCATCCTTTCTCAAGGATTTACCTTGTGCCTTCTTTCCGCCGGCAAACCTCATCAGGTCAACCCCAAGTATAGAGGGCAGGTTTGAAAAAACGGCATAAAGCAATACAAGTGCGATAAAAACTACCAGGTAACCAACCACTGCAATGGTGACAGCAAAAGCATCTATTTTGGATAGATCAAAAACAATGAGTTGTATCATGCGTTACTTTTTTTATAAAGGCATATTGGAGTGCTTTTTCGGGGGATTTGTGTCCTTTTTTGTCATCAGCGTCTGAAGTGCCCTTATTATTCTGAATCTGGTATTCCTCGGCTCGATTACATCATCAATAAATCCTGCCCGTGCAGCCTCATACGGGTTAGCAAACTTTTCATTATATTCCTTTTCTTTTTCCGTTATATATAACTTCTTCTCTTCTTCATCCTCTATATTGCTGATGTTTTTGCCTTCAAGTATCTCTATGGCGCCTTGTGCTCCCATTACCGCAATTTCGGCTGATGGCCAGGCATAGTTTATGTCTCCGCGTAACTGCTTGCAGCTCATTACATCATGTGCCCCACCATAAGATTTTCTCAGAGTAACGGTCACCTTGGGTACAGTAGCTTCACCATAGGCATAGAGCAGCTTTGCGCCCTGAATTATAATCCCGCCGTACTCCTGGGCACTGCCGGGCAAGAAGCCGGGAACATCAACCAGGGTTACTATTGGGACATTAAAAGAATCACAAAACCGGACGAACCTTGCAGCCTTACGCGAAGCATCGATATCAAGAACCCCGGCAAGAAAGTTTGGCTGATTTGCAACAATTCCGGCAGGCATTCCATTGAATTTAGCAAACCCAACTACAATATTCCTGGCATAGTGCCGGTGAATTTCGAGAAATTCCTTATGATCAATAAGCGAATAGATCACATCCTTAACATCATAAGCCTGATTTGAGTGAGCGGGAATGATATCGTTAAGTGAATCATCTGCCCTTTCTGAAGGATCGCTGCTTTCGGTCACCGGTGGATCCTCCAGGTTATTCTGTGGCAGGTATTCCAGAAGTTTGCGTATTATCATCAATCCTTCCTCTTCATCTTCAGCCTTAAAATGGGCAACACCCGACTTTGAGGAATGAACGGTTGCACCACCTAGATCATTGGTGCTTATGTTTTCACCGGTAACTGCTTTGGTCACTTTTGGACCGGTGACAAACATATAGCTTGTATTATCACTCATAATAATGACATCGGTGAGTGCAGGAGAATAAACAGCTCCGCCGGCACATGGACCAAATATTGCCGATATCTGAGGAATCACCCCCGAGGCCATTATATTCCTCTGGAATATCTCGGCGTAACCGGCCAGACTCATAACCCCCTCCTGGATCCTTGCACCACCGCTATCATTAATACCAATCACGGGAGCCCCCACTTTCATAGCCTGATCCATCACCTTGCATATTTTCTTTGCAAAGGTCTCCGATAAAGAACCTCCCAGCACAGTAAAGTCCTGTGAATAAACATATACCACTCTTCCGTCAATAGTGCCGTGTCCGGTAACAACACCATCGCCCGGAAATTTTTGCTTATCCAGTCCGAAATCTCTGCAGCGGTGAGTAACAAACATGTCATACTCCTCAAAACTTCCTTCATCAAGCAGGATCTGAATTCGTTCTCTTGCTGTCATCTTGCCCTTGGCATGCTGGGCTTCTATACGCTTCTTACCGCCACCCAGCTTAGCCACTTCGCGACGTTCAATTAAGTGTTTGATCTTATCTTGCTTATCCATGATTCTATATCCGGCTTAATAATAACTTTATAACTGTCCGCTCTTCTGGTATCTGTAATCCGGGTGTCACTTTTTTTTATTTTCACAAAGTTCAGTCAGCACTCCGAATGTGGATTTTGGATGAAGAAATGCAATATCCAGTCCTTCCGCTCCCTTCCTGGGCTTTTTGTCAATTGTTTGCACCCCTTTTTCAGTAGCATGGTTTATTGCTTCTTCAATACTATTTACGGCAAAAGCAAGGTGGTGAACGCCCTCACCTTTCTTTTCAAGGAATTTAGCAACCGGACCGTCCTCTGAAGTGGACTCGAGCAGCTCAATCTTTATCTCCCCTACCTTAAAAAAGGCAGTACGGACTTTCTGGTCGGCAACTTCCTCAATATTATAGCATTTAAGTCCCATAACCTCCTCATAGAACTTAATGGACTCTTCAAGATTTTTCACGGCAATACCTATGTGTTCAATATGTGTAGTTTGCATAATAAAGTTTAATTATTTACAGCAAATTTAAATGAATATTTCAGTCAATTAAACAAAGACAGATGAAAAATAAATTTCATATAAAAATGAAGCAGCTCATTTTGCAGATCGAAATATTGCATCTTTCTTTTATACAAAATTTTGATCTTTTTTCAAAGGATAAATGTATCTATAAATGATAAAAATACAGCATGATATTTATCAATTTAAATCCGCCATAACAGTGCTTTTAAACATAAAAAATAATTTATGGCGATCCGGTTTTCCTGATTTTAGCTTAAAGATGGAGGCCCTTCCGGAAAAACAGGTCAAATTTGAAGTAAGCTTTCATATTTTGTAATAAGATCTAATAATATATCTTTGCGGCTTTATTTTGAAAGGTATGTTATTATTTTCGCGTCAACTGGCTTTACTTGGCAAACGTCTTTTATTAATCCTGGGATTATTCTTTTGCGGCAGACTCTTTTTTTTTATATATAACATTCAGCATTTTGCGCCAGCCTGGCCGGAAGATGTGCTGAAAAGCTTTTTTTACGGACTGCAGTTTGATATATCGGCTATCATCTATTTTAACCTGCCCCTTATCCTGTTACACTTCTTACCACCAGGATCCTTTTCAGGCAGAATAAATGAAAGGATAATCAAATATTATTTCATAACCGTAAACAGCTTGCTCGTTCTAAGTAATTTCCTTGATTCCGAGTATTTCCGGTTTACCGGTAAGCGGACCGGCAGTGATATTTTTTCATACATGGGAATAAGTAATGATATCCTGCAGCTTGTTCCCCGCTTTATATATGATTACTGGTATATCCTGATGATATGGGCACTTATCATGTCGGCGGCATGGAGAATATATCCCCTGGCATCTTTTGCCTGCAGGCAAAAGAGATATCTCTCCCCTAAAAGAATAGTCATTCATTCCCTGGCAGCCTTACTGGCTATTGCTTTTATGTTAAGCCTTGCCCGGGGATACAGGCTCAAGCCACTTAGGGTAATCACCGCCACCAATTATGTTTCAGCAAGAAACATCCCCCTTATACTGAATACCCCTTTTACCATTTTGAAATCTTTTAACAAGCATCATCTGGTCGTACCCGATTATTTCCCGGAAGGTAATGCCTCTTCCGTATATTCTCCTGTCCGCACTGCTGCAGGTAATGGCAAAAATAGAAAAGTCAATGTGGTAGTGATCATTATGGAGAGTTTCTCAAAAGAATTTTCAGGTTATCTTACCGGCTCAAAAGGTTATATACCTTTTACAGATTCACTCATGCAGCATTCAATGGTATTTCCAAACGCTTTTTCGAATTCCAGAACATCAATAGAAGCTCTTCCTTCTATACTGGCATCTATACCTTCCCTTATGGAAACTCCTTTTGTATCCTCGCCGTATGCTGCCAACACAATCAATTCCTTACCCGGTCAGCTTGCCCTTCAGGGGTATCATACTTCCTTTTTTCATGGTGGCAGAAACGGTACCATGGGATTCGATGATTTTACACGGCTGGCTGGTGTGGATAACTATTTCGGCAAAGATGAATTTGAAGATGACAATTATTACGACGGCTATTGGGGTATATATGATGAGGAGTTTTTTCAGTTCTTTGCAGATAAAATAAATACTTTTCCAAAACCTTTTTTCAGCTGTTTTTTTTCCCTTTCATCGCATCATCCTTATTTATTACCAGAAAAACACAGGGATAGATTTCCTGAGGGAGATCATCCAATCCATAAAACAATAGCTTATGCTGATTACTCTCTCAGAATGTTTTTTAAAGCAGCAAAAAAAGAACCGTGGTTTAAGAATACTTTGTTTGTTATCACAGCCGATCATACAGCACAATCCGACGACCCTTTTTACCAGAACGGCATAGGTGGTTATGCTGTTCCTATTATCTATTACCATCCGGGCAATCCGGAACTTACAGGCAAAAACCCCAGGCTTACACAGCATATCGATATAATGCCATCTGTACTGGATTATGTTAATTCATCGGGCAAATTCATATCTTTCGGCAATTCAGTATTTTCCGGAACTGATAAAGGATTTGCGGTTAATTACCTCAATCGTTTATACCAGTACAAAGAAGGAGAGTGGATATATTTTCATGATGGGGAACATGAACGGGGGCTGTATAATTACAGGGAAGACAGTCTTCTGGTAAAAAATTATACTAAAAATTATGACGGAATACCTGAAAATATAGATATAACATACCTTGAAGAGAGATTAAAGTGCATAATACAGCAATATAACCATAACATGGTAAACAACATGCTGATAACGAATTGAACTACTGCCTTTTATTACTAACTGTTGCATGATTGCAGTGATCCTTTATATTATTCCATTATGGCATCATAAATGACCTGTTGAATCTTGGTCCGTACATTCATCTGTTGCAACTTACCATTGAGCTGATCGGGATGCACCCTGTTGGAAAGAAATATATAAACAAGTTCCTCCTTTGGATCGACCCATGCTATTGTGCCGGTAAAGCCGCTGTGCCCGTAACTCTCAGGTGAAGCTGAACGGGCAGTCGGACCATCCCTTGAGCTATTCTTCTCCGGCTTGTCAAATCCTATACCCCGGCGATTCCCTTTATGACCGTTTGGCGCAGAAGTAAACTGACTTATTGTTTGGGAATCAAAGAAATCCACACCACCGTATTTACCGTTTTGCAAAAACATCTGCATGACCTTGGCAAGATCATTGGCATTGGAAAACAGTCCCGCATGTCCACCCACTCCCCCTATCATAGCAGTTCCAGGATCATGCACATGTCCGTGAACCAGCTGCCTCCTGAAGATCACATCGTTCTCCGTTGGAACAATCTCCGTGTTCCGGAATTTCTCAAGGGGCAAAAAAGAAACCCTGGAGGCTCCGAGTGGCCTGTACAAAAATTTATCTGTAAACGATTCGAGAGGTTCCATACTAATCCCCTCAATAATGCTTTTCAGGTAATAATACCCAAGATCACTATAAAGATAACGATTTGAAGGCATAAGTGCCGACTCGTCAATACGCCGGTAAATAGAATCACGGTAAGACCGGTTCATGAACATCCTGTTAGCAACCCTTATGGTATATTCACCCACAGGCTGATCATTGAAAAGGCTGTCTGTAAACCTGTAGTTCCGGTTCATGAACATATTGCTGGCCAGCATATAGGGATAATGGGAGGATATCCGCCTCGAAAAAAGTGCTTCATCAGGGATAAGGCTTTCAAAGGTATCATAATAGAATGGTATCCAGGATTGCAATCTCGCCTGGTGCATAAGCACATCCTTTATTACTAGATCCTTTTTATTGCTTTCTTCCAGTCCCGGCAAATAATGGCCAAGAGTCAGCGTAATATCAAGTTTATCCTGTTCAATGAGTCTCATTATGGCCGGCGCCGAAGCCGCAATCTTTGTAATTGAAGCCAGGTCGTAGAGATCGTTTTTATCTACCGGCTCTGTCTGCCTGTAAGTATGATATCCGAAAGCCTTATGATAAACAACCATTCCCCGCCGGGCAACAAGGACCTGTGCCCCGGGGGTGGCTTTTTCTGCAATAGCATTATTTACAATATCATCAATTTCTGACAATTTCCTGAAATCAAGCCCGGCCTCTTCCGGAATAGAATATTTCAGTCTTGAGAGCGGACGGGTTTCCAAACCCGATCCGGCATTATAAGGAGATGCAACATTTACAGGTAAAGTTCCTTTGGCGGAAATGGCTCCAAAAATAAGCTGTGCCGAATACTCCTGAGCAAGCTTATTGTCCTCGTAAGCCATCAGTAAAGCAGAAATATTTGTCAGGTCATCAAAGAAAGCCAATCCGTAAGGAGATGTAAAAACCGTAAGAATTACATTATTCCTTTCTGCAATCCTTCTGATAAAATAGGATGTCTGCGGTGAAATACCATACTGTCTTGATCTCCTGCTATCGGCATCATCAATACCAACTATTACAAGATTAAATTTATCCAGTTCAGATATTAACTGATTAAACCTTTCAAGAGTCGAGTATTTACTGATAGTAAAATGTTTCATGGGAGCATACAGATCAAGAGTCTCCTGAAATGCACCTTTTTCTCCTTTACCCACAGCTATTGTCGCGATGTTAAGGGTATCAAGCCTTTTAAGAGGAACAAGATCATTCCGGTTTTCCAGAAGGGTGAGTGATGCAGAAGTAACTTTTCTTCTTATCAATTCCGATTGCTGTTCATTAAGATCCTGGTACAACCTGCCCGTGCTAATACTCTCATTATTACTGAGTCCCAGCCAGTATTTCGCCATGAGCACCCTTCTGCACCTGTCATCGATTACTTCATCTCCAAGCAAGCCATTCTCAATTGCTTTACTGATAGCGGCGACTGCCTTTTCAACATCAGGAGGGAAAAGCAGGATATCCGTTCCCGCCATCAGGGCCTGAACCTCGAGCTGCCCGGATGGGAAATAATCACTAACCCCCTTCATTGACAATCCGTCACTAAATACCAGTCCCCCAAAACCCATCTCCCCTTTCAGCAAGCCCTCCACGGCATTTGCAGATAATGATGCTGCAAGTCCTTCTGTGCTGTCAATAGACGGAATGTGGAGGTGGGCGGTCATAATACCTGTAATACCGTCGTTAATAAGCTCCCTGAAAGGCACAAGCTCGAGACTGTCAAAACGTTCACGGGAGTGGGAAATAACCGGCAGGGTAAAGTGAGAATCCTGGTCAGTGTCCCCGTGACCCGGAAAATGTTTTCCTACAGCCAACACACCATTAGCCTGCAGCCCCCTCATAAAATGCCGGGCTTTTTCGGTAACATTCCATTTATCCTCTCCAAAAGACCGGTTGCCAATTACAGGATTAAAGGGATTAACATTAATATCCAGCACAGGTGCAAAATTTATATGCACTCCAAGCCGTCTCATTTGTCTTGCCATATCGGCCCCCATCTCATATATAAGATTATTATCCTGCAGTGCACCAAGGGTTAGCTGACGCGGATAACTTATCGTGCTGTCAAGTCTCATTCCAAGTCCCCATTCAGCATCCATTGCGATCATAAGGGGAGTTTTGGCAATGGACTGGTACTTATTGGTAAGGTCAGCCTGCCTGACCGGGCCGCCCCTGGTAAAAGCTATTCCTCCGATATTATAATTTTTTATTAGCTCTGTCAGTTCCTCATCGCGGGCATACCTGCTGTCTGAATAAGCCTCCACCATAATAAGCTGGGCTATTTTTTCCTCACGTGATAAAGAATTAAATACAGAATCAACCCACATTTCTGCTACAGCAGTAAACGGAGGATTTGCTATCCGGCCGGGCTGAGCCGACAGGTTCCCTTCAGGAGGATGATTTACAGGCAATATTACCAGCAGAAATATCACCGGCAATAAAAACCGTAAAAAAGAACATGGGCAAGAAGAGGAGCATGAAGCCATAATCCAAACCTGAATGAGTTAAAAAAACTAAATTATCCGGAGTCAAAAGGCCGGGTGGTAATGCAAAGATAATTTATTGGAAAATTCTGCATAATTAATATGGTAATTTTAACAAAATATTTCAGAAATATTCTCAATATACTTTTTTAAAAAGCCAGAATAATAATAATCTTACAAACAAATATTAATTAACGCCCCTGGCAAAAACCGGAAATATGGTTATGCTGATATGTTACGTTTTAAGATTTAATATGTTACATGAATACAATTTTAACCTGCGGTTGATTATATATGCTGATATTAGTTCTATTTTAAGTATTCATCAGATGTATATGACCTGATGGTCGATTATACATTTAAAATATCTTACTTTGTTGAGTTTTCAGCTGATGGGAAATTCATATACATTTATCCTGTAAAAAAATTCATGTACATTTGAAATCAATTTTACTAAATTTACAGTCTTTGATAATAATTCAACCAAACCAATACAAACAGTCATGATAAGAATGTTTACAATCATCCTGGCGCTATTTTTCAGTTGTATTTTTTCATATGCCCAGGAAGAAACCAGATTATTAAGATTTCCTGCCATTCATGGCGACCAGATCGTATTTAGCTATGCCGGCAGTCTTTACACGGTAAGCAGTTCAGGCGGAACAGCCAGAAAACTTACCAGTCACAATGGTTACGAAATGTTTCCCAGGTTTTCGCCCGATGGAAGTCAAATTGCCTTTACAGGACAATATGACGGCAATACAGAAGTATTCCTGATCCCGGCTGAGGGAGGCGAACCAAAACGTCTCACCTATACGGCCACTCTGGGACGCGATGATGTAGGCGACCGTATGGGCCCTAACAACATAGTTATGGGCTGGACTCCTGACGGGGAAAATGTCACTTTCCGCACCAGAAAAAGGTCCTTCAATTCTTTTAAGGGACAACTGTTCAACGTTCCGGCGGAAGGAGGAATGCCGGTTCAGATACCTCTTTCTGAAGGAGGCTTTATATCTTATTCACTGGATGGACAAAAGATGGCCTATAATAAAGTTTTTCGCGAATTCCGCACCTGGAAATATTACAAGGGAGGAATGGCCGATGATATTTGGGTTTATGATAATATATCACGGACAAACACCAATATAACCAACAGTGAAAATTCACAGGACATTATTCCCATGTGGACCAGGGATGAGATATATTTTATATCTGACCGGGATCGCATAATGAATTTATTCGTTTATAATTCCCGTACCGGTGAAACAACCAAAGTAACAGATTTCACTGAGTATGACATCAAGTTCCCTTCCCTCGGTCAGGAGTTCATTGTCTTTGAGAATGGCGGGTTCATTTACAAGTTAGATACCAGGACCAAAGAATATGAAAAGGTTTCTGTGCATATAACCGGGGACTTTATCCATGCTCGTTCAGAATGGAAAGATCTTCAGGAGTCTGTCAGGTCGGCCGGACTCTCACCTAACGGCGAAAGAGTTGTTTTCTCCGCGAGGGGTGAAATATTAAATGTTCCTGCAAAAAAGGGTATAACAAGAAATATGACACGGACTCCTGGTGTTCATGAAAGAAACGCCAGCTGGTCTCCAAACGGCAGGCATATAGCATGGGTGTCGGATGAAACAGGGGAATTTGAAATATACATGCAGGCACAGGATGGATCAAGCTCCCCCATACAACTAACCAGCGCCGGCGATACATACATATTTGGCTTTCAATGGTCGCCCGACAGCAGGAAAATACTTTATCATGACAAAAAGCACAGGCTCAGGATTGTTGATGTAAATACAAAAGAGATAACCGAGGTAGCCTATTCCGGACTCAGGGTCATGTCCGATTACAGCTGGTCGCCCGACAGCCGGTGGATTGCATATACCAGACCGGAACAGGACATGAACGTGATATGCCTTTTTGAAGTTGCAACCGGCAGTTCATATGATGTAACAGAAGGATGGTATGCCTCCGGAGGACCTGTCTTCAGTACCGACGGCAAATACCTGGTGTTTACCTCAAGAAGGGAATACAGCCCCAATTACAGCCAAACTGAATGGAACCATATTTATAACGATATGACCGGTATCTATCTTGCGGCACTTTCCACTGAGACCCCCGACCCCTTTGCACCGGAAGATGACCAGGTTGAAATTAATTCCTCCGGCAGCAACGAAAACAGCAGCCAATCAGAGGGAGCTACAACAGACATTAAAGTAGATACGGACGGCATTAGTGACCGGATCATTTCACTGCCGGTAAATGCATCAAACTATTTTGGGGTAACTGCCGTGGAAGACCGCATTTATTATAACGAAAGATCTTCAGGTGCAGGTGCCACAAAATTCAAGATGTATGACCTGAAAAGTAAAAAAGAGACCGAACTGGGTGAAAACATTTCTTTCAGCATATCTCCAAACAATAAAAAAATGCTGGTCCGCAGCCGGAACAATTATGCCATAGTAGACCTGCCCTCTTCAAAAGTCAGCCTGGAAGACCCTGTTGACCTTTCTAATATGAGGGCATGGGTTGATTATTCAAAGGAGTGGCAGCAGATATATGATGAAAGCTGGAGACAGATGAGAGATTTCTTCTATGCTCCCAATATGCATGGAGTGGACTGGAAAGAAAAATATGAAAAGTATAAAGTACTAATCCCACATGTCAAACACCGGTCCGACTTAAGCTACATTATCGGTGAGCTGATAGCCGAATTGAATGTAAGTCATGCCTACGTGCAGGGAGGAGAAAAGCCGGAACCGCGCCGAATCAATATGGGACTCCTCGGAGCAGAACTCATTCAGGATACTTCGGGCTTTGCCAGAATAGAGAGGATACTTGAAGGTGCCAACTGGAGCAGTGAGCTTCGTTCACCGCTTACCGCCATTGGCCTTAATATCGATGAAGGTGATTATATACTGGCGGTAAACGGGCAACCGGTAAACGAAGTTAATAACATTTACCAACTGCTCACCGGTACTGCAGACAATATGGTTGAACTGACCATTAACAGTGAACCGGAAACAGAGGGAAGCCGACAAGTCATAGTCACACCGATAGCCGATGAATCTGAACTTTATTATTATAACTGGGTAAACGAGAATATACGTAAGGTAGATGTGGCAACAGGCGGCCAGGTTGGTTATATACATATTCCAGACATGGGAGTATACGGGCTTAACCAGTGGGCAAGACTTTATTATCCGCAGCTGCAGAAGCGGGGACTGATAATTGATGTCCGCGGCAACGGGGGCGGCAATGTATCTCCCATGATAATAGAACGGTTGAAACGCACAATGACCTATGCAACCATGCATACCAACCAGACCGAAGGATCTGTGAATCCTGTAGGTACGCATGTAGGTCCCAAGGTATCACTTATAGACAGGTATTCTGCATCGGACGGCGACCTGTTTCCTTACCGGTTCAGGCAAAACAATATTGGCAAACTGATCGGCGTAACCACCTGGGGAGGAGTTGTTGGATACAGTGGCGCAGTGCCGGCCATGGACGGAGGATCTATAATAACACCCTCCTATGCTCCTTATGCTGCAGACGGCAGCGGCTTTATCATTGAAGGTGACGGAGTCGATCCGGACATCAGGGTTGATAACGATCCGGCAAGAGAGTTCAGGGGCATTGACGATCAGCTTAACAAGGCTATAGAAGTTATCCTGCAGGAGATAGAGGAATGGGAACAATGGGTTCCGCCAATACCCGATTTTCCTGAAAAAATTAAATAACCACCGACAATATTCGGTCCGGTGACGGCAAATAACCTTAATAAAGAGGCCTGCAGCAATATTGCAGGTCTCTTTTTATTGCTGGTTATCACCTGCTTTTAAAACAGAGATAGCAATAATTGAGGCGGAAAAAGTAACTATTTATAAAACAGATCGTATTAAAAAACAATACTGAATTATAGCAAAAAAAGATTTATACTTTAATATATTATTTAATAACCTGCAATATTCTATGCCGGATAAAAAGTGCACAAATCCCGTAATAAATTTCCGCATATTTCCCGGCATATTATTTATGACATATATAATCATATCCGGCCATTTAATCTTTCATGACCTTAATCAACCGCAAATAAAAAGAGATAATGCCGAACATTTTCTTGTTATTAGTGACAGTGAAAACGGCAACAGCATAAGTCCATCATATACAGGGATAAATGAGGAAGTGGTTGCCAAAACCCATGGTGCCGGCCAGAACACACTGCTAATAATACTGATCCTGATTTCAGCAACCCTTTCATTTACAGTCTATTTTCTGCTTAAAAGCAGGCAAAACAAATACACTAAAGAGATCACGAGAAAAGAATCGGAAAAACAAGCCCTTATAAGACATTTTGACTATTTGAGATTTCATGCCAACGACCCTATTTTCCTAATAGCCCCTGATGGCAGTATTATAAATGCCAATCAGCGTGCTTTTCAATATTATGGATATACCCAGGAAGAAATTCTCGAAATGAGCGTCAATGATATTCATGCGCCCGAGGCACGAAAAGACACTAACAACCAGATCAGTATGGTGAAAAGGTCCAAGGGGCACGTGTTTGAAACCCTGCACCGGCGAAAAGACGGTACTGTTTTCCCGGTAGAGGTGAGCTCCAGGTTCTTTGAGGTTGAAGGGCAGCATTTCATTCACAGTATTGTCAGGGATATATCTGAGCGGAAAAAAGCAGAAAAAGAGATACAGAAGCTGGATAACCACAATAAAATGATACTGGAATCGGCCGGTGAAGGTATTATGGGAATAAATACCACTGGAAGGATCATATTTATAAATAAGGCTGGAGCCGAAATGATCAGATATACTCCGTCTGAACTTCAGGGCATGAAAAGTCATGAAACCATACATTACAAGCACCCTGATAATTCTAATTACAATGAAACTGAATGTCCCATCTCCCGGTCACTAAAAAGAGGTATTAAATTAAATGTCACCGAAGGCTGCTTCATGGACCGTGAAGGAGAAATGGTTCCGGTGGAATATACCGCCAATCCACTTATCGAGGACAGACTAATGAAAGGGTGTGTTGTAATTTTCCGTGATATATCCGGAAAGAAAATGGCCGAAGAACAGCTTATACTGGCTAAGGAGATTGCGGAAGAATCAAGCAAACTGAAATCGGCAATACTCATGAACATGAGCCATGAACTGAGAACTCCGCTTAACGGAATCCTTGGATTTGCACAATTGCTTGCCAGAAAAATGAAAGATGCTCCTGAAAAACAGATGGTCGATCAGATAATGATATCGGGGGACAGGCTTCTAAGAACACTTACCAACATACTGGAGCTTGCCCAGCTTGAATCCGACCAGTCAAGGCTAAATATAGAACAACTCTCCCTGAAAAACATCATATCAGATCTGACAGCCAGATACAACCCCCTGGCTGCCGGCAAAAACCTTTTTTTAAAGAATAATATAAAAGAAGATTACAAGATCAGAGCAGACAGGGAGATGCTGCATCAGTCGCTCAGACATATACTCGACAATGCAATCAAATTCACAGAATCGGGAGGGATAAGCATATCGGCCGACCAGGTTGAGAGAAACGGAATATTCTTTGTTCGCATTAAGATAAGCGATACAGGAATTGGTATTCCCAAAGAAGAGGTAAAAAACATTTTCATGGAGTTCCGCCAGCTAAGTCAGGGCTATAAAAGGGATTACGAAGGCTCGGGAATTGGATTATCCCTTGTTAATAAGATGATAGTTTTGATGAACGGTGATATATCGCTGAACAGTGAACCCGGCATAGGATCTGAATTCACCGTATCTATGCCTGCGGGGAAAATTACCGGAAATTCAGATGAAAAAAGCAAAGGAGCAAAAATAATTGAAGGAAAATCCATAAAGCGCATATCCGGCACCAAAGTTCCGGAAATAATGATAGTAGAAGACAATGATACCAATGCCAGGTTGATAGCAGAATATCTTGAAAATGAGGCAAAACTGGAGCATGTCACTGATGGTGTTACAGCTATCCACATGGCAAAGAAAAAGATGTATGATATAGTGCTCATGGATATCAATCTCGGCCCGGGCATCGATGGACTTGAAACTACTACACAATTGCGCCGCATACCCGGATACGAAAAAACTCCCGTTATTGCCGTAACAGGATATACCATGGCGGCTGACAAGGAAAAAATGCTTACCCACGGATGTGACTATTTTCTTCCGAAACCTTTCACCCAGGAGGAACTGCGCTTAATGATAGACAAGATTATCTGATTTGATCGAAAATCTGTCAACGAGATTATCAGGTTCCGGCTATTTGAATATTCAAATATTTTAATAGTACCTTTACTGTATAACTGAAAATTTTTATTATGGACATGATAATAAGTTTTGGCGAAGGCAAAAAAGTAAATGCCAGTTATAAGGAAATGATCATAGAGACCGATCAGCCTGTAAAAGCAGGAGGAGAAGGTAGTGCAGCCGAACCGTTCACCCTCTTCCTGGCTTCAATAGGGACCTGTGCTGGTATCTATGTAAAATCTTTCTGCGATCAGAGAGGAATACCGGCAGATGGCATTAGGCTCGTTCAATCTATGAATTATAACAGGGACAGAAAAATTATTGAAAAGATAAATATCGATATCCAGCTTCCGGAAGAATTTCCCGATAAATACAGGGATGCTGTAGTAAAAGCAGCAGATCTGTGTACTGTAAAAAGACATCTTGCAGACCCGCCGCAAATTGAAGTCAAAACAAGCAGGACCAGTGGTGGATAATTTATGACATAAAAGGAAATAACAGTCTTTAGGAACAGATTATAAACCTTCAGGGTCAATAATCTCGAACTCAGTACGCCGGTTCTCCGATCTTCCTTCTTCCCTCTCATTTGAGGTAACAGGCATTGTTTCGCCAAATCCGGCATATTTTATCCGGTTCTCATCAATACCGGAATTTACAAGATAATCAGCCACCGATCCGGCCCTTTTCTCTGATAATTCCATATTATACTGAGGGTCACCGGTATTGTCGGTATGTCCGTTTATACGTATATATATATCAGGATTATTATTAAGAAATATCAACAGTTTCTCAAGCTCAACAAGGGATTCCGGTTTCAGTTCATAACTGTCGAATTCAAAAAATATATTTTTGAGTACGGTCTTTTCACCCGTTCTGACAGGATGAAGGAGAACATCCTTAAGGAAGGGGTCAGTCTTATGGGCGAATCCGCTAAGGGAAAAATGATCTGAATAAAAGAGATAACCGCCTTTGGATACATTAAGTGCATAATCATTCCCGGTAGCTATCGGCACAAGAAATTCTCCGGTACCGGGATCGGAATTAGACTGGATTACTGTTTCTGCAGTGGCAAGGTCTATCAGCTCAAAACTGGCGTGAAGCCTTCTGCGCGTGAGGGCGTCATAAACTGTACCTTTCATATATGAAACCTCCAGCGGGCGGACTTCCTGATAAAGATCAAAAGCATAAATATCCCTCACTTCACCACTCATACGGTCTGATGCAAAATATCCCCTGTCTCCGCTTGCGTTTACTATAAGGCCGATTTCATCAAAATGTGTATTCAGAGGATATCCAAGATTTTCGGGCTTACTCCATCCTTTTTCCTCATCCCTTCTTGACAAAAACAGATCATATCCACCCATCCCGGTATGACCGTCTGATGAAAAATAAAGGGTCTGGTTATCAACATGAATGAAAGGTGACATTTCATTCCCGCCGGTATTTATCTCTTCACCGAGATTAACAGGGATTTCCCAGTTACCGTTAATATCCTTTTGTGAATACCAGATATCCATATTACCATTACCCCCTCTCCGGTTACTGGCAAAGTAAAGAGTTTTTCCGTCAGGGGAAATCGATGGCTGAGCTTCCCATGAAGAAGTATTGACAGGAGATCCCAGGTTAACCGGCTCTCCCCATTTATTTCCCTGTTTTTCTGCAAAATAAATATCACAGCTCCCCAATCCCTCATGCCGGTTGCATGCAGTAAAAAATATCAATCTGCCGTCCGCCGTAACAGAAGGTGCACCCTCATTTAATTCTGAATTGAGCGGCGAACCGATAGTACGTGCCTCGCTCCACCCGGATTCACCATAATAACTTACATAAAAATCTTCCCGGAGGTTTCCAGGCCGTCTACTACCATCACTATCAAGTTTTTTTTGCCTGGTGAAAATAAGGATCTGCTCATCGGCTGTAAGAGTCGGCCAGTACTCGTCATCATCTGTATTGACAGCTGGTCCGAGATCAACCGGATCAAAAGGAACAGGATTATTTTTTGCGTTGATAGCAAACTCACAGTTACTGATCCTTTGCTTACCTGTATTACGGTATCTTTCTGAAATACCAGGATGTGCAACCAGATCTTCATATGAAATTTTTGCCTTCTCATATTCACCAAGAGCCATCCAGGCATTTCCCATATTAAAAAATACCATGGGGAAAAAATCAGGATCGATATGAACGGCCTTCTCGAAATAACCGGCAGCCTCTTTATAATCCTTCATTTCGAAAGAGACGTCTCCCGCCAGAAGGTATGCTTCATAAAAATCATCGTCTGCCGATATAGCCTGTTCAAAATACTTAAGGGCCTCTTCATGATTACGAAGCTCAAACTCTTTTATGCCGGACCGGAAAAACCTTGCAGCACGTTTACTGCTGGTTGATAGTTCCTGGGATATCATCAGTGTGCTGCTAAGCAAAAAAAGGATTATAAAAACCGTTCTATGCATCAGGCAATATTTGAAATAGTTATCTGAAATAATTTTAAATCCATCTAAAGTCTGGTAAGTAATCCGTTTAAATAATTATCAGGGGATGTGCATAAATTTATGTGCCTGGAGTGAAATATTCCATGATGGATTATTCTTTACATAATCCACAACTGCAGAAATTATTTTTTCATAACGGCTCCACTCCGGTTGCAGGTATAAACTGCAGGTATCTTCAACCCTTGATGCATTTTCCTCAGCCCAGTCCAGGTCGGATAATTCATGAATGATAACCTTTAGTTCATTTGCCTGACTGTATATATCGGTTAGCGGGGGACTCTGCTTTTTAGGAGAAAGGCATACCCAGTCCCATTTTCCGGTGAGAGGATAACTACCAGATGTTTCAACGAATGTTGCAACTTCATTTTTCAGGAGTTCATTGCAAAGGTATTCCAGCGGATAGGAGGATGGTTCACCTCCGGTAACAACTATTGACCTGGAAGGAAATGATAATGCCCTGCTTACAATTTCATCGGTCATTACAAGAGGGTGCAAATGCCTGTTCCAGGTATATTTAGCATCACACCAGCTGCACCCGATATCACAACCGCCAAGACGAATAAAATAGGCAGCTTTCCCGGTATGATAACCCTCACCCTGGATCGTATAAAAATCTTCTACCAGCGGCAGCTTTTTCCCTCCTTCAAACAAGTCCTCCATCAATAAATTTTTTGTGATGGTAAAAATATATAAATAAAAATAACAGGAGCATAATAATTAGTTCTTATGCTCCTGAATTATATCATAAAAACGGTAATCTTCATTTAGACCGGGCAGCTATGTAATCTTCTGATGGTTTATCATTCATAAGGCCATGCAATAACAATTCAATTTTTTAACAGAGATATACCCTGTCCGGATTAAGTAACTTTATAATGTGCAACATTATAAACCATAAAGGCATTTAAAATAAGCCTGTTTAGAATATCAATTCTTACTAAAACCGTAAGACTCAAGCATTTTATCAAAAATACCGGCATTTTCATATATCCCTGTGAATTTTTCAGCACCGGGCCCCCAGGCAAACACAGGCTGCATTAGTCCGGTATGCCCACCAGTAGTAAAACCTGCCGCCACTTCGCGGGTTTCAGGATCAAAACCATGCAATGCCAGTCCGCCGGTATCATGATCACTTGTCACCACTACAAGGGTCTCACCGTCCTGTCTGGCAAAATCCATTGCTTTTCCGACTGCACGGTCAAAATCCAGCACTTCATTTACAATATAATCAATGTCATTATCATGCCCGCCCCAGTCTATCTGAGATCCTTCAATTATAATGAAAAATCCTTCAGGATTCTGACTTATTATGGAAATAGCCTTTTCTACAGCTTCCGGAAGCATATCGCCACGTTGCTCAGAATATTTCGGAGGATGTCCTTCTGCAATAAACCCTGCCAGTTTACCCGAGCTCACCTGTTTAACTTCATCCATATGGTAAGCTAACTGGTAACCCTTGGTCTCCAGCTCTTCCAAAAGATCACGCCCGTCTTCACGATCTTCAAAACGGCTCCTCCCACCACCGATAAAAACATCAACGTCGGTATCCAGGAAATCAAGGGCAATTGCTTCTGCCATATTGCGACTTGGTTGATGTGCTATAAATGAAGCAGGGGTTGCATGGGTAATATCACAAGTTGCCACTATCCCGGTAGAAAGCCCGTTCTGATCGGCTATATGCAAAATACTTTTCACCGGATTCCCATCGGGATCCATTCCAATGGAACCGTTATTCGTTTTTACCCCCGTGGCAATTGCTGTGCCAGCCGCACCTGAATCAGTTATGAAATCACTTGCCGATGAGGTTTTGATAAAACCAATATTATTAAATTGCTCAAGTGTTAAAGAGTTTTCACTTGCCAGAATACCGGCCTGTAGATGTGCAAAACTCATACCGTCTCCAATCAGGAGAATAATATTTTTTGGACTATTTTGATTATTTGCATTATCCCGGGCAGTTGTTGAACAGGAAGTGGTAAAGAACAGGGTTAATAAAGCAAATAAAACTATGCCGGTACGTTTAGTATTTTTCATTTCATATAATTTTTAATAAAAATAGGACTTTGTTTAAGTAGCAAACAAGATTTACATTCTTTTGTTGTGATAATTATATTAAATAATTATTAATCTTTTTATTACAAATCCATCACTAAATAATAACAATATTTTACAACCCAGGAGCTTACTTTATAATAATCTTTATTTCACAGGTGATTCCAAACCTCTCATATTATCATACCTGCTCCTACAGTTTCATTGGTTGCCTCATCGACCAGTATCAGGCTCCCGGTATACCTGTTAATCCGGTAAGGGTCGTAAAACAAAGGCCCGGTGGTTTTTATCCCGATACTGGCAATATCATTTAAACCAACATTCAGATCACCCTGATCTTTCTCCAGAGTATTAATGTTCATTTTATAATCCACCTCCTTTATCACGCACCTGACATCCCTGGTCGTATGCTTAAGCTGGTACTTCCCGCCAATCTTCATGGGTTTTTGATTCAGCCAGCATATCATCAGCCTGATCTCCTGACCGGCCTGGGGACTGTTTTTGACCCCGGCAAGCATATCTCCGCGACTTATGTCCAGGTCATCTTCCAGGGTGACGGAAACGGACTGAGGTGCGAAAGCTGATTCCAGATTATCATTGAAAGAATCTATGCTCTTTATCCTTGATTCCAATCCGGATGACATTACCCTTACCATATCACCCGGTTTCATGATTCCACCGGCAATACGGCCCGCATACCCCCTGTAGTCATGAAATTTATCGGATTGGGGTCTTATAACATATTGCACTGGAAATCTTACATCCACAAGATTAAGGTCACCAGCAATATGAATATTTTCAAGAAGGTACATCAGGGTTGGGCCATCATACCATTCTGTTTTTGAAGAACGGTCCACAACATTATCACCAAATTTTGCACTTATTGGTACAAACCTGACGTCCTTTATATCAAGCTTCCCAGCGAAAGACAGAAACTGCGATCTTATCTTTTCAAATACATCCTGATCATAATCAACCAGATCCATTTTATTAACACAAATAACCACATGAGGTATTTGCAGGAGGGATGCAATATAAGCGTGCCGGAGCGTCTGTTCAATTATTCCATGCCTTGCATCAACCAGTATCAGTGCCAGATTTGCAGTTGATGCACCGGTAACCATATTCCTGGTGTATTGAATATGACCCGGAGTATCTGCAATTATGAATTTCCGTTTGGGCGTGGCAAAATACCTGTAAGCCACATCAATGGTTATTCCCTGTTCCCTCTCTGCCCTTAAACCGTCAGTCAAAAGGGCAAGATTGACTTCTTCATCCCCTTTTCTCAAGCTGGCAGATGTTATAGCTTCCATCTGATCCTCAAAAATCGCCTTGCTGTCATATAAAAGTCTCCCGATAAGAGTACTTTTCCCATCATCTACACTTCCCGCAGTGGTAAACCGCAACAGCTCCATATCGAGGTATCCCGGGGCATTATCATTATTATTGTGTTGCATTTCTAAAAAATTTCTTTATGATTGGTATTCAGGGGTTAGAAGTAACCCTCTTTCTTACGGTCTTCCATTGCCGCTTCCGAACGCTTATCATCATACCTCCCACCCCGCTCGGTAGTCCGTGTGGCGGCAATTTCACTTATTATTTCTTCAAGTGTATTGGCAGTTGAAAGAGTCAGTCCTGTACAGGTAATATCGCCTATGGTCCGGCATCTCACATCCATTTCTTCGATGGTTTCGTTATCCTTAAGCTGCACAAAAGGTGCCCAGGCCAGCAATACTCCGTCACGGACAAAAACTTTTCTTTTATGAGTAAAATACAGGCTTGGTATTTCGATTTCTTCCATAAAAATATACTGCCATACGTCAAGCTCAGTCCAATTACTAATGGGGAATACCCTGAAATGTTCTCCCATAAGTTTTCTGCCGTTGAACAAATTCCACAGTTCGGGCCGCTGATTTTTGGGATCCCATTGTCCGAATTCATCCCTGTGCGAAAAAAATCTTTCTTTTGCCCTTGCCTTTTCCTCATCCCTGCGGCCGCCTCCTATAGCGCAATCCAGTTTCAGTTCCTCGATAGAATCCAGCAAGGTTACCGTCTGTAATACATTCCTGCTTGCATTTACCCCTATCTCTTCAACCGCCCTGCCTTTATCAATGGAATCCTGGACAAGCCTGGCCAGACAGACAGCTCCTGTCTTTTCCATCAGGTTATCCCGGAAATGAAGAGTCTCCGGGAAATTATGTCCTGTGTCTATGTGAAGAAGCGGAAATGGTACCTTGGCAGGCCAGAACGCCTTTCTGGCAAGGTGAAAAAGCACAATTGAATCCTTACCGCCTGAAAACAGAAGTGCAGGTTTCTCAAACTGGGCAGCCACTTCCCTGATCACAAATATCGATTCGGCTTCAAGTTCGCGAAGATGATTGATCTTTAAGTCGTTCATTATTGTTTTTATGTAAATATTTTTAATTCAGAGCTTAATGTCTGTGTTTAATAATGCAAAATGATCTTTATAACCAATTAATCCATGATACTGTGTATTAGCACAAATGATCACGGGAGGCCGTTATTTTACTGGTTATTTCATGAATTATAAACCATATGCATCCTCTGGTCATAATAAAACTGCAAATATACATTAAATTTTTTCTGCGTAAAATTACATAGAGACGCATGAAAAACTTGTAATTACCCTAGCCTTTCATTTACTGCCTGAATTATTCCCTGTTCTGTTTCAATAGCACTTTTTTCTATCTTTTCTGCCTTTGCTACCAGGTCAGCGGCAAACTTTTGATCTTCGAGGTCTTTTACATTGACCCGGACATTCAAAAAAGCACCCCTGATGCATGACAGAATAGCAATTGCACCAACACCTGCATCAGTAACAGAATTCGGATTACCCTTCTCTACCATGGCGCTGACAACTTCAAATGATTTGTAAGCAGTCTCCATTATCCTGAAGGGTATTTCTGAGGCATATTTAGTGGCATCTTCTATTGATTTCAAGCGGACTTCCTTCTCTTCCTCTGATTTATGGGGCATGGCATAAGCAGCCATTATTCTATTAAATGCATTGGTGTCTTCATCTGTCAACATTATTAGTTCATCAAGTAAAGCCCTTCCTTTTTCAGCCCAGTCTGAAAATTCTTCCCATCTGTCATCCCAGCCCCTTTTGTGTGAGGATAAATTGGCAACCATGGTTCCCAGAGCAATACCCAAAGCTCCCATGTATGCAGAAACCGAACCTCCGCCGGGTGCAGGTGATTCCGATGAAGTCTCATCGGCAAAACCGGCAACACTTAAATCCACAAGTTTTTTCTTATCCTTACCGGCAATAACATATTCAATAATTTTCTCTTCCGGTTTGAAGGGATAAAGATCATCCAGTCCCATGGATTTGACTGCTATCCTGATAAGCTCCCTCTCAGGAACACCGGTTGAACGCTTCTGTTTTTTAAGAAAATATTTTCCTGCATCGGTCATCGCCTTCAGGGGTACCAATCCCACTATCTCCGATCCGGTTGCCCTCACCCCTCTTGATTCTGCCCTCCTGAACACTTCGTCATAAACCACATGAACCGGAGTAACACTTATGTTGGTAATATTGAGGGAGACCTGGGCAATGCCGAATTCTTCGATGAACCATCCGATACCCTTTACAGCCTTGAGTGAGCCCGGGATCATTACCGGTTCACCTTTCTCATCTCTGACTATATCACCTTTAAGGGAATTCCCCTTACGCCTGGCCCTTCCTTTTTCACGTACATCAAATGCAATGGCGTTTGCCCTGCGTGTTGAGGTCGTATTTAAATTCACGTTGTAGGCGACCAGAAAATCCCTTGCCCCAACAGCTATAGCACCCGACCGGGCATTAAATTCAGCTTTACCGAAATCGGGTTTCCATTCATCCTTTTCCAGTTTGCCGGGCAGACCTTCGTATTCGCCCGATCTGCAATATGCAAGGTTTTTTCGCTTTTTATCAAAGGCGGCATTTTCATAACAGTAAACCGGAATGTTCAGATCTTCGCCGATTCTTTTTGCAAGGCCACGGGCATATTCAACCGTCTCTTCCATGGTGATGCCTGCAACAGGTACCAGGGGACAAACATCGGTAGCACCGAAACGG
The DNA here is from genome assembly GCA_964520585.1 of uncultured Bacteroidales bacterium. GTDB lineage: Bacteria > Bacteroidota > Bacteroidia > Bacteroidales > PUMT01 > PXAP01. Next base: position 26,943 of record CAZFOO010000013.1, read on the forward strand.
GGATGTGCACCTTTATGCCGGCTCATATCGATTAGCGAGGCCGCCTTTTTAACTGCCCGGTAGGCTGCCTCCACCACCTTCCCGGGGGGACCAACAAATGTCACTACAGTACGGTTAGTGGCCTTTCCCGGATCCACATCCAGCAAACGTACCTCATCGACAGATTCAATTTCATTGGTGATTTGTTTTATGATCTCCATATTATTCCCTTCACTAAAGTTGGGAACACATTCAATTAACTGATTCATAATAATTCAAAAATTTAATAAACTATTACCGGTAATGTCTTATTTACAATTATAAATTTCTTATACTGCAGGTTACTGGATTTCACCGGCGACAATTACTTTATCAATAAGATCGCTGCCAAAGGCATAAGGCATGTACTCATATCCGGGAATGGCTTTTGTTATAAACAAGTTTGCCACTTTCCCTTTAGACACGGAACCGGCTATCTCCTCAACTCCCATGGCACAGGCACCATTTATTGTTACGGCATTAATAACTTCTTCGGGAAGCATCCTTAACTTAATACAGCCAAGAGACATTATGAATTTCATATTACCTGACGGAGATGAACCGGGATTATAATCGGAAGCCAGGGCTAATGGAAGACCGGACTCGATCATGGTTCTTGCGGGAGGATATTTCATACCAAGAAAAAACGCTGCACCGGGAAGTAATGTTGGCATTGTTTCACTTCCAAGCAAGGCTTCGATTTCTTCATTCCCGGTAAATTCAAGATGATCAACAGAAAGTGCATTATATTTCACTCCTGTCTGGATTCCGCCAGAAAAGTCCAGTTCATTGGCATGAATCTTCCCTCTTAACCCGTGCCTGCTTCCTGCTTCAAGTATACGTTCAGTATCTTCAACTGAAAAGAAACCTCGCTCACAGAATACATCAATGTAATCGGCAAGACCCTCATCTGCAACCCTCGGTATCATTTCATTTATTATAAGATTTACATATTCTTCTTTTCTGTTCTTATATTCTGCGGGTATTGCATGCGCTCCGAGAAAACTTGAACGGATAATAACTGGAGTATTCTCCTTGAGCTTTCTAATCACGCGCAGCATCTTGATCTCGTCATCGGCTGTAAGTCCGTAACCACTCTTTATCTCAACCGCACCGGTTCCCTGCATCATAATTTCCTTCAGCCTGCCCAGGGACTGCTCATATAATTCCTCTTCGGCAGTTTTCTGTAAAAGTTTTGCAGAATTCAATATTCCCCCGCCTCTTAAGGCAATCTCCTCATAAGATAATCCTTTAATTTTATCAATATACTCAATTTCACGACTGCCGGCATAAACAAGATGAGTATGAGAATCACAAAAAGAAGGAAAAACCAGTCTGCCATCGGCATCAATATACTGAATATTAACATTTGAACCCAGTCCGGTATCACCCCTTTCCAGCTCCTGCATTTCACCGTAGCCGGCTATTAGTCCCTCCTTTACCAATACCCATGCATTATCTATTGATGACAGACCTGACATTTCTTTTCCAGATATTCTGGACCGGGGATTTTCCTCAACCTGTACAAGCTTTTTAATATTTTTTATCAATAACATAGGGCCGTCTTTTGTGTATACTGCAAATATCGCTATAACATCCTCATAGCATACACGAAATTACAAATAAATTAATTCCATTCAAAGGGTCAGAAATGTTACTCAACCGTGAATGACTTATCTTTCATTTCTCTTATCCGGCATCCGCGGGTCCATTAGTAATAAGATAAATCCGGACGGCATGTTATAAACCCCGCAAAAGGTAGGCGATCATTACTCCAAGGTAATTACCTGCAGCATATCCTATAATCCCTACGGTAAGACCTGAAACAAGTATTTCTTTGTTTTTAAGGGCTCCAGCTACTACAGGCACAAATGGAGGAGAACAGATAAAAGCTGTTGAAGTGATCATCAATGTATCTGCATCAACTTTAAACAATCTTGACAATATTACCTGAACGAGCAGGGAACCGAATACAGCCATGGTGACATAGAGGAGTATCGAGGGACTGGTAGCTGCAAATTTCTGAATATCAGCCATTGAAGCTACAACAATGCTAAATATTAATATAAGATACATCCCGAGCTCAAAAGTTTTTTCAATCCGGTTAATTGAAGGAATCAAAGATGCCAGGATCCCAAGTGTGGTAATAAGCAGAATCGCCACTGCCATTTGTGAGGCAGGAGGTACAATCATGCTTATGGCCCCCCCTGTTGCAAAGATCACTGCCGCAAGTCCAAAAGCTTTCAGAAGAGGGAAAAAAACCTGCCGCAGGAATATTCCCTGGTAAGGATCTTCACCGTCAAAAATGCCGGATTTTGGAGACTCAGGATCAGAATTCCTGTATTCTGGCAGGAACTTCAGAAAAAAGCGCTGCCCCACAGATAACATGAAAAGAAGATAAAAAGCACTGATTATCAGGTCATAGGTATGAATAACCACATATATGGTCTCATCAACATCGAGTGCCAGTTTTATGGAAGCAAGATTTGGAGTCCCCCCTGTATAAACTCCGATAAGCATTCCTGCAACTTTCCAAAGATCAAGGAATTCATGTTCCCTGAACAGAAAAAACCCCAGCACAACCATCGAAATAACACCAAAAAAAGCGAACAACATGGAAAGCATGGTGGTTCCCGCAACGGACATCCACTTTTTTATATCTACGGAAAAACAACAACAACGGAATAGCCAGGGGTATGGTAATTGTGGTAAGGATATCCTGAACACCGGCACTTGATTCAAGTTGCGGAAGAAGGCCAATATTACCCAATATCAATCCGATTACATAAGCTATAACAATAGCGCCAAGCTTGTTCACCCAACGGTAACGGTGACAGACATGAAGGATAAGAACAGGAGCAAAAACATAAAAAATCACAAGTAAAACCGTTGCCATGCTAATCTTTTGATAAAATAAAATTTGGGCAAAGAACAAAATAATTGAAGATAAAAACAAGGATCACTTTAGAAAATCTGTCACTGTGCAGATTTCCGGATAATTTCAAAGGTCCGGACACCTCGGTTAAAAAATTATTGCAGAATTATTTAAACTCCATAAAGGATTTCAGGGATTTATTTTATTTTTGTGTCAAAATCAAACTAAATCTAGAAAAAATGTTGCAAAAAACTTCTGGAATTCTGATATCTCTGATGATAATAGTCTCCTGCAGTTCACAACCGGGCAACGGCGATCAGGCTGAAGCATACAATCAGTCTGTTGACGCACAAATATCTGAAATTCTTTCTGATCCGCTTGATTATGACAACAAGACCGTAAAGGTTGAAGGGATCATATCTCATGTTTGCCGTCACAGCGGTGATAAAATGAGGATAATGCAGGATGGATCGGATCTAAGCATCCTGGTTATGCTGGGAGATTTTACAGGTCAGTTTGATGCTGAATCAGAGGGGACCAGGGTTTCTGTGACGGGAAACCTTGTTACGGAAGTGACAAATTTAGAAGAACTTACTGCCCACGGACATGAAGAAGACGGGCATGACTGTGAAGATACCCGTGAGGCCGTTGAAGTCATGAAAGCAAGAGGACTGGATGCCAATATAGGGACTTATATTTCCCTGAACCAGTACGATACTAAATAATCGATTTTAATCGCCTACAGGAACTTTCACTCCGGTGCACTTTCCATCTATCCAGTTATGAAGTTACGTAGATTAAACAGGATCCTCCACAGGGATCTGGGATATTTTTTTTTCGGAATGACTCTCATTTATGCCGTTTCGGGTATAGCTTTAAACCACAGGCATGAATGGAACCCCAATTATATTATTACAAAGGAAGAATTCGTGATTGATACAGGTGATATTACTTCTCCCGTGGATAAGGACTTTGCCCTGGGAATTATGGACGAACTTGATGCAGGTGCCGGTTATAAAACTCATATTGTTTCCGGAAATACTCTGAGGATATTTGTTGAGGGCGGATCTGTCAACCTTAATCTTTCTGATGGATCAGGCAACATGGAGATTATCAGAAAAAGGCCTGTATTCAACCAGGTAAATTTTCTCCATTATAATACCCCCAAGAAATTATGGACATGGTTTTCAGATTTTTATGCAGGTGGACTCATAATTATATCCATAACGGGGCTTTTTATTATCAGGGGCAAAAACGGCATTACCGGCAGGGGGGCGTGGCTTAGCGGCCTGGGAATCCTGATACCCCTCATCCTTCTCTACATGTACTTATAAAAAGCCCCCTGGCTTCACTATCCTACCGAATCAGAAAGAACAATATTTCCGGACAGCATGGAATATTGAACTAATCACAGGGTCTGAAACTCTTATCATACTGGTGCATTGCCTCTGCACTCATACCCATGCTTGAAAATCCGCCGTCGTGAAACAAATTCTGCATGGTAACCTTCCTGGTAAGATCAGAAAAAAGAGTGACACAAAAATCCGCACATTCTTCAGCTGTGGCATTACCAAGGGGAGACATTCTCTCGGTAAAGTCCACCAGCGATCCAAACCCTTTTACACCGCTTCCTGCAGTGGTCATGGTCGGTGATTGAGAAATAGTATTTATCCTGATCTTTTTGTCGCGTCCGTATATATAACCAAAGCTCCTTGCAATTGATTCAAGAAGTGCTTTGGCATCTGCCATATCATTATAACCGTAGAGAGTCCGCTGAGCCGCCACATATGAAAGTGCCACAACCGATCCCCAATCATTTATAGCATCCATCTGCCTGGCGACCTGCAGGATCTTGTGGAATGACATTGCAGAAATGTCAAGAGTCTTGTGATAAAAATCGTAATTAATATCATCATAGGGAATGCTTTTTCTTACATTTGGAGACATCCCGATGGAATGAAGCACAAAGTCAATCTTTCCACCGAATTTTTCCATTGCACCTGAAAAAACTTTTTCAATATCTTTTACATCAGTTGCATCAGCTGATATCACTTCTGTGTTGCATGCCCGGGCAAGTTTATCTATTTCACCGAAACGCAACGCTGCAGGAGCATTGGAAAGTATAAAGCCGGCTCCCTGTTCAAATGCCTTCTCTGCAACTTTCCATGCGATGGATTTATCATTCAGGGCACCGAAAATTATCCCTTTCTTTCCCTCTAGTAAATTACAAACCATGATTTATTATTTTGATGAAAACAGGTGCAAATGTACATCAAAATTTTTTCATCCAAAATACACATAGACGGATGAAAAAATTTTTATGGAAAAGCGAAGTGGTTCATCCTGTAAGTCAAAATTTTGTCACTTCTTGACGAAATTTTGACTTCTTGTTTTTTACAGGATAAATATACAACAACGCAATAATATCAGGAAAAAAAAGTATGTTTATCTGGATTTAGTTAAAACAGATAATTAAGTCCGATATATAATCCGCCTCCACCATCCCTCTTATCCAGAGGTTTTCCGTAGTCTGCTGCAACTATAAAATTCTCGTTCATGGCAAACCTGAAGCCACCTCCCATCGTTGTATGCAGAGATTCCCGGCCTTCAAGGTAATAATCACTAAAACCGGATTCCTCAGGAATATAAATATTTTTATTGCCTACCACCCTGCCTGAGTCCATGAAACCATTAAGGGCCAAATATATATTCTGGTTGAACAGTCTGCCATGATAAAATTTCCATCTGAGTTCAAAATTACCAAACATCATGGATTCCCCTACAATCCGGTTTCTTAAAGCACCCCGAATTGTCTTCGATCCCCCTAATCCATCGGTATTAGACGACAATGAGAATGAATTGATCATATATGGAAGCATATGGAAAGGAACATCTCCACCAATTGTACCCTGAAAATTGACTCGGTAGGCAAAAGAAAGATCATTCTGCACAAGGGTTAAATACTGCCGGTGTGTAAGTGAAATCCGGGAGTATGCAAAATCATTGTTCCCCATAAATGAAGGGGCAGAAAAAATGACGGCTTCCGACCAAACACCTGACATTGGGTTTGGCTCATTATCCCTTGTGTCATATATAATTCCGATTTTAAAATGGTTGACACTTCCCCCATCCTTTTCCTCATCAGAAATAACTCCCCATTCAACATATTTTTCATACAATCCATCTACATCCGGAAGTTTCTCGTTTTCATCTTTTCCTTCATTCAGTGCATCAATATCAACCTGACCGGTACGGTTGTTCATAATGCCCAGACCGCCTATCCAACGAAGCCGGCGTCCTGCAATCCGCCCCTGAAAATCAAGGGTGAAACGGAACATATTACGTTCATGACGGTAAAATACACGACTTTTATAATCAGGGTGACCATCATCCTCCCAGTTCGGGTTATACAAAGAATTATAACCATTGAACCCATAAAAATCCAGGGTTTTCTCGGTAAAATAACTAAGATCTGCAGTAACACGAATATTGGGAATGAGGTATTCGGTATCATAAAAAAGCCTGTTCACCCCGCTGCCTTTAGTATACCTGGATATTTCCGCATAGATGGAATGCATGTATTGAGGATAGGATGAACCATCGCCAAAATAATATAGATTCACCAGTCCCCCATACTGAAAACCCAGATCAGTATTATATGATACCGCCGGCAGGGCACCGAAGGTCCAGCCGGTTTTTTCAGGTTCACTTTCATTTTGTGCGGCAACCTGAATATTAATAGAAAAAAAACAGGCACAAAGCAGCGAAACTCCAGTTAGACGAAAGAATTGATATTTTGTGTTCATATTGATATGTTTAGCAAAAAAATATGCTTTATGAATATTCTGAAATGAAGAGTAACCGGAGCAAGATAAAAAAATAATTCAATATTTTTCTTGCAATTTTACTCAATTTTAGATTATATTTGATTGTAGGTGGCTGAATGTTAATATCATTATTATCAACATTCCACATATTAACTTAAATTTGAATTCGAATATTTTATACGAATAAATTCCCACGTATCAAACCCCTTTATTCATTATGAAGTTATTTAAAAAGACACTTAAAATAGCAGGTATAATAATTATGATTCTGCTAATTGCCGGTTACTTTGTTCTAAGGAACATTTCACGAAAAGCCTTGCCCGACTATAATCAAAACTTTACTATTGAAGGTCTCCAGGGTGAAGTTGAAGTACTACGTGATGACTTTGCAGTCCCCACTATATACGCAACAAATGAAAATGACCTTTACCGTGCGGTAGGCTATGTGATGGCACAGGACAGACTGTGGCAGATGGACCTACTCAGAAGAGCAACTACCGGCCGATTATCTGAGATATTTGGTGAGGATCTTGTAGAAACCGACCTTTTGATGCGTTCACTCCGGATACCGGAAAAATCTGAAATGGTTCTGGACAGCACCGGTCAGGATGTTATAAATGCTCTCGAGGCATTTGCCGACGGCGTAAACCAGTTTATTGAACAAAACAGCGAAAACCTGCCCCCTGAATTTTCACTTCTTGGGTATCATCCCGGGAAATGGGAACCGGCTCATTCAGTAAATCTTACGGGATATATGGCCTGGGATCTGAATATGGGATGGTCGACTGAAGTGATATTACATAAACTAAGAGAGAAACTTGAAGAGGATAAGTTCCGGGAGCTTATCCCCCACCTCGAGCTGCAGACGAGTTATGTATATCCCCGCTCATCCAAAACATCTGTGCAATTGCGCTCATTGTTACTCGAACAAACAGAAAAGCTGCAGGACCTCGGACTTGCTGTTTTCAGCGGCAGTAACAACTGGGCTGTTTCCGGAGAAAAAAGTACTACCGGGAAACCTATATTAGCCAATGATATGCATCTTAGTTATATGGCTCCCGGAATATGGTACCAAATGCATCATGTAATAGAAGGGGAACTAAATGTAACAGGTGTGGTGCTGCCCGGGCAACCTTTTGTAATTTCAGGTCACAATGAAAGGATCGCCTGGGGAATGACCAATGTAATGCTCGATGATGTAGATTTCTATCAGGAAACCATCAATCCGGATAATCCGGATCAGTACCTGTTCATGGGCAAGTGGCACGACATGGAGGTCCGCCATGAAAAAATTGAAACAGGAAAGAAAGAGCCGGAGGAAAGGGAACTAAGGTTTACTCACCGGGGACCGGTGATTTCGAATTTTAAGGATCTGGAAGACGAGGTAATATCAATGGAGTGGACCGGAAACCATTACAGCAACGAGGTGCGCAGTGTTTACCTGTTGAACCGCGCAGGTAACTGGGAAGAATTCAGGGATGCAGTCAGTACTTTTCTTTCAGTAAGTCAGAATATAAACTACGCTGATGTCGAGGGAAATATCGGTCTTCAGACCGCCGCAGGCATTCCAATCAGGGAAGGCCGGGGGATCTTTATTGTTTCAGGAGAAGATGACACGTATGACTGGAGGGGAATGGTACCTTTCGACGAATTGCCCTATGTTTACAACCCCCCTTCAGGATTTGTGGTTTCAGCCAACAACCGCACCATGCCCGAAGACTATCCATATTACATAAGTCACTGGTTTGATCCTCCTAACAGGTATGACAGGATAAATGAAATGCTTATGGAAAAGGAACGGTTGTCGGTGGAAGATTTTAAGATGATGTTGGCAGACAAAAAATCCAAACTGGCAGAAAGGATGGTTCCGGGACTGCTGAACGAGCTAAAAAAAATACCACAAGCAACAAGTAATGAGAGAAGGGCGATGGAAATGCTTTCCTCATGGGATATGATATACAATCCTGAAAGTCCGGAAGCACTTATTTTTGAAAAATTCTATATCCGGTTCCTTGAAAATCTTTTACTCGAAGACATGGGTGAAGAACTCTACACTGAATTCATTGCGGACAAGATACTTGTCCGCAATATAATTGACCTGATATGGACCAAAAGACAATCCTCCTGGCTGGCAGATTCAGAAAGTGGACCGGGGTCTTTTACCGATATGGTTCAACGGAGCTTTTATGAAAGTATTGAATGGTTAGAGCTTAATAATGGTGCCAGTCCGGAAAGATGGGCCTGGGGTGACATCCATAAGCTCACTATTGAACATCCACTGGGTTCCGTAAAGCTGGTCAACCTCCTCTTCAACATGAACAAGGGGCCCTATTCTCCAGGTGGGAGCTTTCATACAGTCTGTCCTTATTCATATAAATTTACGGATCCTTTTAAAGTTAACCACGGAGCTTCACAGAGGCACATATATTCAGCGGACAACTGGGATGAATCCCTGTCCGTTATCCCTACCGGAACATCAGGAATACCGGCAAGTGATTATTATTGTGACCAGACCGAACGCTACATAGATGACATGTACCGGAAGGATTTGTTTTCAAAAGAAGGAACTGACGGGACTGCGAGGTACAGGATGAGGCTTATGCCTGCAGGTAATTATTAGTCCTGGATGCATAAAACAGCATCACCTGTTTACTAAGGAAAATCATCTGTCCAGAAGCTCACGGGCATTTACCAGCGCAGCTTCAGACAGCCCGTCGCTGCTAAGCATCTTCGCGATCTCCTGTACTCTCTCTTCATTGTTTAAAAGGCGAATTCTGGTGTGGGTGGCATCGGTAGTATCTTCCTTGTAAACATGAAACTGCTGATCCCCTTTTCCTGCAATCTGGGGTAAATGAGTAATATTAATTACCTGCATATGACCTGACATGTCTTTCATGATCTTCCCCATTTTTCCGGCAACTTCACCTGATACACCCGAATCAATTTCATCAAAAATGATGGTGGGCAGGGCTCTTGATTTGGCGATCAGCGACTTAAGACTAAGCATAACCCTGGAAATTTCTCCTCCGGATGCTACCTTAGATAATTCCATTGGAGGTGATTGCCTGTTGGCCGAAAACAAAAAAATAATCTTATCAGTCCCTTCTTTAGCAAATTCATGCAATTCGCGGTGCTCCACAACAAAACGTGCATTAGGAATCCCCAGCTGCTTTAGTAAACCGACCATATGCTCTTCGAGGACAGGTATAGCATTAAGTCTTGTTTTGGTAAGTTCCTTAGAAATAACGGACAGTTTTTCGCGGCATTCGTCGAGTTTTTTCCTTGCTTCTTCAATGCTGAATTCATAACCGTTAATCTCTGTAACTTTTCGTTGAAGATCATCACGAACAGATATGAGCTCTTCAACAGAGCTTACCCGGTGTTTCTGCTGGAGACTGTAAAGCAAGTCAAGACGAGCATTAACAAAATCAATACGTGAAGGATCAAATTCAATAGAATCTTCAATACCGGTCAATTCATCAGATATATCCCTGAGCTCGATCAGTGAACTCTCAATGCGATTGTGAAGACCGGAAATTTTCGGAAAAAAAGATTCTATCCTGCCCAATCCGCTGTGAATATCCTTAAGCATGCTTAACAGGGAATTCTCCTCCCTGTCAAAAACCTTACATGAATGGTCAAGAGCCTCCTTTATCTCGCTGGCATGCGTTAAAAGCTGCAGTTCGTTTTCCAGATCCCGCTGCTCGCCTTCAGTAAGCCTTGCTTCATTCAACTGTTCAAGCTGATACTGGTAATAATCAAGATCCGCTCCTGCCTGTCCGGCCTTTTCCTGAAGATTTAAAAATTGTTCTTTTGCTGAAATATATTCCCTGTAAAGGATGCTGTAAGTCAGTGCAACGTCATTGTTGCCCGCTACAACGTCAATAACATCAAGTTGGAAACGATTCTCGGAGAGTACAAGATTATTATGCTGTGAATGAATATCGACAAGGCTGGTCCCCAGCTCCCTGAGAACACCCAGATTAACTGGGGTGTCATTAACAAAAGCCCTGGATTTTCCAGACTCATTTATCTCCCGCCGTATTAAGGTAAAGTCCTCGTAATCGAGCTCATGGCGGACAAAAATATCATTCAGGCCATAACCGGAAATATCAAATTCTCCCTCAATAATGCATTTCCTGCTTTTATTCTGAAGAACCGAAGTATCGGCCCGCTGTCCAAGGATAAGTGACATGGCTCCCAGCAGGATTGATTTTCCTGAACCGGTTTCGCCCGTTATAATAGAAAGTCCGGTTGAAAAATCAATATTTAACTCATCAATAAGAGCATAGTTACTGACTGATAATTTTCGAAGCATATATGCAAGCTGATTTAACTCCTAAAATTAAACAATTTTTAACTGTACCGGACCGGTACAGCTAAATTAATAATTATTATTTAATCCCGGATTATACTCACTGATAAATATGCAGAAAAGGATTCTATTGTTGTATCCTTTGATATTTGGGTGTATTGGCGGGATCTACTTCCCGGAGGACTGTAGTAACACGCCGGGCTTCATCAGGATTACTTTCAGAAAAAACATTTATCATTTCATCTGATTTAGCATCAAAAATTACCTGGACCAGGTGCATAAAAGGATCAGGTTTTTCACGATAAACCTTTTGAATAAGATAAAGGCTCTCGGCTATCTCTGCACGTGCCTCGGCCGGACGCTCACTTAAACGGTCAAGGCCCAGTCTGTGATACCGGTAATTAAATTCCCGGACAGGGGCATATTTGGAATCCCGCAAATTGGAAGCCAGCCAGTAACGATTCCTGTTACTCTCAAATGATTTCCAACCTCTTTCGTTTGCATTCTGGGCATTCTGAACAATGGTTTCCGCTTTCTGAAAAAATTCAGTTCCCCCGTTAAGGGAAAAGGAGTCATAATCAAGACCGATAATTATATAAGCATAAAATGCCAGTATGGAAGTGAGGTTTGATAAATGCTGAGTTTCGCTGAATTCAAGTGTTTCATGTTCAACATACCTGAAATGCAAATTGTTATCAAGATAATTGAACAAAACGGTATTATAAGAAGAGTTATATACCGGCCTCCTCGACTGAATCTGGATAGTTCCCCTGAATTCATCCGAAGAGATCTCTTCGGTCAGATTCAGCATTATATTGGCTTCAATCCTTTCCTGGTTGTTAAAAACGTGATTGGTCCAGTTGCGGCTGTTCATGAATTCATATATAGCCTTTTGTAAAGTCGTGAATTTCTGTTTATTAGTGCCTTGTATCTGGTTAGTCACAACCTGAACGTTACACCTAAGTTCCTGGGAGGTTACAACAAATGTTGAAAAAAGCAGCACCACCAATGCAACTGTTATTCTTTTAATGATAGTAACATAACCCATAACTAAAATTCAAGATGAACGAATAGCTTGTAAAAATACACTAAATACATTATGTATAATCGACAAAGTCAATTTTTATCATTTGTCTGTGTGAATTTTGGTGACACTTGCTATACCGGTAAAAAGACCCTCACAATATAATTAAGATAGTTTCATTAAGGTTGCGAGATGATTAATAATATCTACAGCGACCTCTGTTTTTGCTTTCACCGCATATTCAGTTAATGAGCCATCCGGATTAATAATGGTTATTTTATTGGTATCACCATGAAAGCCCGCGCCTTCTTCCTTTAATGAATTTAAAACGATGAAATCAAGATTTTTATTACGCAGTTTTTTTTCCGCATTCACTTTTTCATCATCAGTCTCCAGGGCAAATCCCGCAAGTAACTGATCTTTGCTCTTCATTTTCCCAAGTTCCTTCAATATGTCGGTAGTAGGCCTCATCTCAATAACAAAATTACCTTTCCCTCTCTTAATCTTAGCGCTATGGGATGTTACCGGTGTATAATCAGCAACAGCAGCAGTCATGATACAAGCATTACACTCCGGAAACCACCGGAGGCATTCCTCATACATTCCTGCAGCTGATTTCACCCGTACAACTTTGATCCGCGGGTGCACAGTTTCCAGTGATACCGGGCCTGAAACCAGTATAACCTCTGCGCCACGGTTTGCAAGTTCACCTGCTATAGCATAACCCATTTTGCCGGATGATTCATTGCCGATATATCTAACCGGATCAATCTGTTCATGAGTAGGTCCGGCGGTAACAAGAACTTTTTTATCTCTTAAGGGAAGAAATTCACCTGCTGTTTTATCCTGGTTAGAAGAAAAAAAAGATATAACCTTTTTCAGAATATTTTCCGGTTCTTCCATCCGTCCCTTCCCGCTTAATCCACTGGCCAGCTCACCGATTGAGGGTTCTACAATTATGTTGCCCCTGGAAATAAGTATATCAATATTATCAGCCGTGGCAGGATGCCTGAACATGTCCAGATCCATCGCAGGTGCTATCATAACAGGACAACGGGAGGATAAATAGGTAGTAAGAAGAAGGTTATCACAAATACCGTGCGCCATCTTAGCCATGGTATTTGCGCTGGCAGGGGCGCACAAAAAGAGGTCGGCCCATACACCCAAATCCACATGAGAATTCCAGTCCCCGCTATCATAGGAAAAAAAATCCGAAAGTACTGTATTTCGGGATAATGTGGCAATTGTAACAGGAGTAATAAACTCCTTTGCCAGGGGTGTCATAATAACCTTCACTGAGGCTCCCTCGCGGACCAGCAGCCTGATTAGGGTTGCCGATTTGTATGCAGCTATGCTTCCGGTGATTCCAAGAATTATCTTTTTGCCTTCCAGCTGCATACTACATTAAATTATGTCAATCTTCAAGTTTGGTTGGATTCCTGTAGTAGATCTCATCTTCCAGAAATTCTTCCATAGCCAGGAGGTTAGGTTTTGGAAGGCGCTCATAGAATTTGGATATCTCGATCTGTTCCCGGTTTTCAAATACCTCCTCCAGGTTATCGGTATAATAGGCAAATTCTTCAAGCTTACGGCTTAGCTCATCTTTCATCTCAACACTTATCTGGTTTGCCCTTTTAGAGATGATGCGTATTGATTCATAAATACTTCCTGTTTTGGAATCCAGTTCTGACAGGTCCCGGGTAATAGTAGTACCCGGAGCTTTTGATTTTTTATAATCCATAATAATATATTAATAATCCTGGGTTAACTCATCAGTAGGATAATTATCCAGTACTTTCAGAGAATTAGATAAAAAACGTTCTGCTTCATTAATATACCTGCTCTCAGGAAATTCTTCAATAAAGGCATAATATTCTTCGAGGGTGGACTGGAAACGTTCCAGCTGCCTGTCGGGGACCGAGTTTTCGGCCAGCAGAAAACTTGATTTAAGTATAAGAAACATTATTTCCTCCCGGTGGCGGGTTTCAGGAAATTCACTGAGACTGTTCTTGAGTGCAATAATGGCTGCCTGATAATCACCCATATCATAATATAACCTGGCACTCTGGAATGATTTTTCAAGAAGTTTGGCCCTCATCTCGTCTATGAGATTTTCTGCATCCTTAACCTTCTCACTATCCGGATAACGGGAGATAAACATGGTAAACTGGTCGATGGCCCTTCTGGTGGTTGCCTGATCCAGACTGGGACGGGGAGATAACAGATAGTTACAGTAGGCTCTCATGTATGTGGCTTCAAGGGCCAACTCACTATTTGGAAAATCCCGCACGAAACTGTCAAAATGATGGGCAGCCAGAATATAATCACCCCGGTGATAATAACATTGTGCAAGGGTAAAACTTAGCTCGGCAGCCTTTTGAGTGCCTCTGTAAACAGGCAAAATCTGTTCAATCAGGGTTGCAGACCGGACATAATTCTCCTCTTCAAAATACTCCATTGCAACATCGTACTTCGCCTGATAATCGTCACTCTTCAGGAGCTTTTCATACTCACTGCATGAAACGAGAAAAAACAGAAGAAAAATTAAGCTTATATTTACCGGAATTCGAAACATTTTGTAAAATTAGTTTATTCGATCGAAGCTACATAGAATTTTTTATTAAATATTCTAAATTAGGTAAAAACTGTTGTTTTTATTTAGAACCTGCAAAATTAATATTTTTCTTCATATAAAGCACCAGAAGATATTTTAATGATTTTCCTTGAAACGCAAAAAAAAAGCATTTATTTTGCAATGGTCAATTATTATGAGGTTAATGCCCGATATCTGATAACATTTATAACTAAAAAATAATATTGTGGATATATTTGATAAAATTAAGCAGAACATGGGTCCGATAGGGCAATACATGAAAGAAGCCCATGGTTATTTCACGTTTCCCAAACTGGAAGGAGAGATTGGAACCCGGATGGTATTCAGGGGAAAAGAAGTACTTGTCTGGAGTCTGAACAATTACCTCGGACTGGCAAATCATCCTGAGGTAAGAAAAGCTGATGCCGAAGCTGCTGCAAAGTATGGCATGGCTTATCCTATGGGTGCAAGGATGATGTCAGGACAAACCAATCAGCATGAAGAACTGGAGCGACAACTTGCTGATTTTCAAGGGAAGGAAGATGCGTATTTGTTAAATTATGGTTACCAGGGTATGGTTTCGATTATTGATTCTCTTGTCGGCCGGAATGATGTTGTTGTATACGACTCAGAATCACATGCCTGCATCCTGGATGGATTAAGATTGCATTTCGGAAAGCGTTTTGTATTTCCCCATAATAATATGGAGAATTTTGAAAAACAACTTCAAAGGGCAGTAAAGATAGCAGGCAGGCAAAATGGCGGAGTCCTCGTAATTACAGAAGGGGTATTCGGGATGTCCGGTGATCTTGGGAAGCTTGACCTAATAGTTAAACTCAGGGAAAAATATCCGTTCCGCCTTCTTGTTGATGATGCCCATGGATTTGGTACTATGGGAAAAACCGGAGCAGGTGTAGCCGAGCATCTGGGAGTTCAAAATGAGGTTGATGTCTATTTCGGTACGTTTGCCAAAGCAATGGCCGGCATAGGAGGTTTTGTGGCCGGTAATGAAACAGTGATCAATTACCTTCGTTATAATATGCGATCACAGATTTTTGCGAAGTCCTTACCCATGCCAATGGTAATTGGTGCCCTTAAAAGGCTTGAATTGCTCAAAACCAAACAGGAACTGAGGGAGAATTTGTGGAAGGTGGTAAACAAACTACAAGAGGGACTGAAAGAGAAAGGTTTTAATTTAGGAAACACTGAATCTCCTGTAACGCCTGTATTCTTGTCGGGTAGTGTTCCTGAAGGAACCAACATTGCACTTGACCTGAGGGAGAATTATGGCATATTCTGTTCACTTGTAAGCTATCCGGTAGTGCCCAAAGGAGTCCTGCTTATCCGGCTTATTCCTACGGCAGTCCATACTATCGAAGACGTAAATTATACCATAAGTGCCTTTGCCGAAGTGGCAAAAAAACTTAAGGCAGGAAAATATGCCAGTGAAAGGATAACCACTACCACCTGATTAACACCTTTAATTAGAAAAAAATACCGGAATTTGTGAAGTTCTGGTATTTTTTCTAAATTTCCCTTGTGCCAAGATATCTTTCAGCATCAATGGCAGCCATACAACCGGTGCCGGCGGCGGTAACAGCCTGACGGTAGTGCGGATCCATAACATCACCACATGCAAAAACACCTTCAATTTTTGTCTTTGTTGTACCGGGTATGGTTTTAATATATCCCACCTCGTCAGTTTCAAGGTACTTTTGGAAGATCGAAGAATTAGGTTTATGTCCGATCGCAACAAAAAAACCGGAAATATCAATCCGCACATCCTCCCCCAGACTGTTTGTTAAAAGGACTCCGGTAACCACACCATTCTCCCCGACAATCTCACGGGTTTTATGTTCAAACAATACGGTAATATTCTCCTTATTAAGCACTCTTTGCTGCATAACCTTAGATGCTCTCATATGATCCTTACGGATTATCAGGTAAACTTTCCTGCAAATACCAGCCAGGTACAATGACTCCTCGGCAGCGGTATCTCCACCGCCTACCACTGCAACATCCTGTCCTTTGTAAAAAAAACCATCACATGTTGCACAGGCAGAAACACCCGAGCCCATATAAGTTTTCTCTGATTCAATTCCAAGATATTTTGCGGTTGCACCAGTAGCGATAATCAGTGAATCCGTCTCAATTACTTTTGAATTATCAATGGTTATCCTAAATGGCCTTACGGAAAGATCTGATGCTGTTGCCATTCCGAAACGAATATCGGTACCAAACCGGGCTGCCTGCTTCTTCATGTCCTCCATCATTTCGGGCCCAGTAATACCATCGGGATAACCAGGAAAATTTTCCACATCTGTTGTAGTGGTAAGTTGCCCGCCAGGTTGCAGTCCCTCATACATTAACGGATTAAGATTGGCTCTGGCGGCATAAATGGCAGCCGTATAGCCGGCCGGACCAGATCCGATAATAAGACATTTTACTTTTTCGATTTCAACCTCAGGTTTTTTTATTGAATCATCATCAGCGAGATCCAATTTCTTGAACATGCTCATTTTTTCAGCTTACATTAAAGAAATATGATATATTAAATTATATGTATTTAAAGATACATTTTGTTTCTCCTGCATATAAAGCGTTTTATAATGTGGAAAAATCATGTAAAATTACAAAGTATCCAGATAAGTGCAAACATAAAAGGTATTTTAGTTTTTTGCAATTGTCCCAGTATGGCTGTTTCCGGAAAGAAAATCCAGACTAATTAACCTTTAAGAACATTATTATCCGCTATTTAATTTGATCATCCAGATAACTCAGTCCATTTTATAATTAAAGGATTCAATATTTCGGCATCTCTTCATCATGATTATAGTTTCCAAAACATAAACCAATTATCCTGAATGCAGGTATCAGCTAATAAAGGATTGAAAACAGGAAAAAATTTGCAGATAATTAATTGTTTGTTAATTTTGCAGTGCTAAAATATACGGAAGATTTCCGGGTTTTTCATTCGGGGTGTGGCGCAGTTGGCTAGCGCACTTGCATGGGGTGCAAGGGGTCGGAAGTTCGAGTCTTCTCACCCCGACTGATAAGACGAGATGGGATTTCCCATCTCGTTTTATTGTATAAACAAGCTTATAAAGTTGGATTGGCCTTTGTAAAGAGATCGCTGGCTAATAAAATACCTAGAGGAGGAAATACTTAGTATCATGTAGAATATAATTCAATACTTTGCACTCTGAATCCTGGCACATTTAGCTGGAACCAAAGTAATTGAATCAAGTGTCATAAATTTATCATATAGAACACTACCAGCTAATATAAGTATAAATGAGCAATATAATTTAATTAGAATTGAAGAAAACACAAAAAAAATATTATGTTAACAAATGTAAATATGTAACTAAAAAGGTGCAATAAAATATTATTTGTTATAAGTTTGGCAAAATATTTTTTATCGCAAATATTATTCATGCATAAAAACAAATTAATGGACCAGGAAAAAATACTACAAAGTACTTTTGATAAAATTGACAATTACATTAACTGCAGGATAGATAATGAGGAACCTGTGGTAAAGTATAAAAAGCCCGGCGAGCTTTCAGATATAATGAATGTCAAGATAGCGGATGCGGCGGTAACAGAGAATGAGTTTTTGACTTTGATAGACCGCTATCTGGACCTGTCCGTTGTTACGGGAAATAAACAATTTTTCAATCAGTTATATTCAGGTTTTAATTTTCCCGCCGTTATTGGCGAGATACTTACAACTCTCACCAATACCTCAATGGCCACATACGAGATTGCTCCCGTGGCAACAATAATAGAAGAGGAGATGATCCGTTTAATGCGCAGCTATGTAGGGTATGAAAACGGAGACGGTATTTTTGTAAGCGGGGGAAGCAATGCAAATCTTGTAGCCATGCTATCTGCACGTAACCATGTTTACCCGAAGGGTCGATTTAATGGATATGACAAAGAGCTAAAGCTGAAAGCATTTGTAAATGAACATGCTCACTACTCCTTTGATATTGCCGCCAATGTTACAGGTATAGGATCAAATAGTATTATAAAGGTGAAAGCCGATGACAATGGAAAAATGATTCCGGAAGAGCTGGAGAAGGAAATAAAAAACTGTCTTGATAAAGGTGAAACACCTTTTTTTGTTGCCGCTACTTTTGCCACTACCGTTACCGGTTCTTATGACCCTGTAAATGAAATTGCGGAGATATGCCGGAAATATGATATATGGCTGCATGGTGATGGCTCCCTGGGAGGATCCCTCTTGTTGAGTGAACAATACAGGTATATGATGAGAGGAGTTGAAAAAACAGACTCATTTGCCTGGAACCCTCATAAATTAATGAATATTCCACTTGTTTGCTCGATGATACTTGTTAAAAACCGCGGTAAGCTACAAAAAAATCTGACGGATCTCAGTACAGACTATTTGTATCATAATATAGATAATAATATTGAAGACTTGGGAAAAAAGTCGTTACAATGCGGTCGCAGAGTTGATGCTGTCAAATTATGGTTTGCAATGAAGTATTATGGTATCAGGGGATATCAGCAAAGAATAGAAAATTCAGTTAAGATGGCAGAATATGCTGAAGCTATAGTAAAAGATCACCCAGGTCTTGAACTTCTTGTAGACAGGCAATCCTTCACGGTATGTTTTCGCTATGTGCCGGAAACGGAAACAGATATCAACAAATTCAATCTTGATATGCGTGAACATCTCCGTAAATCAGGCAAAGCAATTGTTAATTATGGTTATATCGGAGAAACCCTTGCTATCCGGCTGGTTACAGCAAATGGAGAACTGAGGAAGTCTGATATCGATTTGTTTTTTGAAAGTTTTCTTTCTGTAGCAAAGAAGTATGACATGGTTTATGAAACAACAAACTAAAATTAAAAGGGACGGTTTTGCGATTGCCCTGGCCTGGCCGGAGACCCTGTGCAAACAGCCGGGTTCCTGGTATGACGGATTGATGGGGACGTTGAGAATCAGCAAGCACAATTATTACAGGGCCGGACATGCTGCCCTTGTGCTGGTTGATAGTAAATCAGGTAATTGCCATTATTTTGATTTTGGCAGGTACCATGCTCCTTATCAACATGGAAGGGCAAGAAGTGGGATAACTGATCACGGACTAAAGATTGGAACCGTGGCAAAAATATCAGGGGACGGATCAGTTATTGAGAATTTTGATGATATACTGAATGAATTACAACATAATGAAGAATGTCATGGTGATGGTAAAATCCATGCATCATACTGTAAAATAGATTTTGAAAAAGCATATAAAAGAGCCAGAAAGTTCCAGGCAGATAGTCCGATACCCTACGGTCCGTTTATTTTCAGGGGCAGCAATTGCTCAAGATTTGTCAATACATGTATTATGGCGGGCATTCCCGATATAGGATACAGGTTAAAACTCAGTTATTTAGTTCCTCTGACACCTACACCACTCAATAACGTAAACTCCTTGGACAACAGGCGCATATTACCTCCGGTTCGAGAATATAATGCATCTCCCATCCAAAAGTTAAATAACAAATTAAATTTAAAGTCCACTCTACCTGAACCTGTCAAACCTGCTGATATTCCCCCGGATGCAAAATGGTTGAGTGGAGAAGGTGCAGGATCGTGGTGGACCATAAGACCTGCTGACAATAATTACCTTATTCGCCGTTATAGTCCACATGGTATCCTCGAGTGCGAAAATCAGTTTTCCATAAATAATGGTGGTTCACTGGATCTGAATATGCCATTTCATTTTGAACATTTGAGCCATTGCGAAAAAGTACGGATAAGCCAGAACGGCAAAATCACAGAGTTTATGGTATACTCAACAGACAACTGAAATGATCTGAACTCTACGGTCCTGTCGAAAGAGAGCACTCTCCATAAACCTGCAATCAATGAAAGCTAAATATATGGCATTTTAAGCCATGTTTTATTTCTTGGATGACGATATGTATATTAGCAAACCGCTACTCGAGACCCCACCAAAACCAATTCAAATTATTTTAAGTCATAGTGAAAAAAATTCACCGGTTACATTAATATAACTCTATTTCCGGATAAAATGCAGCCCAGGCAAACCAGTATCCAATAAACTGGGTTACAGCACCCAATCGTTTACCTTCTCCAGGTCCTCCCACTGCAAGTCCGGATACGTCATATAAAGTACCCTCACCGTCTTTCATAATTACAGGCAGGTTGTCCTGTACGGCAGTAAACTCCAGTGAAACTCCATCATCTCCTTCTCTTTTAAAGGCCACAATGAAATTTTTATCTCCACTTCCTGCAATCACCAGATCCTCACCTTTGAAATTATCATGGATCAACGAGATGGAGGAGTCAAAATTCCCTATGCTGTATGCTTTTGCCTCTTCTTCTATCAGAACACCCAGAACCCTTTCTTTTCTGTGCAAGCGGTCATCCTCATTGTTTACCGGGAAAATAAGCGAATTGCTCGTTTTATAATCGCCATAGGGATACCGGCTGTAATTCCGGCTATGACCTGTTTCAGATGACAGCACCCTGGTTTCCGGATACATGCTTTTCCATGTGTCCCAGCGTGTCTCGATTAAATTGTAAGTATCTGCCCGGGTGCCTTTTAACTCACCATTAACAGCTTTCAGCAGCATCTGTGACCAGTTACTGTCGGTTCCTCTGTCATATGGTATTATGTTTGAGTTATAAAGCAGACCAGACACTCCAAATGATGTAATGTCTCCTGCTTTTGATGGCGGTCCCGGTTCACGATCCCATCCTATTCCCGTTCCGGTGAGGGGACAGTATATAACTGCCATATACATATCGTCGTAGCTGTCATTTACTATCTCGTGCCAGTCCAGTATATTATGAGGGTAAGCCCTCGCAGTACCATCCTGAACAAATCCAAGCACAAGATCATTGTCGGAAAGATATGATGCT
This sequence comes from uncultured Bacteroidales bacterium, assembly GCA_964520585.1. Classification (GTDB taxonomy): domain Bacteria; phylum Bacteroidota; class Bacteroidia; order Bacteroidales; family PUMT01; genus PXAP01. Next base: position 48,508 of record CAZFOO010000013.1, read on the forward strand.
TCCTGCGGATCAGTAAACTGTGGATTGGTCAATGCAGGAATACCGTCTTTTCCGGGACCACCATCAAATATTTCATCTTCCGGTACCAGCCACGCGCCGCTTACAGGAGTTTCCTGGCCTTCATCATTATTCGGAGATTCATCATCTTTCTTACATGACATTGAAATAAACAAGATCATATAAACTATTGCTAACAATAAAAATCTTTCCCTTTTCATGATCAGTTAATTTTAAGTTATCAGTTCTGCTATCATATATATTGTCGTGTAAAAATTTAAAACCTGACACTTTAAAACCCGGACAACGAATCTTCTTCAGGTCCAATTTTCAAATACACCCCCGCATTTATCCTGAATGTTAGGGTAAGCTGGGTGCCATCAACCCTGCTATATAGCGGAAGTTCGGAGTTTATATTCAATGCTGCCCGGGAGCTGATATGCCAGCTTGCTGATGGCATCAGAAAGATCCACTCTCCCCCTGTATTTGGCAATGGATGCCCGTTTATAACATCTCTTGATGAATGACGGCACCTTATATTCAGTCCATAGCTCATAAGTATATTTGCTACAAGATTTTGCTCAGAAATCCCCAGTGACATATACGACTAATTACCAAATGAATACACCTTAGTGCCGAGACAGGAAAAATTCTCACCTGTTACCCTGTATATAATGGTGTGGGTTATAGTTGAGGCAGATTTGCGTTAAGCAAGGCAACGACTTCTTCCCTGGTCATTACACCGCGATGATCAAAAACCATCTCACCATTACGGTAAAGCACCAGGTATGGTACAGTCACCAGCTCCAGCTCCCTCATAAGACGCTTGCTGGCATCTGCATTGACTTTTACAACCGGAATACGTTCATGATATTCCACCCGCAGACTATCGATCATTGGCATCATCTGCCGGCAGGGACCACACCAGGGAGCATAAAAATCGACAAATACAACAGGTTCATTTTCTATAAGACCGGCAAAATCGGAAGGTTCAAATTTATCATCCATATCAGGTCTTGCATCTGGATCTATTGCAACCGGCAAGTCGTGCAAATCCCACTCCATGATGCCATGCTGAAGATTATATACCTGCTGATAACCATTTCTTATGAGAAAATCCGCAGCCCTGTCACTCCGGTATCCTGTATTGCAATATAAATATATGGGCTGATTCTTAGGAAGGAGAAGAAGACGTTTCCTGAAGTCTAAAGCATAAAAATTAAGATTCCCTGCATTCTCAATATGCCCGTTTTGAAATTCACGCTTCGTTCTTACATCAAGCAGAACTCCTTTCTCTTCTACTATTATTTTGGCGAACTCGGGTGAACTCACCTGGATCGTCGAAGGATTCTGGCCAGATACAGCTCCCTGAACAATCATAAAAACCGTAAAAAGAATCACTATCCGTCTCATGTCATTTGGGTTTATTGTTTTACAATTCCGTTAACAACAAAATAGACGGCATAATTCATATTCCTTACATAAACAAATCCCTTTCCAGTCCACCAGCAGCCTCTTCATCAATCAACCAAATGAGTTCCCCGCTGCCGGGATGGACCAATGAAGCGGGATACTTCTCCGCCCCTGCTTTGTTTTCAATCACATTTGCAGCAATCGTGGCTTTGGAGAGACCGGTAGCGATGAACACAACCATTTTAGCATTATTAATTAATTTTCCTGTTGCAGTAATACGATTTTGTCCGGTATAAGGATTTTGCGTTGCTTCGAACAATTCATTACTCTGAAAAAGCCGGATATTAGCAGGAAAAATTGAGACGGTATGTCCATCCTCACCCAGTCCAAGCATTACAAGATCAAAACGTGGAATATCTTTTTCATGGGGAAGAAGGGATTTAACCACTTCAGCATATCTGGCAGCTTCGGATGAAGGGTCCTTTTCTCCTTTTATCCTGACAACATTGGAATCGGGAATATCAATATGATCGAGAAGACTCTCCTTAACCATCCGGTAATTGCTTTCGGGGCTGTTCGGATCCACACATCTTTCGTCCCCCCAGAAAAGGCGGACTTTTTGCCAGTCCACAGGTTTATCCTTTAAAGCAGCCAGATATGAATAAACCTTCCGGGGAGTAGATCCGCCAGAAAGTGCAATTGAAAAGTGACCTTCATGATCCGAAGATGCAATGCCCTGGTTAATCATATTTGCAATATACTGGGAAATATGGTTTACTGTCGTAAATTTTTTGACTATGATAGAGTTCATGATAATGACAGAATTAGTGCATAAGGCTTTTGAGCAAAGCCCCACCAGGACATTAGAGCGCCCTGGGAGCATGGGTTTTTAAGATTATTAAATATGGTTGCGGACTAAATTAATTACAAATTCATTTTATACTCAGTTAAATATTTATAACCGTCTGATCATAATTTACAAAAATCATCATTGCCGGTTAGTACACGGCATGGTTGTCTCCAGTTCATATCCGGTTCTTCTATCAGGTTATCTGCAACATCCGGTCCCCACGTGCCTGCCGGGTAACCATGAACAGGGAACTCCTTATCATTTTTCCATGCATCCAGCACAGGTGTAATAAACTCCCATGCTGCTGTAACCGCATCTATCCTTGCGTAAAGTGTCTTATCGCCGGTCATAAAATCAAGAAGCAGCCGCTCATAGGCATCAGGAATACGGACATCCAGCAGATCAGTATAATGAAAATCCATGCTTACATCCTGGACGTCAAACCCGGCTCCGGGTGTTTTCATCCCCATTCTGAGTAAAATACCCTCATCAGGCTGAATTCGTATTATCAGCTGATTACAGGTGTCGCATGATCCTTTTGGCACGAAAAGGCGATGTGGGGTTGGCTTAAAATGAATCACAGCTTCAGTTACCCGTGCGGGTAATTGTTTGCCTGTACGCACATAAAATGGTACACCGCCCCATCTCCAGTTGTCGATATAAAACTTCAGGGCAGCATAGGTTTCAGTTCTGGAGTCCGGATCAACTCCTTCCTCTTCACGGTAGCCTTTAACCGGTTTACCGTTAATTTTTGATGCCAGGTATTGACCACGGACAACAACTTTTTTAACCTCCTCCTCTCTGATGGGGCGCAGGGACTGTAATACTTTTACAATTTCATTACGGATAGAATCTGCATTCATTGACGCGGGCGGTTCCATTGCAATAAGTCCGGTTACCTGCAACAGGTGGTTTTGGATCATGTCACGCAATGCTCCTGAGTCTTCATAATAATTTCCCCGGTTCTCCACGCCAATATTTTCCGCAGAAGTAATTTCAACATGATGTATAAAATTCCTGTTCCAGAGAGGCTCAAAGATGCCGTTAGAAAAACGGGTAACCAGCAAATTTTGAACCGTTTCCTTTCCCAGATAATGATCAATCCTGTAAATCTGACCCTCTTTCCAATTCTTTTGCAGTGCAGTATTTAATGCCTTTGAGCTGGCAAGATCATTACCAAAAGGCTTTTCAATAACCAGCCTTTTCCAGCCATTATTTTCCTTATTAAGTCAGGCAGCAGCAAGCCTTTCGGGAATAATCTGGTAAAGGGCCGGCATAAGCTTGCGTTTGCTCAGGTCGCCAGTTGCTCCGAAAATAACCAGTATCTGTTCTGCAGGTTTGTTGTTTTTATTCTTCATACTTTCAAATTTTCATAAAATCTTCTATCCACTCACTGGCAGGATTATCCCTTATATTTTCTGGTGTATCATATTGTTCAATCTTTCCCCGGTTCATTATAGCTACTTTTGTACCGAGCGTAAATGCCTCATGTAAATCATGTGTTACCATAACAAAGCTCAGTCCAGACTTTTCATGCATTGACTTGATTTCTTTTTGCAGATTCCGGCGGGTTATATTATCAAGAGCACCGAATGGTTCGTCCATAAGTACAATTTTCGGATCTGCTGAAAGAGCCCTGGCAACGCCTACCCTTTGTTGCTGTCCCCCACTAAGGTTGGCAGGCCATGCATCCAGCTGCCTTTGATCAAAACCCATCATTTCTGACAACAGGTCTATTCTTTTTTTAATTATCTCATGTCCGGTACCCGAAATACTCAATACAAATTCCATATTCTGGCGGACAGTGAGATGAGGAAATAGTCCCCCCTGCTGAATAACATAACCTATACTGCGCCTGAGCATTATCTTGTCCCAGCTGCCAATATCCTTTCCCATAATCCTGATCAGACCGGAATTAATGTCAGTCATTCCATTAATGATCCGCAGCAAAGTTGTTTTACCGCATCCACTGGGACCAATAATAGTGACGAAAGCGCCTTCGGTTATGGTAACTGATACATCGTTCAATACAGGAGGTCCTGTTTCAAATGATTTGTTAACGTTAAAAATTTCTATGATCGCATTATTCATTATCCGGCAATTACTGCAATAATTTACGTTCACTTAAAAACTCATATGCCACGGCATCCGGTGATCTTTTAAGGATCTCGACTTCATAATTCAACTCAAGCATAACAGAATCATTTATGGTGCCATTCAGACGTTGAAACAATCCTTTCAGATCGGGATACTTATTAAGGATTTCATTCCTTACAACTATACCTGCCTGATAAGAAGGGAAAAACAGCCGATCGTCTTTTAATACCCTTAGGTTCATTTCCCTGATACGGGAGTCGGTCGAAAAAGCATTTATCACATCTACCGTCTGATTTGCAAGAGCCTGAAATTTCAGGTTAATATCAAACTCCACATACCTCCTGAAATTGAAATTATACTTCCGTGCCAGTCCCTCAAAACCATCTTCACGCTCAAAAAAATCAAACTCGGCCCCGAAAATATAACTGTTGCTTACAGAAGCAAGATCTGAAAAAGTCCGGATATTTTCCTTTTGAGCCATCTTTTCTGGTAACGCCAGCGTAAAAGTATTATTAAATCCAACCCTGCCTGTCCACTCAAGGTTGTATTTTTCCGCATAAGCTGTTCTTAATTCATTATAAAGGCTGTCAGGATCATCAATCTGCGGCTCTTTAAGGACAAACAACCATGCCGTACCAGTATATTCAGGGTAAACATCAACCTCTCCCGCCAAAATGGCCGGGTGAATATTGGAAGTACCACCACCGATGCCAAATCTTCTCCTCACACCCATATCTGTGTGGTTTTCTATCAGTTGGGAAATAATCTCCCCAAGGATATATTGTTCGGCAGTAGGCTTGGTAGCAACCACAATCTCATTGCCGGAATATCTCCCTGGTTCAGGAATGATCACAAGTATCAGGAGTCCGGCCAGCATAAAAAGAATGAAATATTTAACCACTCTCCTTTTGACAGAAATCATTCTGGCATTCCTTTTCAGGGAATTCTCAAAAAAACCGATTATCCAGTCCGCGATCAGTGCCAGCAAAGCCACTGAAACAGAACCTGCAATTATAAGAGAAGAGTTGTTAGTGTTTATTCCCCGGTAAATAGCCTGTCCCAGTCCCCCGGCCCCAATGAAAGATGCCAGTCCGGCCAGTGCAATCGTCATAACCACCATGGTTCTGAAACCGCTCAGGATTGTCGGCAACGCAAGGGGCCAACGCACTCTTAAGAAGACCTGCCCGGGGGTGGCACCCATCCCTTTTGCCGCATCCAGCAGGTGCGGATCCACCTCGCTTAAGCCGGTATATGTGTTCCTTATCATTGGGAGCAGGCCATATATTATCAAAACTACAAGAGCATTTAAATAACCTATACCCACGAGAGGAATGAAAAGCCCGAACATGGCAATAGAGGGTATGGTGTACAGAAAGTTCACCACTCCAAGAATACTTTGCCTTAACTTACTCCTGTGAAGAATGAGGATACCCGTTCCCAGTCCGATGACAAGAATTATTGCAATAGCGCCGGCACTTAGCACAATATGCTGAATCAGCAATTCATAAAGATATTCCCGCCTATCAACTATGGTATTGAAGATTTCCGGGAAAATTTTCATTTCTTGCAGATCTGTTTATTTATTAAATATAAAGATACCTTAAAACCAAAAGAGATAATAAGATATGAAGAAAATTGCTTTCATAATATGTAAGTTAACATTTAAAATAGCATGAATCATCCATCTTATTTTTAAACGCACATTTTTTGTGTTACGAATTAACATGGATTACTCAATTAGAATATTTGACGGAGAAAATATTAAATCCTTACATTTATTACCGGTATTTGTCTGGTGAGGACCGGAAGTTAACTAGAATGTCAGCACCTTTGCTCCACTCTTGAGGTAATCTGTCAGCGGACTGCCCATTCCCTTAACAATAAAATCCATGTTTCTCAATTCATCAGTCACCCCGTATTCATTAGCACAAACAATGCATGCCTCAATCTCTACACCATCTTCCTGCATGGCCTTAAGCTTCTCCTGAACCTTAATATTTTCGGCGGCAAGTTTGGCTGAAGGCCCCCAGATAATGAGTGTGACCTCACTGAACCAGCTGGCTGTCTTTGCCGCATGGGTATACATTAATGCAACCCTTTCTGCGACGTACGGATCATCGCTGGTCCATATTACAACGAGTTTGTCCGGGTTATCTGCCTGGTTATTTTCAAGGGCAGAAGAGTTAATGGCGACCGCAGGTAAAAAGGCCAGCAACAATAAAAAATTAAGCATTTTCATAATAGTTATATTTTTCATATAACACCAATAACAATATCACCGGGAAAATGTTTGCATTATTTAAAATAATCCAAGCATTTGCTTAGATTGATGCAGCCTGACGGGAAATTATATCTAATAGCATACATATGCAACTCCTGCGACCTTATCAGGCATCACATATTTTCTCTACCTACCTTGTTTTTTAAAAACTCATCTATTTCTTCCCACAGCTGATCACTGCCATAAATATCATTGTGGCCAAATGAGGATAGCCCAACAAGTTTTTTTCCTCCTTCCAGCACTCTGCAAGCTTTTTGCTGTGTATGGGCGGGATAATATTACTGGCGGTACCATAAAATGCCAGTAAAGGAACATTGACATTGGAAGACTTAATTTTCACCTCTTCCGTTTTTTCATTCAACTCAACACGGGAAGAAAGGGGCTGAGGAAAAAACAACAAGGCAGATTGAAATAAATAGAAGAAGATAGTTATGATCCCGTACAAAACTGCAAAAAATATGAAAACATGTGTCATTCTTTTCATTGTCAATTATTCATAAACACATATCAAAATTCGTTTCACGCATCCAACATTACTGGTTTACAATCTATGAAGAATTTGTTCAGGTGCTTTTACCTGTTAATTACAAATCATAAAGTTACTGCTTCTATATGAAGTTATCTTCACTTCACAGAACAGCATAATATAAAGTTATGCCTGCCAATAACATCGACAGGCATAACATAATCCATCAATTTTCTAAGACTTCTTAGACCCTCGTTGTATTAACATTAATAATCATGTCCATCACCCATGTAAGCTGACATATAATTGGATATAAACTCATAATCTACTCCCGGGGTAACTTCATGTTCAAAAGGAAGGTCTGGAGAGTTATTGATTTCAATCCGGCATAAAAAAACCATTAATTATCTGTCAATAATTACTTTACCAATCTCAATAAATTGCTCAGGATTACGATAACCAGCAGTTTGAGCTATAAGCTTCCCTTTACTGTCAACAAAAATCAAACTTGGGTATCCCCTGATCTCATACTTTCGGGCCAGTTCAATACCTTCTCCTTTTTCGCCGTCAACCATAACATTGATAAAGTTGGCATTATAAAATTCCCCTACCTCATCATCAGGAAAAGTAGTCGATTTAAGTTTTTTACATGGGCCGCACCAACTGGCTGAAATATCGAGAAAAATGGGTTTACCTTCTTTTTCTGCCAATTTCAGTGCCTCATCCCATGTACCCTGGTGAAAGGAAATTCCGGTTTCGCTTTCGCTACCTGTATTACTTTTAATTGGATATACCAGCGCAATTAATGCAATTATTAGTATTGGTAATAAGATTACTTGTTTTTTCATAATTTACCTGTTTTATTTTTATGTTCATTTTAATTGACGGAGATATGGCCGAATCCTTACAAATATTTTACGAAATTTATTCACTTAGTCGGCTATTTATCATAACCAGTCACCTGCTTCTTTGAACCGTTCTTTCTCCTTTGCGGATGTTCAAAGGAGAACTCCCCGGTCTCGACCATTTTCAATGTTTCCTTAATTGTGGGTCTGTCGCCCCAGAAAGTACCGGTATAGGCAAATCTAATAATTCCTTCCGGATCAATAATTATCGTTGCAGGCCGGTTTATATATTCTGCATGAACAGCAAAGGCAAGCGGATCAGCACCATACCTGGCGGCAACTGCCCCTGCACGATCCAGCAGATGAGTCCACCAAATCTGCCTTGTATAAGCATCGATAAACGGTTCCTTTGCAAACCAGTATTCAGGTTCAAGTTCCTTTCCAACCATTACCCTGCCGCGGTAAGTATCATGGATTTCAATAGTAAACACCTGCACATCTGCTTTTTTGAAGTCTTCCTTCATTTCGATCAGTTCATGGAACTCACCATGACACACCGGACACCAGTCCGCGAAAACCCAAATCAGCACCACCCAGTCCTGATTCTGCAGTTGGCTTAACTGCCATTTTTTACCCTCAGTATCCTCAAGTATAAAATCCGGTGCAGGTTCACCTTCACTTATCGATCCGAATTCTGTTTCATCCAGAGTCAGGTAAGCATTCAAGAGTTTTTCGGTGGCACCCTTATTTTTCTCGATCTGATCAATAGATAATTCGATCTGGTGCCGGACATCACGCGAAGGATCTTCCTGAAGTCTTTCCCTTAGTAAATCACGGGATGATTTTGACCCTATTTGTCCAAGGGCAACCGCAGCCTGCGATCGCACCATGGTATTACTGTCGTTTTGAAAGACAAATTCAAGATGTTCCACAGCCTGATCTGACCTGAGAATACCGAGAGCCATGGCGGTTATCTGGCGAACATGGACAGACTGATCAGCCAGTCCATCTATTAATGGCTTCGTACCGGAAATCCCCTTTCTTACAAGATCCCGTACAGCCAGCAACCGCACCCTCCAGTCATCGTCATCCAGATCGGCAATACCTGCAACATTCAGATTACGGTCCATTGTCATTGAATTATCATCATTTAACGGATGAAAATCATGAGAACGAATTCTTTCAAAAACCTCTTTTACTGTTACTTGATTACTTTCGGGAATTTTCATACTGTTTTGTCCGTGTATTGGTATGCAAAGGGATATTAACAGAAAGATAATAATATATCTAATCATAATAATTAAATTCAGGAATCACTATTTTTCAATTCTTTCAGCACCGTAATAAGAAGTCCGGCAGAAAGTCTTGTTCTATAATCGGGATTAATATATTCAAACAATATTTTGCCCGAGGTGTCCACAATAAATACGGATGGAACAGGCAACAGACCGGCATTTTCGCCTCCTGAGCGGTCAGAGAGCATATCCGACATCCTTTCCGGAGCTTTAAAAGCTATACCAAGGCCCTTTATAAATGTTCCATCAGCATCGGAATACAAACTATAGTTCAAATTTCGTTTTTCATCGGTTTCCTGAAGGTTTTCAGGGGAATCGGGACTTACCGCCACAATCTGGTAGCCCAGTTCAATAATCTCAGTTTCAATCTCCTGGATTTCTGCCAGGTGAGTATTGCAATAAGGGCACCATCCACCACGGTAAAACAAGAGTACGGTGGGTTTAGCACCGACTATTTCAGAAATCTGGTGTGATTTACCATCAGTTGCAATCAGAACTGCATTGGGAATTGTTTCTCCGTTCAATAAGGGTGATATATCCTCTACCTTTTCGGGGATCTGCGCGGAAATCTGCAGTCCCGAAGATAATCCTGTAAGAAACAATATAAAAAATAGTTTTCTTTTCATTCGTATAAAGTATAGTTAGCAATCTGTTTAACAATATGTTAATAATGCA
>CAZFOO010000014.1:0-57452 GCA_964520585.1 uncultured Bacteroidales bacterium
ACCATCATCATCGGCAATATCATAAAACAACCTGGGAATACCCCTCTCCTCTAATACAAATCAAACAAGTTTACGTTCTGTAACTTCAGTTTTTTGTTTATGAAGAAATTCTCTGTCTATGATATCATTATTTTCAGTAAACTTTGTTATCCAACCAAGACCAGCTTCAATTGTCGATGTTGTCTCGTCAATATCATTCCCATATAGACAAAATCCCATTTCCAGCCTGAGTGTATCACGTGCTCCAAGTCCGGCAGGTTTTAATCCAAACTCATTACCGGCTTCAAGAACAGCCTTCCACAATGCAGGTCCGTCTTCATTGGCAACATATATCTCACAACCACCGGCTCCTGTATAACCTGTAATTGAAAATATCGCATTATTAATACCGGCAATATTGATTTTTTTGAATGTATAAAATTTCATCTGATCAACGGGCTCATCGGTTAATTTCTTCATAATTTTTAATGCAGCCGGGCCCTGTACAGCCAGAAGAGCGATTTCGTCAGAAGCATTATAAAGATCCCTCCCGATTTCCAGTCCCCGTTCCCTTGCGTGATCAACACACCACATCCAGTCCTTCTCAATATTTGCAGCATTTACAACCATCATATAGGTTTCCTTGTCAAAACGATAGACCAGCAGATCATCTACTATACCTCCCCTTCCGTTGGGAAGACAGGTATACTGGATCATGCCGTCAGACAACCGGGTAACATCATTGCTGGTTATGTATTGAAGGAACCCTTCAGCCAGGGGACCTTTAACCCGGAATTCACCCATATGAGAAACATCAAATAGTCCGGCTTTTTTACGTACAGTAATGTGTTCATCATTAATCCCGCTATATTCTACCGGCATATTGAAGCCGGCAAAGGGCTGCATCTTTGCGCCCAATTGTATGTGAAACTCCGTAAAAGGTGTATTTTGCATATTTGAAACTGTTTAAATAATTAACTGGTAAACAACAAAGAATTTAATCGCATTCCATGATATACATAAAGCAGATCATATTCCGGCATTTCACAAAAGTAATTAATTTAGTCAGATTAATTAACCTCACTTGTTACCCAATAATACAATATTGATATATGGCGTTCGGAAATCTTCTCAGTATAAAAAATTACAAGATTATTGATATGTCATTTATAGTTAAAAATCATTACTTTTATAACTGAAATACTACATAATATTCCCTTAACGCAAAATCCAAAAATTATGGAATTCAAATACGTTGACCTTAAGTATCTTAATGAAATGTCAGGAGGGGACAAGGGATTAATTACTGAGATGATACAGATATTTAATTCGGAAGTGCCAGGATATCTTACACTTATGAATAAATACAATAAAGATAAAAAGTGGGAATCACTGGGTAAACTAGCACACAAGGCAAAGGCTTCGGCCTCCATCATGGGAATGCACCAGTTAACAAATGAACTAAGGAACCTGGAATTGCTGGCAAAAGATAAAAAGGAGACTCATACATATCCCTCTCTCATACAAAGCATCGAACAACAATTTAACGGAGCAATGGATGAGTTGGGTACCATTAACAAAACCCTTTAACTTAAGAACTATGGTTAAATCAGAATTTTCAGATGGCGTTATAATCTGCTCATTTGATAAGACAAACAAGTTAAATGCAGTTAATTCTGAAGAAGTTAAAACAGAAGTTGGCCGGCATTTTGACAACCCCGGAGCAAAGGTGATAATGAACCTTGGAAACATTGGTTTTATCGACAGCTCAGGATTTGGCGCACTTCTCTCTGTTTTAAAAAAAGCAAGGGGTAATTCCGGGTCACTTTGCCTTTGCTGCATCACCCCCGATGTAATGTCATTATTCAGGCTGCTCCAATTACATAATATATTTAAGATGTGCGAATCGGAAGAAGAGTGCACGAAAAGCTTCTGATTCACCGAAACAGACAAGACAATTAAAGAAAAATCCGGTTTTGCAGGGAAGGTTCCCGGCAAAACCGGATTAATTTCAGTTACTGAAAACCAGCTCTCCTTCTTTTACCTCTATTTTAAGGACTTTGTCCTTGTCAACCTTACCTGCTATTATCTCCCTGGAGAGTTCATTTAAAATGTACCGCTGCATAACTCTCTTTACCGGTCGGGCACCATACTGAGGGTCAAACCCACGTTCAGCAAGCAAGTCAATGGCATCATCCGATATCTCGACATCTACCTGATTTGCCCTTAGCATTCTTTTTATCTCTTCAAACTGAAGTCTTACGATCTCTTTAAGCTCATCCTCCGACAGCGGAGTAAACATTATTATATCGTCAATCCGGTTTAAAAATTCAGGCCTTATTGTTTGTTTGAGAAGTTCAAAAACCTGTAGGCGGGTTTTTTCAAACAGTTCTTCCCTGTCCATGCCGTTTTTTTTGCTATAATTTTCCTGAATAATGTGAGATCCGGCATTTGAGGTCATAATTATAATAGTATTTTTAAAATTCACGACCCTGCCCTTATTATCGGTCAATCTACCATCGTCAAGAACCTGGAGGAGAATATTGAATACATCGGAATGAGCTTTTTCTATCTCATCAAGCAATACTACCGAGTAAGGTTTCCTTCTGACTGCCTCACTAAGTTGTCCCCCCTCCTCATATCCAACGTAACCGGGAGGAGCACCTATAAGCCTTGATATTGAATGCCGTTCCTGATATTCGGACATATCTATCCTCGTCATCAGATTTTCGTCGTCAAAGAGAAATTCGGCTAATGCCCTTGCCAGCTCTGTTTTACCCACTCCTGTAGTGCCAAGAAATATAAACGACCCCACAGGTCTCTTCATATCCTGCAAGCCTGCCCTGCTGCGCCTGATCGCATCAGACACAGCCTGCAAAGCCTCATCCTGTCCAACAACCCGTTTATGTAACTCTGTTTCGAGGGAGAGAAGCTTTTCCCTTTCACTTTGAAGCATCCGGCTAACAGGTATTCCTGTCCACCGTGAAACTATCTCTGCAATATCTTCAGAATCCACCTCTTCTCGTATAAGCGCATTTTCCCCCTGAAGCTTTTGCAGTTCAGAATTAAATTTTTCAATACCGGCCTCGAATTCCTTTATCTTACCATAACGGATTTCGGCAACCTTGCCGTAATCTCCTTGTCTTTCTGCCTGTTCAGCTTCAAGTTTCAGATTTTCAATGGCCTCCTTGCTTTTCTGAATGTTTGCAATAACCCTGCGCTCATTTTCCCATGCAGCTCTAAGGTTGTTCTTTTCTTCTACCAGGTTTGCAAGTTCTTCTGAAAGCTCGGAAACCTTTTTCTTATCTCCCTCACGTTTGATAGCCTCCCTTTCTATTTCAAGCTGCTTTATACGTCTTTCTATTTCATCGATATTTTCAGGCACCGAATTCATCTCCAGACGCAGCTTGGAGGCTGCCTCGTCAATAAGATCGATTGCCTTGTCGGGCAGGAACCTTTCAGTAATATACCTCTGTGAAAGTTCGACAGAGGCAATTATGGCATCATCCTTAATCCTGACCTTATGATGCGCCTCATACCTCTCTTTCAGTCCACGCAAAATGGATATGGCACTCATCGTATCGGGCTCATCAACCATTACCAACTGGAAACGGCGTTCCAGTGCCTTGTCTTTTTCAAAATATTTTTGGTATTCATTCAGGGTTGTCGCACCTATGGCCCTAAGTTCACCTCTTGCCAGTGCAGGTTTTAGTATATTGGCAGCATCCATGGCACCTTCACTCTTTCCTGCTCCTACCAGCGTATGTATCTCATCAATAAACATTACGATCTCACCCTCAGCCGAAACAACCTCCTTAACAACTGCCTTAAGCCTTTCTTCAAATTCACCCTTGTACTTGGCTCCGGCAATTAGTGCACCCATATCGAGTGAAAAAATCATTTTTGATTTCAGGTTTTCGGGGACATCTCCATTCACAATCCTGTGTGCCAGTCCCTCAGCAATGGCAGTTTTACCTCCACCGGGCTCACCGATGAGAATGGGATTATTCTTAGTCCGCCGCGACAATATCTGCAGTATACGCCTTATCTCTTCATCCCTGCCAATAACAGGGTCAAGCTTACCTGATCTTGCCATATCATTTAGATTTATGGCAAAACGGTTCAATGCATTAAACGTGTCTTCGGCTGACTGGCTGGTAGCTTTGGAGCCCTTCCTGAGACCGCTTATTGCTGTCTTCAGGTCTTTTTCAGTTATGCCACTGTCCTTCATCAATTGCGACACCTGATCGCCTGCAGAGAACAGTCCCAGCATAAGATGCTCCATCGAAACATATTCATCACCCTCTTCTTTTGAATTATTAACAGCCTTCTGCAGGGCAGCAGAGGCTGAAGTGGACAAATACTGGTCCCCGCCCGAAACTTTCGGATAAGAATCTATTATGCTGTCAAGTATTCTGGAGAAATTTTGCTGGTTAACATTCAGCTTTTTCAGGATAAACCCTACAACATGTTCATCAGTAGTCAGCAGGGCTTTCATGATATGGCCGGTTTCAACAGCCTGATGCTGGTAACCGGAGGCAATAGAAAAAGCCTGCTGAATGGCTTCCTGCGATTTTATTGTAAAATTGTTAAGGTTCATATATCAAATCAGGTTAATCTGTTATTAAACTTTTAATTTATCTTAGCCCGGTCAAAGGCTACATATAGGTTTAACAAAACCGTTGCCAATTAACTCCAGGGCTTTATTGCTGCAATTTTGGCAGATAACACAAAAATTACAATGCCAAATTGTCCGCACTGCCAGATATTAGGGTCGCATATGCGTGATATACTGAATATGAATAACATGCGACAGTAAATAATTGAATATTAATTTGATAACAATAGCTTGTTCGTACGAATATTTTTTCTACTTTTATTTTTTTAAAACGAGCACATAAATCCTCATCAAATAGATCCATCCTGAAGCATGAGTCAACAGATACTTAGAGCTTTAATGCAATTATTCGCCATTATCGCAAGACCGGAAAGTAATAATAAAGACAGGCGGCTTGTGGTTGAATCTTTTTTAAAAAAACAGTTAAATCTGAAACTGGTTAATGAGTATCTGGAAATATTTGATAACCATTATGCAATTCATCAAAAGAAACAAAAAGAAATAAAGAGAAGAGAAAAACGAACCTCATCCAATTCCGTCCGGATCCTTGTTATTTGCACAAAAATCAACCAGGAGCTTACCCGCAGACAAAAAATAATCGTATTAATTAATATTCTTGAATTTGCAAAAAGTGACGATAATCACATCACCCGGCAGGAAATTGAATTTATAAATACCGTTGCAGGGACTTTCAACATATCGGCCCGGGAGTATGAAAGCATGAGGGATTTTGTACTTTTTCCTTTCGAAAACATACCAAACTCAGATAACATTCTTGTTATTGATAATAACCCGGACTTTTCCTGGTACGATACCAGACATATGTACAGGGAAAATTTAGAAGGACAGGTCAGGGTTTTACAGGTTAAGGATGAAAACATGTACCTGGTAAGGTATATCGGCGAGAAAGAGATGTACCTTAATTCACAGCTTATCAGACAGGATAAGGTCTATGTTTTCGACAACGGGACTTCACTGAGAAATCCACGGATAAAGTCCGTTTATTTCAGCGATGTGGTAAGCTCCTTCAGTCACCATTCGAATAAAAGCAGAATTATAATAAATGTAGAAAATATCGAATACCGTTTCAAAGAAGGAAATACAGGTCTGCAGAAACTTTCCTTTTCCGAAGAATCAGGCCGCCTGATTGGAATAATGGGTTCAAGCGGATCAGGCAAATCGACCCTGTTAAATGTGATGAACGGAAACCTGACTCCGAACAGGGGTAAAGTACTTTTAAATGGCATAGATATCCATAAAGAAAATGAGAAGATCCATGGACTTATCGGTTATGTATCACAGGATGACCTGCTTATAGAGGAACTTACCGTTTACCAGAACCTTTATTACAACGCAAGGTTATGCTTTGCACATTATTCTGAACCGGAGACTGTGAATGTGGTAAATAATCTTTTGCAACAGATGGGTCTGAGCGAGATAAAAAATATCCAGGTTGGCAGCCCTCTTAATAAAAAAATAAGCGGAGGACAACGCAAACGTCTCAATATTGCGCTGGAACTCATTAGGGAACCTGCAGTGTTATTTATGGATGAGCCGACTTCGGGACTTTCATCCAGGGATTCGGAAAACATCATGGACCTGCTAAAAGAATTATCGCTTAAGGGGAAGCTGGTATTTGTTGTTATACATCAGCCCTCATCAGATATCTTCAAGATGTTTGATAAACTGCTTATACTTGATACCGGTGGCTTTCTTATTTACAATGGAGATCCGGTAGATGCAATCACCTATTTCAAGTCACATGTTCAGCATGCAAACTGGAGTGAAAGCGAATGTCATGCATGTGGAAACGTTAATCCTGAACAGCTTTTCAATATCATTGAGACCAACATCCTGGATGAATACGGGAAACAGACCTATTCCAGAAAAGTATCACCCTGGGAATGGGCCTATTTCCATTTGCAGCAAAGAACGAAAATCAGGCAGGAGAAAAGGGAATACAAAGAGTTGCCGGAAATAACTTTAAACCCGCCTGGCAGGTTAAGGCAGTTTTTTGTTTTTGTCATAAGAGACATGAAAGCCAAATTATCGAATAACCAATATCTTATCATTAATTTTCTTGAAGCTCCTGTCCTTGCGTTTCTATTGTCGTTCCTAATTAAATATCATGAGGTAAATATCGATAATCCTGCAGGATATACATTTGCAGGCAATATGAACCTGCCGGTTTACATTTTTATTTCGGTAATAGTAGCAATATTTGTCGGACTCACGGTAAGTGCCGAAGAGATCATAAAAGACCGGAAGATCCTGAAAAGGGAGGCTTTTCTGAATCTGAGCTGGTCTGGTTACCTGGCATCCAAAATAACCGTTTTGTTTTTTATATCCGCCATACAGGCTCTCTGTTTTGTACTGGCGGGTAATTATGTGATGGAAATAGAAGGAATGTATTTTGAGTACTGGCTTGTACTTTTCAGTGCATGGTGTTTTGCCAACGTCACAGGTCTCATTATTTCCGATAGTTTCAAAACAGTAATAACGATATATATCCTGATTCCTTTTCTGGTAATTCCACAGCTGATATTAAGTGGAATAATAGTTAAATTTGAAGATCTCAACCCATCAGTTTCATCTCCGGGCAAGATCCCTTTTTATGGAGAAATAATAACTGCAAGATGGGCTTACGAAGCCCTTGCCGTTTATCAGTTTCGCAACAATCCCTTTGAAAGTGAGTTTTACCCCTATAATAAGGCCATGAGCAGGGCTGAATACATGAATAACTTCTGGATACGAAATCTTCAGAATAAAATAGATTACAACAGGCGAAATCTAAATAGTCCTGACAACAAAAAAATAATTGAAAACAACTTCAGATTACTGTTAAATGAACTCGAAAAAGAACAGTTAAATAATCCTGATGTTGACCCGGATATTAAGTTTGACCGGTTTATTATGCATGAACCAGACACTCAGTTTTTAAGCAAGGCAGAAAATTATCTAGAACAACTCAACCGTTATTATATTCTGCTTTATAACAGGGCTAACAGCAAAAAGGACAGTATAATCACAGAATATCAAAAAACAGACAAAGGCAGGGATTATTTCCTGAATAAGAAAAACACGTACCATAACCAGGCCCTAAGTGACATGGTAAGAAATTCCAGGGATATAATCCGTATCATTGAATACGATGACCGGCTGCATCAGAAATCAGATCCCGTTTACAAAGATCCTGAACATAAATTCGTCAGAGCCCACTTTTATGCACCTGAAAAGAATGTATTCGGCAAAACGTTCAATACTTTGTGGGTTAATACGGCTGTAATCTGGTTTATGACAATTTTCTTACTCGTTGTGCTTTACTTCAGGCTTTTAAAAAGAGGGCTAGAGAAAATTGAAGAATTAACAGGCTTCTTAAACCACAGACCAGAAGAACATTAATACATCAAAGCCCTGGGAGTTTATACTGAAAAAGACCTGATTTAAGAACCTGAATTCCTTAATCCGGCTTTCGGTTTTTTAAATAAAAAAACCGGTCCCTAAGAAGAACCGGAGAAATGAAAAATTAAAATTAATCTCATCATATTGTCAGTCATCAATCTCAATCAGTTTGAACGGAATGCGTATTATTGACTCATAATCTTCACCTGCCTCAAGCATATCTTCATCATCCTCCTCATAATACCAGTTAACAAAAACTTCATTTTTCCCTTTATGAACCATTTCAAGCTTCTTGAATATATCGAGGATACATTTGGAAGAACTCGTATTAAAATATTCCAGGTGAAAGTTCACAATGGTTTTACTTGCAGGATCGGACGCATATTGATCCAGCCAGTCAACAAGAGGTTTAAAAAATTCTGTAGAGTTTTCAGGTATTGATCTTCCCCTCATTTCGATAATTCCTTCTTTTGCATCAAATCTGATTGAAGGTGTTTTAGGGGTGCCTTCTATATTAATGGATTCCATTCTTTGGTCTAATTTGTAGATCGGCTTAATATATATATATTTCCGGTTAGAAATGATAAATAACTATAATTTAAATATTTATAAATAAATGTTAAAAGGTGCCTGATCATTAGTAATTTTCAGTAATAAATACATTAAGATTGAAAAAATAATACTCTTTATTATACTGATTGAAAGAATATACCATTTGATTGCCTGTTTTTTTTGCAATATCAATCAGTCCAAGACCACCTCCACCCTTTGCAGATAGCTTCTGATGATTGAGTACAAACTTATACATATCTTTAAGTTCTTCCCTGGAGAGTGAATTTATCTTGTCTATTTTTTCTTTCAGTTGCTGGACTTTTTCCGAACGGATAAAATTCCCTGTGGATATGCGGTAAGAATCCGGTTCCTTTGAAATAACAAGTACGCCGAACCTGGCATCAAATTCATCTTTAATATCTTCGGGAAGGTCTTCTATGTGATGAAAAAGATTTTGCAGGCTTTCAACCAGAACATTATAAACCTTTTTCCTGACAACAGAAACGGTATTTACATCGTCCAGCTTAGACTCTATTACCTCAAGCACATTTGTGATCAACTCGGTTGTAATGCTTCCCTTATATGCAAGAAGCACATCGCCCTCATTCATTTGTTTAAAACTTTCCTGTAAATTAAAGCTCATAAAGGCTTATGCATTGAGATAAAACTCCTGTTTCGACTTATAGTGCGGACAAATATAATAAAACTACAACTCTAAACACAAAAAATATAAAATTTAAAAATATACATTTATTCTTAAAAAACAATATTTCTTTTAAAAGGCTATTAATTATTTAAACTATCTCTATTCCGGGGGAATTGGCAGCAACACCTGATTAGCGACTATGTACCTGAACGATTACATTTTAAGAGGTCTTGAAAGAATACATGATCAGCGTCCTGTTTTTTTACTGCCCTTATAAACAGAGAATTTCACCAACCTGCATTCCAGTGGACCGTTAAAAAGCACAATTTTCCTTTCTGGCCTAAGGCCGGTAAACTTAAGCGCTTCCAGGTTACTGCTTATTATCCAGGCATTGTACCCTGCATAACGTTTTTTAAGAACATCTCCTATTACAGAATGAAAAGCTTTAAGGTTATCATGTTTTATCCTTTCGCCGTAAGGGGGGTTGGTTATCATAACTCCGGCTTCATCCGGGGGAACCAAACTATCAAAAGAAGATATCCTGAAATCAATTTTTTTCCCAAGAAAAGCATTTTTTGCATTTCTCTTCGACACATCAATTGCATGCGATGAGATATCAGAACCAATAATATGTGGCCTTGCCTCAGGTTCAGGATATTCCTGGTTATATATCTTACTAAAGAGGATATTATCAAAATCAGCCCATTTCTCAAATGCAAACTGCTTCCTGTAAATACCCGGGGGGATATTGTACGCCATCATCGCTGCTTCGATAGGAATTGTGCCAGATCCGCACATAGGATCAATTAATGGGGACTTGCGGTCCCATCCCGAAAGCATGATTATCCCAGCGGCAAGTACTTCATTAAGCGGAGCCTGATTTGCCGATTCCCGGTACCCCCTTTTATGCAGGGACTCACCTGAGGAATCAAGAAGCAGAGTACATTTATCCCCTGATATATGAAGGTTAATTCTTATGTCCGGGCTTACAGTATCTACACTGGGTCTTTTCCCGGTCCTTTTCCGGAACTGGTCTGCGATGGCATCCTTTACACGAAGAGCAATATATTTGGAATGATTGAAATAAGGAGAATTCAGAACACCATCTATAGCAAATGTATCACTGATGGAAAGAAGAGCAGTCCAGTCCACGCTATACGCACCCTCATACAATTGATCCTCATCCCTCGCATTAAACTCAAAAAAGGGTACTAATACTCTAAGGGCAGTCCGCGCCTGAAAATTAACCCTGTATAATAACTCTTTATCTCCTTCAAAGCTGACAACTCTTGTACCCTTACGTACATTTGTGCCGCCGAGAAGCTCAATTTCACCGGCGAGCAGATGTTCCAATCCCCTGAATGTTTTTGCAACCATCCCAAAATTACCTGAAGCCGGTCTACTTAAGTCCACTATATTCCTGGTTAAAATGATTATACAATATTTCAACAGCCGCAGAATTCCTTCCCTCATTCTTTCCGGAAACCATCTTCCAGGGAATACCGTATGAGTTGATCTCGTCAATATACATTTGCAGAAGAACGCTGCGCATTTGTCCCCCGTTCTCTCTCAGGGGATCAGGAATCCATGGGATATCGGTGTTACACACAAGGAAAAGATCGATTCCCGATCTTTGTATGGCTGTATCGATCCACTCCGGATGGCGACCGTAAAGAACCCTGAACCAAACCTTGGTAATAATCAGGTAAGTATCATAAAACAAGAAATCGTTAGCCAGAGAAAGATAATATTTTTCTCTACGTACCTGCTCTCTCGCTATGATTTCTATATCATCGTAGTCATATTTTCGTGCAAGACCGGAAATATAATCGCGTGCATACTCGGGCATCCATACAGTATTAAAATGTGAAGCCAGCATTTTAGCGAGTGATGTCTTCCCGGTAGATTCCGGTCCCGTAACAACAACCTTGAATATTTTCATAAATCATGCGACCAGACAACAACTATTGTTAATTCTGATTAATCAGTGCCTGATATGAACGACGTTCGTTAATAACTTCAATAGCTTTCAGAAATGCATCATCATTGCCATTGGCAATTTCAAAATACTCGCTCATATCCCAAATATCCCGGGCAATCAGTGCTTTTAGCTGATTCTTTATCTGTTTTTCTGATCTCCCGAATTCATCTTCACTAAATTCAACACCTGCTTCGGCACCCGCCTCAATGAACAGGGAGATGATTGACTCATCCACTGAAAATTCACTTTTAAATTTTTGAAAATCCGGGTATTCTGACTCAAGTTGTTCACGGTTTCTGTCAACATAACTTAACACAAACGAATTAAATACACCACTGTTGATCAGGTTACGGTAATATCCGGTAATGGCTGTTGTATCATATGGCACGAAGACGTCAGGCATAATTCCTCCACCTCCGTATACCGGCCTTTTATTTATCTTGGTATAATACTTGAGTGAATCGTGAACATCAATACTGTCGCTGTTGAAATATTCCCCATTTGAATATCTCCTCACAGCATCCATTGCATACTCATCAGTACCCTGATCATAAGGTTTCTGAATAAGTCTTCCGGAAGGAGTATAATACCTGGCAACCGTAAGCCTGATCATAGAGCCGTCAGGAAGATTAACCGGTCTTTGTACCAGTCCCTTGCCAAAAGACCTTCTTCCAACTATAACACCTCTGTCCCAGTCCTGCACCGCTCCTGCAACAATTTCGCTGGCAGAGGCAGAACCTTCATTAAGTAATAAGACAAGGCGTCCATCGGTAAAATCTCCCTCTTTAGAGGAAGTATAATCCACCTTGGAAATATTTAATCCTTCAGTATAGACTATCAGCTTATCCTCATCAAGAAAATGATCTGAAAGGGATATTGATTCCTGAAGATATCCACCTCCGTTATCACGAAGATCAAGGATTAGATTCTTCATATTCTGTTTCCTGAGTTTTTCAAGAGCTTCCTCAAACTCATTGACCGTGGTAAATGAAAACCGGTTCAGCCTGATATATCCGGTTTGATTATCAACCATATAAGCAGCATCCAGGCTATAAATGGGTATTTCATCCCTGGTAATGGTAAACTCAATCAATGAAGATTCATTTCGTCTTTTTATAGTTACCGTTACCTCCGTACCTTTTTCACCCATAAGCTTCTCCCTTACCTGGTTATTGGTAATACCAACACCTGCAACAACTTCCGAATCTATTTTCACTATCCTGTCGCCTGCCTGTATTCCGACTCTTTCTGATGGTCCGCCTGATATAGGTGAAATTACGAAAATTGTATCTTTCAGGAGATTGAATTGAACACCAATCCCTTCGAAATTACCCTGAAGGGGCTCATTCATAGCTTTTACATCATCCTTGTTTATATATACGGAATGAGGGTCGAGTTCTTTGAGCATTTCAACTATTGCATGTTCTACAAGATCGTCCTGATCAACTGAATCAACATAAAAGCTGGAAATAGAACCAAGGGTTTTGCTGAATTTATATATCTGCTCATTAAATACCTGCCCGTCGCCGATCTGGAAAAGGAAGGTGAAAGCAAGGAATAATATTATAGATCTCATTAGTATATTATATTTATTAATCTATTTAACAATATGTTAGACATTAGCACAAAGGTAAAAATGCTTTTCAAATTCCATGGATTCCTCGTGTTTACAAATTGCATTTTGTATAGGAAAGAAACAAGAGGGATCTAAGTGTATAAATTATGGTTAACGATTCATATTTCAAGCAATCCTATTATAATGGTAATTACCAGGGAATATTTCAAATCCACGAATACCATATGTACCTGTTATACCATCAATCATTGTGCCATTAAGAATAGATATCTTTTTCTAATTAACGGGATAACCTGATTAAATGTTGAGGACAATATAATTTTTAACAATTGTTACGAACTAATTATTTTCCTTTTCACAGGGTATTGCTAAAAGCCGTCTATTCCCACTCAATAGTTGCCGGGGGCTTAGAACTTATATCATAAACAACTCTGTTCACTCCCTTAACTTTGTTGATTATCTCATTGGAAATTCTGCTGAGAAAATTATAGGGCAGGTGTACCCAGTCGGCAGTCATCCCGTCGGTAGAAGCAACAGCCCTTAAAGCAACAACATTTTCATAAGTACGTTCATCACCCATCACACCAACTGACTGTACAGGAAGCAGAATCGCAGCAGCCTGCCATACCTGATCATACAATCCGCTATCCATGAGTCCACCGATAAAAATATTATCGACCTCCTGAAGAATAGCAATCCTTTCAGGTGTTATCTCCCCTATCACCCTTATTCCCAAACCCGGACCAGGAAAAGGATGTCTGGAAATCAGGCTTTTATCTATACCAAGTGTAGCACCAACCTTCCGTACCTCATCTTTAAAGAGTAATTTAAGGGGTTCAACTACTTTAAGATTCATTTTTTCCGGCAGTCCCCCAACATTGTGATGAGACTTTATCGTTACCGAGGGACCATTTACTGAAACCGATTCAATTACATCAGGATAAATAGTGCCCTGTGCCAGCCAGACAACATCTTTAATATCATAAGCCTCTTTTTCAAAAACCTCTATAAAACAACGTCCTATAATCTTTCTTTTCTGTTCGGGATCTGAAACATTACTCAACGAACGGAGAAATTTATCACGTGCATCTACCCCTCTAACATTCAGTCCCATATGTTTGTAGGATTCCAGAACCTTGGAAAACTCATCTTTTCGCAGCAGGCCGTTATCAACAAAAATACAGTTAAGATTCTTCCCTATGGCTTTATGAAGCAAAACAGCTGTTACAGAAGAATCAACTCCTCCTGACAGACCCAGTATCACTTTGTCTCCGCGCAGTTCGGACTTCAGTTTATCAATAGCCTCCTCAGCGAAAGCAGCAGGAGTCCAGTTTGCGTTACAGCTACATATATCATCTACGAAATTCTTAAGTATAAGCTTACCTTCGGTAGTATGATAAACTTCAGGATGAAACTGTATTCCATAGATTTTTTTCCCGGTTACCTGATAGGCTGCAACAGCAACGTCAGTAGTGCTTCCAATAATTTTGTAATCAGGAGGAAGGCTGAGTATGGTATCACCATGGGACATCCATACCTGCGATCCTTCAGTGACACCGGAAAACAGATCTGAATTTGAATCAATTGAATCAAGATTCGCTCTTCCGTACTCCCGTGTTGTTGAGGGAGCAACTTCTCCGCCATCCTTAAAGGCAATTAACTGGGCTCCATAACAGATACCCAATACAGGAAGTTTATCCAGAAACGGCTCCAGGTCGGTTACAGGAGATCCCGGATTCCTTACCGAAGAAGGACTGCCGGAAAAGATAACTCCTTTTACAGAACTATCCGGATCAGGAAAATTATTAAAGGGGAAAATCTCACAATAAACGTGCAACTCACGTATCTTTCTGGCTATCAACTGAGTGTACTGAGATCCGAAATCGAGAATCAAAATTTTATCCTGCATTTTGATATAGTTGTTTTGATTTTGCTCCGGAGGGAAACTATTCCGGAACACAGACAAAGAATATTAATCAGCCTCATAAGCCGGGCTGGATGCAACACCACTCCAAGACCGCTAAATTACATTTTTTTTATCCGAAAACAGACATGGACGACTGAAAAAATTTACATACAGGCATATGGGATCTTTTTCAAAAAGGTGAGGGTACAAGAGATCAGAATAAAAAATGAGATAAATAAAACGGATTATTTCAAATTAATTTATCTTTGTAAAGAAAGCATTAATTACAAGGAAACCATTAACACTTTTACAGACTGTCACCACGATCTGTTTCCGAATAAATTATAAATATTAATTAATTACCAAACCAAAAAGTTATACTAAAATGCAAAAAAACAGAATAGTTATTCTAAACATAGCCCTGGCATTCACCTTTTTTTACATTGCGGGATGCGGACCAAGGACTGAGAGAGAAGCAGAAGTAACAGAAGAAGTGCAGCACAATGTTCTTTCCGGAGAAGAACAGGAAGAAGGCTGGGAACTTCTGTTTGACGGAAGAACTACCAACGGGTGGCGGGGATTCCAAAAGGATGACCTTACCATTGATGAAGGATGGTATGCCTATCAGGGAACATTGGCTGCAGCTGGAACCGGCGGGGATATCGGAGGAGATATAGTTACCGAAAGAACATTTGAAAATTTCATCTTTAAGACCGAGTGGAAAATAAGTGAGGGTGGAAATTCAGGGATCCTATACCTTGTAGGGGAAAATGGTTATCCGGCGGTATATGCAACAGGACCGGAATACCAGTTACTGGATGATATAGGATACCCCGAGCCCCTGGAGGATTGGCACTATACAGCGGCCAATTACGGGATGCATGCACCTGATGATGCCCCGGTTAAGCCTGCCGGAGAATGGAATACAACCCAGATAATTGTGGACAATGGGAATGTTGAGCACTGGTTAAATGGTAAAAAAGTTGTGGAATACGAACTATGGTCAGATGAATGGGAAGAGTTGGTAGAATCTGGAAAATGGTCTGATTTTCCAGATTACGGAAAATACAGTGAAGGACACATTGCACTTCAGGATCATGGTGATGAGGTATGGTTTAGAAACATGAAAATTAAAGAACTTGAGTAAGGCTGTTCTTTAAAACCCATTGATCCGACGGGAAATTTCCCGGCAAATAAGAAAGATTTATTAACAGCCGGCATATTAATATGCCGGCTGTTATGATCCATGAAAACGACAATATTATAGCATATGGTTATGAGGTCAATATTTGTTTTTTTTCTTGTATTTACATTTACGGCTATTTCGTCACAGGTAAAAACAGGAATTGATGTCCTGACAGATAATGATTTTAAAGAACTCAGGGGAAAGAGGGCCGGACTGATAACCAATCCTACCGGGGTGAACAGCCGGCTTATTTCAACAGCTGACATTCTGCACGAAGCACCTGAAGTTGATCTTGTGGCGCTATTTGCACCTGAACATGGCATCAGGGGTGATTTTGCCGCCGGCGAAAAAGTGGAATCCACCACTGATATACTAACAGGGATTCCGGTATACAGCCTTTATGGCGCAACCCGAAAACCCTCTCCCGAAATGCTAAAAGATATCGATGTGCTGATCTATGATATCCAGGACATTGGATCCCGGTCATATACCTATATAAGTACACTCGGACTTGCAATGGAAGCTGCTGCAGAAAGCAACATCGAAATGATGGTCCTGGACAGGCCAAACCCCCTTGGCGGAAATAAATTTGAAGGGCCGCTGGTAGAAGACAAGTACATTTCTTTTGTAAGCCAGTTCCCGATAACATATGTACATGGCTTTACAGTGGGGGAACTGGCTGTCTTCCTTATTAAGGAAGGATTGCTGCCGAAGAATCCGGAACTGACCGTAATAAAAATGGAAGGATGGAAAAGAGATATGGTATTTAAGGATACCGGTCTGCAATGGATACCCACCTCCCCGCATATACCACATGCGCATTCTCCCTATTATTACCCAACATCCGGCATACTTGGAGAATTATATGTTTTTAATATAGGTGTAGGCTATACACTGCCATTTCAGCTGATCGCGGCAGGCTGGGTAGATGCTGAAAGTTTGTCCTCCAGACTGAATGCACTTGAACTGCCAGGTGTGAAATTCAGACCAGTGCATTTTGTACCATATTACAGTGTATCTGCAGGAGCAATGGTACACGGAGTACAGATACATATCACTGACATTGAAAAAGTTCCTTTATCCCTTATACAATTTTATGTATTACAGGAGATGTATCTTCTTCATCCCGGGAAAAATGTATTTGAGCTTTGTGCCGAATCCCGCAAGGAAATGTTTGACCGGGTCGTTGGTACCGGGAAAATAAGGACTGAATTTCAAAAAAGGTTTATGGTTAAAGACATAATTGATATCTGGAATAAGGATACAGAATCTTTTGCGGCAAAAGCAAGTAAATATTTTATCTACTGACACCTGATTGTTAAAACCTGATTTTTATATATACTACATCCCTATTTCAGGATATAGTATATATTACTCTTATCCATTCTTTTTCTTCACCCCGAAATAGGGATCTATCTTCAGGTAAAATATCATTATTAAACCAGGTATTGTACATATCACTACCCAGATAAAAAAATTAAGATATCCGGTTATTTCCTGAATCCACCCGGATATCATGCCGGGAAGCATCATACCCAGTGCCATGAACCCTGTACAGAATGCAAAATGAGCAGTCCGGTGACTTCCTTCTGAAAAGTGTATCATATATAGCATATATGCAGTAAAACCAAAGCCATAACCAAACTGTTCCAGGGCAACCCCTCCGGAAATGATCCACATGTTCTGAGGCGTATATAATGAAAGAAACACATACACCACATTGGGCACATTCATTGCAAGAGCCATCGGAAGTATCCAGAATTTTAAACCTTTTAAAGAGGCAACCATTCCTCCGATTATCCCGCCAAGTGTAAGTGCAAGGATTCCAATAGTACCATAAATCAATCCCACATCGCCGGTAGTCAGTCCCAAACCTCCTGCTTCCAGAGGATCAAGCATAAAGGGGGAAGCCAGCTTAACAATCTGAGCTTCACCAAGACGGTAAAGCAGAAGGAATGCAAGGGCGGGACCAATATTTTTCTTTTTGAAAAAAGAACTGAAAGTTTTAAAAAACTCACCAAAAATATTTTCATCTTTTCCGGTTAAAGAAGTCCGGTCCGCCGATGGGAACGGCAAAAAGAACCTGTGATAAAACATAAATACAATGAATAATCCGGCAAGAAAGAAGAAAGTAATTTTCCATGCAAACGGAATATTACCCGACAGTCCTTCAAAATGGGCTTCGGCTGGTCTGTCAAGTAAAGGGTCCAGTTGTATTGCGATCCAGGCCGTATCATCCCAGTTTGAATTATTGAATTCCAGTCTTTCACCTCTTATCAGCCTGATACTTTCATCCCCCCTTTTGAAGCCGGAATTAAGAACAATTTCCTCGTCCTCACCAGGAGGAGCAGAGAGATAAACAGCTACCAGGGCAATATTTCCCTGCATGGCTTCTCCAGGATGAATATCCTCATCCTCAATTCCAAGCCTTTGCTTTAGCCATGCTCCAAGGGGACCGGAAACCGACCTGGCGAACCATGAAGACTCTGGTTCAGGAGCAGGCTCAGGACGGGTAAAGTCCCTGGTAATATTTTGCTTCTCCACCCATCGAAGCAGACTGTCTGCCTGTTTTGGAGGGATATTTGAAACAGGTATCTCTATGCTGGCAGAGGTAATAATGAATTCTTTTTTGTCATTGCCGGTATTCTGCTGACCGGAAACGGGGACTTCCTTTTCCTGATCCAGATAGTTAACATCCTCAATTATTGGCCTGGCTGTAACTGAAAAACTCACAGGTTCAAGACCTGTTTGCGTTTCTATAAATCCGGCCAGAATTATTAGCAGCCCCTGTCCGGTAATCATCGCAAAACGGTAAAAAGTACTCCTTATTCCAACAAAATAGGCTTGTTCATGTTCCTTTAGCCCCAGCATATAGAAACCATCTGCTGCAATATCATGTGTAGCAGAACTGAAGGCAAGAAGCCAGAAAAACGCCAGGGTATACTGGAAAAACCCCGGAACGGGTATGGTAAGAGCCACCCCTGCCAATCCGGCACCCACAAGCAACTGCATCGCTACTATCCACCACCTTTTGGTTTTAAAAAGGTCCACGACCGGGCTCCAGAAGGGCTTAATCACCCATGGCAGATATAGCCAGCTTGTATACAATGCAATATCAGCATTTGATATACCCATGCGCTTGTACATAATCACTGATACCGTCATTACCACGACATAAGGTATTCCCTGGGCAAAATAGAGTGAAGGGACCCATGACCATGCGGAGCGATGACTTACTTTCTTCATAGACACTTAATTATCTGATCGTTACTGCAAATATACTCTGAATTTTCTAATAACGCTGCTCAATAACAGTCCCCGGAAAATAATGTGTCAGGATATCATTATATGAATAGCCCCCAGCTCCCATAACGGCGGCACCGATCTGGCACAATCCTGCTCCGTGGCCCCAACCCGCACCCTTGAGGGTAAAAGAGGAAGGTATGCCATTGTCATCTATAGATTTTTCAACAACAAATGCCGAACTGTAAAGATGTGACGCAGACAGGGCCTTTCTTATCTCCAGCTCCTTTCCAATGATCATTGACCCGCTGGTGCCTTCGATCTTTAACCTGACCAGCCGGCCGGAGGTTCCTCTCTCAACCGGCAACAGATCAATTATATATCCGATTTCCAGATCAGCTTTATTCCTAAGAAGCTCTTTTATCTCTTCCTGGGTATATGTCACTGACCACCGGAAAAAATCAAGGGTTTCCTGATCATAATCATTGAGCACCTGGCTGAGCACATACCTGCTTCGGGTATTGCAAAATGCTTCCGGATTTCCCAGTATCCATTTTGCGGACTTTTCTTCTGTGTCAAGAACAGTTTCATAACCTTCCGGATCAACCGGATTATCAACTACCTGTGTGAGATAAGGATGGATTTCGGGTTCCCAGATGTTTTCGAACCGTTCACTAATGCCTCCACAACATTTTGAATACCTGGCATCACAAATATTACCCCCATAAGTAAGCACCTTGCCCAGGGTAGAATTTACAGCAGCTTCTGCTGTACTAGTTCCGGCCCTTGTTATTCCCTGGTATCGTTGACAATGATCATCGGCACATACATCGAAGCTTGTATGATCTTCCCTGTCATACCACCTGATTCTTTCTCCATTTTTTTCTACAGTGGTAACATAAACACCAGAACCTTTAATCCTCTTCTCTTTTTCTTTCTGGGCTAGCAGCCAGCTTCTTGAAATAACTGCATGTGCTCTCAGAAGTTCGGCAGATGAACTAGCGCTCATTTCAGATGAAATAACGCTTATAAGGTAATCTTCAAGATAGAGTATATTTATGGCAACAAGCAGGCCGTCTTCCTCTATGATTTTCAGTTCTCCCCTGAAACGCTGATCTTCTTTTCTCTCCCAGTGAAAATCAATGCCTATTGTAACACTCCTGAGATCAAAGTTTGCTTTCTGATAGGACACCGGTTCAAGCTCTATTGGAAATCCGCAATCTACGCGGCTGTTCCCTATGTAAAAAATCAGCTTGCCATTCTCAAGGAGTGCCTTCCCCGGTCCTTCAAATTCAATCCCCGTTTCCAGGTGCCTGTATCTGCCATTCAGGTTAAATTCAAGTGTTTCTGAATATAAAATACCTACGCTTATTTTTGGTTGCATAACGGTGCATTAATTATTAAAAAAAACAGAAGTTATAATCTGCTTATTGCTGACGGCAATTCTCTTAACAGCATTTCCCATTCAGTGCTTTTCAGGGTAACCTGACTGAAAATATCTTTAACAGAAGCCTGATCCAGCTTTTCATAATCCTCCCCTCTTGGTGTTATCCATACACCGCCTAAATCAACAGAAGCCGGGCTTATTAATATCCGTCCTGAACCCTTTTTGAAAAACTGTACAGGCCGGTGAGTGCTGCGGGGAAAAATAAATACCTGCCACCTTCCATTCTCATACAGGGTAAGGATGTTCATCAAGGGCTCTGAGTCGCAACCCTGCACTTTTTGCAATATATTATAAATTTCACCAAAAAACATGCTGATAATATCAATATCGGTCCCTGATATTACTAAAGCATATCTGTAATACTTTTCCATAACGGACAAGGTAACATTCTGATGTCCGGCAATTTGTTTTTGTAAAAATTTTTTATATTCCTGTTCAACCGGTAAAAACCCTCTGCTCCCTGCCTGGAAATGGAAATGATCGGGGGCGCTTGCACCGCAGCGTGGACCGTTGTAGAATACAGTCAAATCCTTAAGGAACCTTGATAAGCGGAGCATATCCTTAAACCTCCCTGCGATCAGCTGATCAGAATGCTTTATAAGTGTAATGGTGAGATGCTTCCTGAAAATAGGATATGGATTGACAAGGATAATATATTTTTTTTCAAAGTCTATTCCTTGCTGTTGGACAGGAAGATTTGACAGGCAAAGGAAACAAGGCCGGCTGACAATAGATATCTCATCGGTCTTTGCAGCTGAAGATCGCATTCTTGAGGGATTGAACTGAACCTTTACAATGCAGCCGTTATCCATATGTATGGAGCGCACAAGGACGTTCTCAAGTTCGTTATAATGCTTACGGACAAGGTTCCATTCTGCCATCTGCGATGCAAGTAGTTTGTCCGTGATACGAACACCCTCACCATGGCCGGTATTATCGGGATTTACATATAACATCAAATAAACCTAAGCCGGCCTGGATTTATTGAGCTTTTTATTCAGGGCAATTCTGGCCAGCAATTCAATAGTCCTGACTCTGTCCTTGTAAATATTGTGGGCGTTAATTTTATTTATATCCAGAGAAGCATCCGTATTTTCATCCCATCTTCTGCACAGGTAAAGCGGATCATATATACGACCAATCTGGTAAAACCTTGAAATATGGAGTCCAACAGCATAATCCTCGCCGTAACTTACATCAGGAAACCAGATATCTCTTAATACAGGAGTAAAAAAAGCCCGGGGGGCTCCCAGTCCATTAATGCGAAGAGCATTATTACGCCCGTTATCTGTTGTCCATTCACGATGATCGATGAGTCCCGGTGGTATCTCTTCAAGATTGAAATTAACCATTTTATAACTGCCCACCATCATAGCACAATCCTGTTCATAAAACTCATTAACTATTGTCTGCACCACACTGTCATCAATATACATGTCATCGCTGTCGAGCTGGATGGCAAACCGGCCGCATAAAGGATGGAAAATGCCCGTATTCCAGCAGCCACCTATACCAAGATCTTCCCGTTCAGGAATAAGGTGAATAATCCTGTTATCTTTCCTAACAAGTTTTTCGAGCACCCCGGTTGTTCCATCGGAAGAATGATTATCAACTACAACAATATTAAAAGGAAATTCTGTTTTCTGATCTAAAACTGAATTCACGGCATCTCCAATAGTTTTCACCCTGTTTCTAACGGGAATTATCACAGAGCATTCAACAGGAAAAGATTCTTTCGTTAAATCTACATCCTTAAATTCAGGCTTGAGCCATCCCCCCAGGGTTTTAAGATGACCGGTGCAGGCTCTTTCCATCTCGATCTGCATCTGCCTGTTCCTGGGATCTACATAATCAAACATTTTTTGTCCTGACAGCCGGGTATCGGTTTCCATTTCAGTATACAAAAATTCAGGAATACGAAAAAGTTCAAATCTTTCAGAAACTCTCAACCTGAGGTCATAAAGCCCGGCAAACTGATATTCCGCCACCATCTTTGCTGCTGCCTTCTTCAATGCTGAAGTCCGGTATAACAATAAGGACCCAAAGTTGAAGTCATCACGCAGACTGCCTTTCTGGTAATCAATAACGGGGCTGGGAACCGGCATTCTTTCCTTAATTTGGAAATAATCAGAATATATCATGCCGGCAGTGGTATCATCGGCAACTTGCAGGATCCTGGCAAGAGCATTTTCCCCGAGTGTTAGTGGAAGGGTTTTGGTATATATAAGTATATACTCCGTATCGGTTATTGAGGCCATCTTTTTTACTGCTAACGTGGTCAGCATTGATAGTATATCTAACCTTTCTACGTTTTGAGGCAGCTCAGATCCGGGCCTTTCAGGTTTACCAAACAAATAAATTTTTTTTGCAAGTCCGGTTGCACCAATCTGGTTAATTGTTACCTGAAGATCTTCAGGATTTCCGGCAGGCATAAAACATGTTATCCGGGGCTCCATAAATATTGTTTTTATTCAAATTAATATCCATTTACAACTATGGTTAAAAAGATCATATATTGCTTCGGTTCCGGCCAGAATGATCCTTCAGTTTACCCACATGCTAAATTAACCATTTTCCAGAGAGTAAAAAATGCAAATCAACTCTCAGATAACAAATTCTGATTATAATCACCATCATAATGAGGCTCTCTCATTTTTTATACCTTTGCATAATTCCCTCAATACAAATTAACTCATAGTAAATGATACTTATAGCAGACAGCGGGTCAACAAAAACAACTTGGGCTATAATAAACAGTGATGGCAGTACCGCAGAAAAATGCCATACCCCGGGAATAAACCCTTTCCTGCAAACAGAGAATGAAATATATGATTGTCTGCGGAATGAGTTTTCATCAGTTGATGGTCCTTATGATGCTATTTGGTTTTATGGAGCAGGATGTGCCAATCCGGAAAAAAAGGATAAGGTAAAAAGAGCTCTGGATAAATTTTTCAATGCCGGGAAGATACTGGTGGATTCTGACCTTATGGCTGCAGCACGGTCACTTTGCGGAACAAGTCCCGGAATAGCCGCCATAATTGGCACAGGTTCAAATTCGTGTTATTACGACGGCACCATAATAAAAAGGCATGTTCCACCGCTTGGCTATATACTGGGGGATGAAGGCAGTGGCACTGTCCTTGGAAAGAAGTTACTTGCAGATATACTGAAAAACCAGTTGCCGGAAGAAATATGCAGTGCATTCTTTGAAAAATATCAGATGAAACCTGATGAAATCATGGACAAGGTGTACAGGAGAGCCTTCCCAAACAGGTTTATGGCTAATTTCACATTTTTTATTGCTGAAAACATTGATCATCCGGCAATTTATAATCTGGTAAAAATCAGTTTTGCAGAGTTTTTCGGGCGTAATGTGAGTCAGTACCCTGAATCCGGGCATTTGCCGGTTAGTGTGACGGGGAGCATTGGGTGGCATTTCAGTGAAATACTCAGGAAGGCAGCGGATGAAGCAGGAATCCATATAGGTACTATTACTGAATCACCCATGAAAGGTCTTATTGACTATCATAAAAACCAAATTCAACACTAAGATAATGAAAGAAAAAGAAGATGAGAACCTGAAAAAAATCATAACTGAACAACCCTCAAGATATCAGGATCTCGAAAAGATGCCGGTAAAGGAAATTATTGAAAGTATTAACAGGGAAGATTCCCTGATACACATAGCTGTCAGGGAAGCTCTTCCTCAAATTGAATTATTAATAGAGCACATACTTCCCAGGATGAAAAAAGGAGGCCGGGTTTTTTATCTTGGTGCAGGAACCAGCGGAAGACTTGGTGTTCTTGACGCATCCGAATTACCACCAACCTTCGGGGTGCCTGACAATATGGTTATCGGGTTGATCGCAGGAGGAGACAGAGCACTGAGAAAGGCAGTCGAAAAAGCCGAAGATGATCCTGACCAGGCATGGGAAGAACTTATAGGCTTCGGAATCAATGAGCTTGACACAGTTATTGGTATAGCAGCTTCCGGTACTACTCCTTATGTGGTAGGTGGACTGGAACGGGCAAGAAGTGAAGGGCTGCTGACAGGATGCATAACCTGCAACCCGGGGTCAGCCGTAGCAGAAGCAGCAGAAATTCCCGTAGAAGCAGTTGTTGGTCCGGAATTCCTTACAGGCAGCACAAGGATGAAAGCAGGAACCGCACAAAAGATGATATTAAATATCATAACTACCTCACTGATGATCAAACTTGGAAAAGTAAAGGGTAACAGGATGATCAATATGCAGCTTACAAACAGCAAGCTGGTAAGGCGGGGTACCAGGATGATCATGGAAGAATTATCTATGAATGCAGAAAAAGCTGGAGAACTTCTTCTGAAGCATGGTTCGGTAAGACTGGCCATCGAGGCATGGAAAAAAGAAAATGGCTGATTGCCCAGACCTTATCAGAACAAAGTATCTCCATGCGTATATGCCTGCGGTTATAAGCAGGACCCATGAACATCACAAATAGTTTTATTGAACGGATTTAATCTTCTAAAGTAGATATATTACCGGGATCTTCTCCCATAGCCTGTGCTTTAAGAACCCTCCTCATTATTTTGCCGCTCCTGGTCTTGGGTAGTTTATCCACAAACTCAATTTTCTCAGGTTTTGCAATAGGACCGACTTCGTGGCCTATGTGCTTCCTTAACTCTTCAACCAGATGATCGCTGGTCTGTTCTCCCTCCTTTAATATAACAAAAGCATGAATTACATTTCCCTTTATTTCATGGGGCACCCCTACAGCCGCGGCTTCGGCAACCGACGGATGGCTGCCAAGGGCACTTTCTATATCGGCTGAACCAAGCCTGTAGCCGGAAACCTTGATAACATCGTCCACCCTGCCGATTATCCATATATACCCATCGCTGTCAATACGGGCACTATCACCCGTCATATAATAACCGGGATATTTCTCCCAATACTGTTGCCTGAATTTGCCGGGATCTTTAAACAATGTCCTGACCATGGCAGGCCACGGAGTTTTAATAATAAGATAACCTTCCTTATCTGTTCCTGCAGATCTGCCCTCTTCGTCAACAACATCCATTTGGACTCCCGGAAAAGGTAATCCACCTGAGCCCGGTTTTAAAGGATCAGTAGGAAAAGGCGCTATCATATGCATCCCTGTTTCAGTCTGCCACCAGGTATCGATAACAGGGCAATTACTATTACCTATTACATTATAATACCACTTCCATGCCTCCGGGTTAATGGGTTCACCTACCGAACCAAGAATTCTGAGTGAGGAAAGATTGTGCCGTTTCGCCCAGGCATCGCCAAACCTCATAAATCCCCTGATTGCTGTCGGAGCAGTATAGAATATGTTAATACCATATTTCTCTATCATTTGCCACCAGCGGTTAGGGAAGGGATGATACGGAGCGCCTTCATACATAAAGGTAGTAGCTCCATTAAGCAGAGGTCCGTAAACAATATAACTGTGCCCTGTAATCCAGCCAGGATCGGCAGTACACCAGAACCGGTCTTCCTCCTGAACATCAAGATATAACTTAGTGGTAACATAAGTACCTGTCATATAACCACCGTGGGTGTGAAGGATGGCCTTTGGTTTACCGGTAGTACCGGAAGTATAAAGAATAAAAAGCGGATCTTCTGAAGACATGATTTCCAACTGGCAGTTGTGGGAAGCTATCGGGAGACTGACAAGTTCATGATACCACATGTCCCTGCCCGGCTCCATATAAACCTGTTGTCCCGTCCGTTTCACAACCACCACATGCTCAACTGTTCCGGCTCTTTTTAATGCCTCATCAGCAATATCCTTCAGTTGTACCGTCTTTCCCCTTTGATATGCCCCGTCTGCTACAATAAGAACCCGCGACTGGCTGTCTTCTATTCTCTCAGTCAGAGATTCGACAGAAAACCCGCCATATACAACCGAATGAATTGCACCAATACGTGCACATGCAAGCATAGCGGTTATGATCTCCGGTATCCTCCCCATATATATTGTTACCCTGTCCCCCTTATTAACCCCCATGCTCTTAAGAACATTGGCAAATCTGCATGTTTCCCGATGCAGCCGGAAATAGGACATGGTTTTCACTTCCCCGGATTCACCCTCCCATATAAGTGCAAGTTTGTTCCTCCTGAAAGTATCAAGATGCCTGTCCAGACAATTATAGGCAATGTTTGTCTCTCCCCCGGTGAACCATTTATAGAAAGGTTTGTCTGAGTCATCCATCACCTTGTCCCATTTTCTGAACCAGTGCAACTCACTGGCATAACCGGCCCAAAAGTCTGAAGGATCCCTCTCAGCCTTCGCGTCAATGAAACTTCTGTCCTTGATCAGAGCCTTGCCTTTTGTTTTTTCAGAGGGATAAAACACCTCGCCGGACAATTTGTTTTTCTCCATCATTTTGCATCTTTTGGTATTAGCCTTACATACCGGTTCAATAAAACCATACAAAATATAAAGTTAAACAATTTAATCTATATCAATTGTTATATATTTATATATTTTTATGGAAATTATGTTGCCGTGTATCAAAAAGACCTTTCCCAGGTAAAATAATGATAGCCTGTCCGGGTAATTGACGCAATATATTGGAAAGTTTATGCTTTCTGTTTCCTCAGTCTGTCGGCCGACCTGAGCACCAGTTCACGGGTTGAATCGAAGCCCATGCAGGCATCGGTAATGGAAACACCTCTCTGGAGAGTGGACTTATCGAATCCGGTTAGATCTTTACTTATCTTTTGCTTGCCTTCAACCAGATTGGTTTCTGTCATCAGTCCAACAATAAAATCATTACCTTCGGTTATCTGGTCAATAACATTTTCAAAAACACCGGATTGTTTTTTAAAATCACCTCCTGAATTTCCGTGACTGCAATCTACCAGGAATCCGTTATTAAGTCCTCTTTCTGACATTGCTTCCTGGACATACCGGGTACTTGCCCTGTTATAATTGGGAGAATCGCCACCTCTCAAAATAAGATGACCCATATCATTACCGGTAGTAGCAACAACACTTGCATTACCAAACTGATCGATCCCGATAAAGGAAGTTTCATTTTTCAGGGCAATCAATGAGTTCAGGGCAGTATCAATATCTCCACGTGTACTGTTCTTATAACCCACCGGCATTGAAAGCCCGGACATCATTTCCCTGTAAAGCTGTGTTTCACTTGTCCGGGCCCCGACTGCGGTCCACGATATCAGATCTGAATAATACTGAGGAGTAAAGGGATTCAGAAACTCGGTTGCCGCAGGTAATTTGCATTCATTAACAGCATGTATAAGAATCTCCCTGGCAAGCTCCAACCCTTTCTCAATATCGCTGGAATTATTTATATGAGGGTCATAGACCATTCCCTTCCAGCCATCAATGGTCCTTGGTTTCTCAAAATAAAACCTGCCTACTACCAGAAACTGGTCTTCTACCTCTCGGCTCATCCTGGAGATCTTGCAACTAAGCTCTTTCGCCTGATCTGCATCATGGATTGAGCATGGCCCGGTTATCAGCAATTTCCGGGTATCCTCCATCCTGATTATTGCGTTAATCTGATGTCTTGAACGGCTGACTACTTCTTTCCCATCAGCTGCCAGTGGGAACCGCGACACAAATTCAGAAGGCTTTGGCAACGTACGGTAATATTTTATTCGTTTATCTGTAACACCGTTTCTTCCTGACATTTTTTTTTAAATTTTAAATAAAAACCAATTAGTTGCCGGTCTGCTTTAAAACGGCAATACTTAAACAAAAATAAAAGTAAAGGGTTTAACAATTGCAAAGATACCATGCAATTTTTAACTATGGGCAATATCTTCCGCTTTATTTAAACTAATATAAAAGCTCGATCCTTCACCTTCCTTACTCTCAACCCGGATCCTTCCCCCGTGCATTTCGACAAACTCTTTTATCAATATCAACCCGAGTCCTGTACTTAACTCCCCGTCGGTTCCATTCCGGCTGGTTTTCACATCCAGGCGGAAAAGGTTGTCTAAAATATCCTTGCTCATTCCAATGCCGGTATCCCTGAAACAGATATCAATCCTGTTATCGGGAGCTTCCCATGCAGATATATCTATTGTCCCGTGTTTGGGAGTAAATTTCACCGCATTAGTGAACAGGTTTCTCACAATGGTATCCAACATTTTGGTGTCGGCAACAACCATAATTTCAACGGGTATGTCATAACTAACATCAATCATTTTGTTATTGGCATATGTCAGCATTGGCTCAATACAATTCAATATCTCCTCTCTTAATAAAATCTCTTCCGGGTCAAAAGAAACTACCCGTTGCTGCATTCTTGACCATTGCAGGAGGTTTTCCAGTAACCCGTAAAGGTTGTTAGCCGATTCTTTCATGCTGGCAGCAATGGACTTAATTGATTCCAACGGCATTGAACCCAGACTCTCCTCAAGGATATCGGTATAACCAAGAAAAGCCGTAAAAGGACTTCTCAGATCGTGCGCCAGGATAGAAAAGAACCTGTCCTTCTCAGCATTTAACCGCTTTAATTCTTCGTTGGTGCTTTTTATCCTGTCTTCTGCAGCTTTCCGGGCAGATATATCCTCAACAATACAGAGGCCACCTTCCACATTATCACGTTTCGAAAGAAGAGGCTTAAAGGCACCTTTAACAAAAACCTTTTTATTCCCGGTCTGGGAAGTATATTCACCTTCAAAGGAAGCCCGCTTACCCTGGAAAGACCTTTTAATACAAGACACAATACGTTGATCGGACAGCTGCCACAGGTTAAACCCTATTACCTTATCTTCCTCAGAACCCAGTATCTTAATAAAATACTCATTGCACAGTTCAACTATGCCGTTGCTGTCAAAATACATAATGCCTACCGGGGCATTCTCATAGATAATCCTGAATTTCTCTTCACTTTCATCTTTGTCAATCTCAGCTCTTCTTTGCTCGGTAACATTATGGACAACCAGCATTTGTCCACGCTCAACATTAAAATCATCAGTCAGCGGCGATAAAAAACAATCCAGGAACATGGTATGTTCTCCTGATATCCTGGAAACTTCAAACCTGGTATTCTTTTCATTGCCCGTAAGGTACATCATTATGCCTGGCCACCTTTCAAATACTGTGCCGGCTGGTTTTCCAATATCGACATTATCAATCCCAAACATGGTTGCGGCGGATTTATTACAGTCCACTAACCTGAAATATTTATCTATTATGACCACCCCGTCAGGTATATTGTCAAACAACATATTACGTGCCATCGGAGCAAGTCTGAACAAACGAAAACGGGATATCCCCGCAAAAATAAAAACTCCTGTAAAGGCAAAAGAAAAGGGATTGGGGTCGATTCCGTCGGGAAACATCCCTGAAATGTAAAAAACATAAATTACAAAGGGAATAAGTGATCCCGAAAGGATAATCCCTATCTGGCTTCTGAAAGCAGGTGCAGCAAAGATCCACATTCTGAATAAAAGAACGATCCCGGAGAAAATGGCAATCACCGAATAGGCTTGATGCACCCAGTACCAAAGACCGGTCTCAAACATAAAAACAGGAAAGGCCCCTTCAGTAGTAATAAAACCGTTACTGATAAAAAGAGAATGGAAATCATTGGTAAAAGCGAGCAAAGCAGTTATAACCGGAACAATCAGAACCAGGAACAGAATGGAAATCTCACGAACCTCGGCTTTCCTTGTATAGCTTATTGAGAAAAGCATGAAAAATGCAGGAATGAATGGGATTCCTGTATATTGTATCTTATAAAAGATATCTACAAAAATTTGCTCTGATGAGGATATCTCAAGTGCATAAAACATGGAATAAATAGCACCAGATAGCATCAGTAGAGAAAAATACCGGACTCCCGGAGTTGATCTGTAACTCCGGATCATCAGGCTCAGGGCGAACATCAGTAATGCAGCAAACAGTGCCGGCAAGGAATAATAATTAAAATACATAATTATTTAAAATCTCGTCCTGTAAAAATGCATAAATATCAGGTGAAAAATATCAAGTGCTTTTAATATACATTCTGAACCTCTTCGCATTAAATGCAAATATCCGGCATTTATAAGAGAAATACATTAGATAACAGAGAAAAACTGCTTAAAAATCTATTATTGCCTTCATAACACCGTCTCTATAACCGGCAACCAGATCAAATGCCTCTCCTGCCCTTTCCAAAGGAAAACGATGTGTTACCATGTGACTTACATTTACTTTTGCAGATGACAGCAGTTCAAGTGTCTCTTCCAAAGCATGGTTCTGCCGGCGTATATTTATCAAAGTAATCTCCTTCCTGCGCAATTTGTCGGCACTGAATGACCAGTCATTAAACTCCGGAATACCGACCATCAGAATTTTACCACCCGGCTTTAATAAATCAACAGCCTGATCCATAGCCTCCTGTTTTCCACAACACTCAAAAACCAGGTCGAGTCCACCATTCTCCTTATCAAGAATTGCACCAACGACATCTTCGTCATCGGGATTTCCCGACCACGCAGCCCCGTTTTCCAATGCCATGGCAATCCGTGCTCTGATTTTGTCAGTAACATAAACGTTTTCAGCGCCGGCAGCTTTATAAGCAAGCAATACACTCATCCCGACAGGACCAAATCCCAGTATTCCGGCATTCATATTGTGCACAGGCATAGCCCTCCTAACAGCATAAACCCCTATGGCGAGGGGCTCAGAAATAACAGCTTCATCATAGCTTATATTATCATTTATAGGGAAACAGCTTGATTCGGGCATAACCAGATAATCGGAAAGACATCCTTCGGCCTGTCCCGGACATCCAAGAAACCTAAGATTCCGGCAGGTATGAGGCCTGCCGGAAATGCACTGGTCACAATCCATGCAGGGCATGGCTGGTTCAATTGCAACACGATCACCAACACGGACACGGGTCACCTCCGAACCAGTTGCCAGAACCTCACCGGCTCCCTCATGGCCCAGGGCAAAAGGAAATTCCACTACCTGGCTTCCTATTCTGCCTTGCGTATAATAATGAATATCAGAGCCACACACACCCACCGCCATCATTTTAATTTTGACACCGGTATCGTTTAAAATAACAGGATCAGGAACATTTACCATTTCCATCTTCCGGATCCCGGTCAGCTTCATTGATTGCATAATACTCGGATTAGAGATTGCATCTGTATAAACCAGGTTAATATAAAATATTGTGCATATTACGAATTTTATACAGATATGCAAATTTTTGTTATCAGTTATACTGGATGCTGCCATTTCCCGTCCGGTGTAAAATTAATATCTGCGGAGGATGATTATGATTCCCCTGTATTTACTTTATATTTTCTGAATATTTTATTTATTAGTTAGACATTAACACCCGGATTAAAAATATAAATATTTTCAATGTCACGAATTATTAAGTTTTTTCAATTTAAAATATTTTCAAAAAAATCACAATAGTATTATAAGTCTATATCAAATCAATGACCCATTTAAAGCATATGCAGGTATTAAAAACTCAACAAATGGAACCCAGCGATTCAAAAATCGCTTGCAAATGCTTTTTGGAAAAAAATCATTAAATTTGATCTTAGATAATTATTATAGAGCCACGGCAAAACCAGTGGTCATAATATCTATATCATCGATAAATGACTTAGTTTATGTCAGAGAAACTATTAACTACATGAATAATGAATAATTTACTGTAGATCATGGATGCCTCATACGGGGCAACCATTTGAATAATAAATTTAACTTGCTTATAATTAAAATAATAACTTACCAGGAAAACCCGTATCAGCCTTAGGCAGACAAAATAATATGAATTTCACATCAGATGAATATGGCAAAAAGAACTTATTATTGCATGTGAAATCAACGAAGTCAATAAAGCATGGGTGATCCATGGATTGAAAAGCAAAATGACCGGACCATGCATTATTAACACATTGTTAAACAGATTGCTAACTATACTTTATACGAATGAAAAGGAAAGGGCAAAGAATCAGACTGGGTGTATTTATAATAATCAGTGGAACTCTTTTACTGTTGATATTTGGCTGGTTTACCGGACGGGCACTACTTGAGCCCAAAGACACTTATTATATTGCCTATAAGGATATATCCGTTACCGGTCTTGAAGTGGGCAGCCCGGTAAAATATCTGGGTATAAACGTCGGATCCATACAGGATATTAATATTGACCCGGAAGAATTTAACAGGATAATATTCGAACTTACAGTCGAACCTGAGACGCCTATAAAAGAAGATGCCGTTGCCGATATCGTAAGTGTAGGCATCACCGGCATGAAAGCTATCGAGATCCGCGGAGGAAGTGAGGATGCTGAAAACCTTGAACCGGAAAGTTTCATCAGTGCAGGTTCCACTCTGGCAACCGATATTAGTGGCAGGGCCGAGGTACTTGCATTCAAGGTTGAAGAGGTATTGAACAACCTTCAGGAATTTACCGCCCCTGAAAAGCTTGAACATTTTACACAGGCTTTGGAGAACATCTCAGTTCTGGCAGATAACACCAATACCACCATATCCAGAGCAGATGAAATTCTTGCTGAAAACAGGAATGATATAAGAGAGACTACAGCTTCCGTAAATAGAATTTCCGGCAGACTGGATAGTGCATCGATGGACTTTGCCTCTTCAATGGAAAGGTTTGATGAGATAATGCAAGGAGAAGAAATTGCCGAGGTGCTTGGTAATCTTAGGGATATTTCACTTTCACTCAGGGAAGCAAATATTGAAGAACTCATTGATAACCTGGCCGAAGCCACCAGATATACACAGGGCTTGCTGGCTAGTCTGGAGACTGATTTCGAATCCAGCAGCAGTCACCTCAATGAGAATCTTATCCTTTTAAAATATACACTGGAAAATCTTAACGAAGCTAGCAGAAAGATCGGTAATGATCCTTCAATATTAATAAGGGGAAAGAGCCAAAGAGACACACCTGACAAAAACCTGAAGGGTAATTAACAACAAAAATTAGCCGTTTTGTCTTTTTAATGAAATAACTTTTCTTCTGTAAAGTGATCACTATAAAATAAAAACATAAAAAAGTATCGTTATGCTTCATAATAGAAAACACTTTCCCGATTTTAATTTTATAAACAGGACAGGTATATGCTTTCTGCTTTTATTCATTTCACTGATTTCTTCAGGATGCCTGTCCCGCAAGTCCGTCCCTGCCAGGTACTACAATCTGGAATATCCTGCAGATGTAGAAGTAAACATTAACAATGCAACTGAGCCGTTAGATTATTCGTGCCTGATCAATCCTATTGAAGTATATCCTGCATTTGCAGGTTCCCAGATAGCAATAAGGGAAAACTCACATCAAATCAGATATTTTTCTTTTAACCACTGGGCAGTGAGACCCGAGCAAAGTTTCATATATTTAATGCCCGAATTTCTTAACGGGCATGACATTTTCAAAACCCTTTATACACCTTCCCTTTATACTGAGTCAGATTTCACCATCGAAACCCTGGTCTATCACCTTGAATTAATTGAAGAAGGAAAAGAATATCATGTCCACCTGAACCTTAAATTCAGTTTAAATGATAACCAAACCGGCGAAGAGATATTAAATCACAGGGCAGACAGGAAGCATTTGATTGAGGAAAGGAATCTGAATCTTTTTGCTGCGGTAGTAAGCGAAATATTCATTGAAGAGTTGGGAATATTTTCAAATTCCATTCTGACAAACCTGTAATAATGCTGAAACCAATCACCTGATAAACTTCATGAAGCCAGTCAACAAAAATAGAGGCAAAATTATACTGGAAACCCCAAATACCGTTTGCAGGCTTGAGGATAAAACTATATATATATCCGGGCAACTGAAAGTAGCGGTTGCAGGTGAATTTACAAGAACTGTAATCAAAGAACTTCAGCTTCTCAATTCTGCTGAAATCACCTTTAATCTGGAAGAACTTGATAATATTGACAGTGCAGGGGTTACATCACTTTTATATATTAAAAGAAAATTATCAGAAAAAATTCCTGAAATAAGAATTGAAGGGGGTAATGAGAATGTGGAGAAAAAGATCAATCTGTTTAGTTCAGACGTCTCAATAGAGAAAAAAACAGACACAGATTTTGAAATAACCGAAGCTGTCGGAAGGGGAACTTATAGTTTTATCTCATCTTATCTTTATGGGTTTCTTCTACTTGCGGCCGATTTATTCT
Organism: uncultured Bacteroidales bacterium; assembly: GCA_964520585.1. Taxonomy (GTDB): domain Bacteria; phylum Bacteroidota; class Bacteroidia; order Bacteroidales; family PUMT01; genus PXAP01. The sequence goes on from CAZFOO010000014.1 coordinate 34,694, forward strand.
ATTGGTCAGTAGCAGACCTTTTCAGAACAAAAACCACCAGGGAAGGTGAGTTTGTTAACCAGTCCGTTAATATCGGTGTAAATGCCTCGCTTATAGTAATTGTTATGTCATATGCAATAGGCTTTGTAATGTCAGTGCAGTCAGCCCAATATCTGCAGGAATTCGGTGCCGATATTTATATCGTCGACCTTGTGGTTATCAGTATTATGAGTCAGATGGGGCCCCTTATAGCCGGAGTGCTGATTGCCGGAAGAAGTGGTTCATCCATTGCGGCAGAAGTAGCTACAATGAGGGTGACTGATGAGTTGGATGCATTGAAAACAATGGGACTGGATCCGGTCAGGTATGTTGTGGTTCCAAAATTATACGCCAGCCTTTTTACCATACCTCTACTGATTATACTTTCCAATGTATCAGGAATAGCCGGTGGAGCAACTGCAGCCTACGCCAATCTGAATATTACTCCAGAAATATTCATAACCCGGATGGAAAGTGTTATGCAGAACAAAGACCTACTCACGGCTTTTATTAAAAGCCAGGTTTACGGTGCCATAATTGTACTTACCGGCAGCTTTTACGGTTTCAGGGTCGAAAAGGGTGCCGAAGGTGTTGGAAAAGCAACTACCCAGGCAGTCGTTGTGTCAATATCTCTTGTTATTCTGGCAGATAGTTTAATGGCGGTGTTGTTTTATTAAAATCTATTAATAGAAAATGGAGAAAGTCATTGAGGTTGAAGGATTGTTTGCAGAATTTGATGACACAGAAATTCTGCACGATGTTTCATTTTCAGCATTTAAAGGTGAAATAACAGTAATCATCGGAGGTAGCGGTTCAGGAAAGACGACTATTCTCAAACATCTGCTTGGATTAATTCCTATAGAAAAAGGATATGTATCTATGCTGGATAAAGATATTTCCGGATTGCCGGAAGAGGAAATGAAAAAGATGTATCATCAGATGGGTGTATTCTACCAGAACGGAGCACTATTAACCTCAATGACTGTGGGTGAAAACGTTGCCATGCCACTTGTACACCAGGGTAACCTTCCAAAAGACCTTATAGATGATATCGTTATAATGAAACTGGGCCTCGTAAACCTAAAAGATGCACTTGATCTCTATCCCTCCCAACTCAGCGGGGGTATGCTCAAACGAGTTGCCCTGGCAAGGGCAATAGCAATGGACCCTCCACTGCTTTTCTGCGACGAGCCGGGAGCCGGACTGGACCCCGTATCTCTCAAGTCTCTTGACAACCTCATTCTGAACCTGAGAGACTTTCTTGGAATATCAATTATAATGATAACCCATGAAGTATCAAGTATTCTCAGGATCGCTGACAGGATAATTTTTCTTGATAAAGGCACTGTTATATATGAAGGAGGAATCAAAGAAGCGTTATCCTCTGACATTCAAGAGATAAAGGAATTTTTCTCGGTTTTAGATACTGAACATGCAATTAAGCTAAAAAGCTAAACAACCAGATCCATCTATACAAGGAAAAGACAGATCAGGTTATAACGGCTGTTTTAAATATCCTTAACATTTTAGATGATGGTGTGATAATGATCTGGCCGGAATGAGTCAGGAAATCCCCATGCTACCAAAGTCTGTGAAATAGAATGAGACACTATTTTATTAATTTACAATTCTTCTGAACGGAGCAAGAAGAGTGCTCCAGGGAAATTCTGATAGAATCATCAGTACGAGGATTGATGGTTCGAAATGAATTGCTGCCAGAACAATTGCCATACCATTATTCATATAAGCAGCCCCCACTGCAATGGCCTTCCTGCTTTCTTTATCCTGCCTGTATCCCATAACATAACCAATAATATGCAACAGAACAAAAATAAGGTATAAAAAGAGTGTTTGCCAAATAATGACAAGCGGTTGATCCAGTATTATATCGCGCTGTGAACCCATAGCAGCATAAATCATTATAAAAAGCAAAAAAACGTTGAAAGAGGTAAATGTTACTTTTACCTTGTCAATAGTGTCCTGAAAAAATCTTTTTAAAATCCGGGAAATGGTCAAGGGAAGAAAAATCAGCATTGCCAGATCTTTAAACATTAATAAGGTGTCAATCGAAAGATCATCATAATTAATAAACCCGAATAATAACGGCACTGTAAAAGGAGCAATCATCGATGTTATTACCGTAATACTTAAAGAAAGAGCCGTATTCCCCCTGATAATATCTGTCAGCGTAGATGAAGCCACTGCAGCAGGCATGGCGGTTAGAAGTAATATTCCTATGGCAAGTTCACGGTTGAACAGATTTATAACCAGAAAAAACACCGAAGGAATAACCAGCATGTACATGAATACAAGATATGTCATCAGCTTGTAATCTTTTATCTGGCGAATTATTCCGGTCATATCGGTCTTTAAAAAAACCAGAAAAAGCATCATCATCAATAATGGTTTTAATAATGCCATCAAAAAGTCATTATAAACAGGCCAGGCAATTCCTAAAACCAGACCTGCAATAAGGAACAGCCAGAAGTAGCGCTCAATTAATTCAATTATTTTCACGGGATGATATATTAATTTAACAACTTTTCAACAAATCTGATCAGATAAACCCACAGTAACCTTCGGCAAATATAAATATATATGGACTTCACATCTGACAAATTATGAATAAAGAAAAAATAACCTCGCCTTATCCTGAATCGTGAAAGGGATTTTTATTAAATTGCCGCCTTGCAGAACTAATCATATAATTTGTAATTTAAGTCCTGCGTTTCTCCAAAATAATTTTCTGATATGACTCTCAATTATATCTGGATCAGTTTTTTCGTTGCTGCAATGTTCGTCGCCATATTAAGGGTTTTGGGTTATATTTTCGGAGGATTTATTGAGCCACTGATCGGTTATACTTTTACCGAGGCGGACAGGGATGTTTTTGTGTCAATCGTGGAAAGCACTTTTGAGATGGCCAAAATTAGCGTGGATATTGCTATTTATCTTATAGGAGTAATGGCACTCTGGCTTGGCATAATGAGAATTGGAGAAAAAGGCGGTGCGGTAACAGGAATGACCGGCTTCGTTATGCCTTTCTTCAGAAAAATATTTCCCGGACTTCCAGAAAATCATCCTGCATTCGGTTCTATGACAATGAATATATGTGCTAATATGCTGGGCCTCGACAATGCCGCAACTCCACTGGGCATCAAAGCCATGCAGGAGCTGCAGGAAACTAACCCCGATAAGGAAAAAGCCTCCGATTCGCAGATAATGTTCATCGTCCTTAATACATCCGGACTGACACTTATTCCGGTGTCGGTTATGGCAATACGGGCAGCAATGGGGGCAGAAAACCCGGCTGACATATTTCTTCCCATTATGCTTACAACATTTTTTTCCACTATAGCAGGCCTCCTTATTGTTTCGGCAGTACAGCGCATAAATCTTTTCAACAAGGTTGTATTTATGTACGTGGGTGGACTCTCTCTCATTATCGGAGTGATTATATGGATATTCAGCAATCTTGCCTCTGCAACTATAGGGATAATATCCACCTTCGCCGGAAATTTGTTCCTTTTCCTCATTATCATCATTTTTATTTTACTGGCATGGAGAAAAAAAATAAATGTCTATGAACAGTTCATTGAAGGGGCTAAAGAAGGCTTCCAGGTTGCAATAAAAATAATTCCCTACCTGGTTGCCATGCTTGTGGCGATTGGTGTCTTACGTGCTTCAGGTGCCCTGGATATGCTGGTTTCGGCAATTGGGAGCATAATAGGATTGTTTGGTATAGATACCGAATTTGTTGGAGCGCTCCCAACGGCATTTATGAAACCCCTGAGCGGAAGCGGTGCGAGAGGAATGATGATAGAGGCATTTAATCATTATGGAGTGGACTCGTTCGTAGGCCGCATGGCTGCAACCTTCCAGGGATCAACGGAAACCACGTTCTACACAGTTGCAGTTTATTTCGGCGCCGTGGGCATACGAAACACCAGGTACACTGTGGGTTGCGGCCTCTTTGCAGATCTCGTGGCTGTGGTGGCAGGAATTTTTATTGCCGGAGTGTTTTTTGGATAAAAATCCCGGAATTTATGTCAGCATACAGTAAGAAACTGATTTTCGCAGCCGGTTGCATGGGTATGCTGATTTTTGGAATAGTTATTACCCTTATCGGTTCAGTACTTCCTTCCGTTATCGTTAAATTTAATATTGAACTCGCTGATGCCGGATCACTATTTATCATGATGAGCATGGGAATGATGATTGGATCATTGATATTCGGGCCCCTGGTTGACCGCTATGGATATAAAGGATTGCTGGTTGCCAATGCAGCTCTTGTATTTGCAGGTATTGAGGGAATAGCATTCGCACCCTCATCATATATGCTCATGGTCTCCCTTTTTATTGTTGGTTTTGCAGGCGGCGCAGTTAACGGGGGAACAAATGCACTAATATCTGATATCAGTACAGAAAATCGTGGTTCGGGACTCAGCCTTCTTGGGGTATTTTTTGGAATTGGAGCATTAAGTGTTCCTTTCATTCTGGGGACATTACTGGACAGGTTTTCCTATGAAAATCTCATAGGTTTTGTGGGAGCGTTGATACTTCTGCCACTCCTGTTTTTCACCTTGCTTAAATTCCCTTCGCCAAAACATGGACAGGGTTTCCCCGTGAAAGAGGGACTAAAACTTTTTAAAGAGCCGGCATTGTTGTTGTTCGGACTGATCCTTTTTATTCAGAGCGGAATGGAAATGACAGTCAGCGGTTGGTCAGCAACCTTTATGATAAAAGAACTCAGTATACAGGACAGCCATTCGGTCCTCTTCCTCTCTTTTTACTGGTTTGGACTCATCGTTGCCCGCCTGATAATAAGTGAGATCCTGCGACGGACCTCGATGACCAGGGTAATGAGGGTATCATTATCTGTGTCGGTTGCAGGATCCCTCTTATTAGTGTTTTCAACCGGACCATGGTTAGCTTTGCCTGCCCTGTTTATAACAGGTATTGGTTTTGCGGCAATATTCCCGCTGGTTTTTGCCTATGTTGGAAATCTTTTTCCAAAATATTCAGGAACAGCTTTCAGCATCATCCTTACGATTGCACTATTTGGCGGCATGTCCTTACCTTACATTGCAGGCCTTCTGGCCGGTGCATTTAATCTAAGGGCTTCGCTTGCCATTGTTCCTGTTTGTATGATCATTACATTAACCATCTTCAGAAAGGCCCACAAGATGGGAATGTCGCATACTTTGCCCATACAAAAGCACCCGAAAACAAAAAAAAATATTTAAATACCAAAAAAAAATTCTGAACAAACAGGTGTCGAAAACCGTTTAACATTGGACTAAAAAAAATAAACGAGTTTCATGAAGAAATCATATTAAATTAACAATGGACTAAAAGAAATAGACGAGTTTTATGAAAAGATTATACTAAAAAACCCTTTTTGATAACAATGACAAATTAAGGCAATATCTGTTCTCTAAACACTGTCAAATTAAGGATAATTAATTTGACAGCGGCAAGAACTGTATGTAATCAAACATAACTGAATAAATATCTGATGCTTAAACTATATTAACTTATATTCTTCTATGCGAATAATGCAATACAAACTTTTAGTAACCTTCTTTCTCTTGCTGATTTCTCTACACACCAAGGCATTTGAGCTGAATGATTTTGATCAACCTGATGAATCAGGACCTTTGAAGATAAGCTACCAGGAAGCCCTTGACTATGCTCTTAAACATAGTACAGAGATGCAATCGGCCAGAATTGACGTGGAGATTGCAGCCAGCAACCTGTGGGAAGTCACAGCCTCAGGTCTTCCCCAGTTCGATGCATCAGCAAATTACCAGTATAATTTTCGCATTCAAACTCAGCTCGTCCCTGCTGAATTTTTTGGTGGTGAGCCAGGTGAATTCGTTGAGGTACAGTTCGGGACAGAACAAAACCTAACCGCTTCGGCAACTGTCAGTCAGCTGATATTTGACGGCTCTTACATTGTTGGGCTCAGGGCGGCTCGCATATACCGGGAACTTACCCGGCAAACCCTTGAGCGTTCAGAACTCGATGTCAGAAACCAGGTATCTGAAACCTATTTCATTGTATTACTTTCACGGGACAATCTATCTATAGTGAAGCAAAATCTTTCCAATTTAGAACAAAACCTTGCCGAAACAGAAGAGATAATGAAAGCCGGATTTACCGATCCGATAAACGTGGACCAGCTCAGACTGTCAGTTTCAAATATGCAAAACAGATTACAAACCATGGAACGGCAATATGAGAACAGCAAGGACCTGCTGAAATTTCAGATTGGCTATGATTTAGAAAAGGAAATTGAACTTACTGATTCACTCGATCAGCTTTTTAACAGGATGCTGGTTGATACAGGAACAGAGATCGAAGAAGATTTTGATCATGAGGACCATATTGACTACAGGATATCGCTGTCAAGGCAGACCATGGACTTCATGAACTTAAGAAGGCAACAATCATTTTATCTGCCAAATCTTACCGCTTCATATACCTATCAGCAAATGGCGATGAGGAACCAGTTCAATTTTACAGACAGGTCAGAGCCATGGTTTCCTTCATCCTTTATTGCTTTAACTTTGAACATACCAATTTTTTCAAGCGGTCTGCGATCGGCTAAAGTGCAGGAAGCAAAACTGGAACTTCAGAAGTCCGAGTTGGCAACCGGACAATTAGCAGAATCACTTAAGTTACAGATCGCCGAAGCCAGAAGCCGGTACAGGAATGCCAGGGATCAGTATGAAAGTGAAAAAGCCAACTTAGATCTGGCTGAAAAAATTCTCAGGCAAACTAATATTATGCATAAAGAAGGTATGTCTACAAGCCTGGAATTAACACAGGCAAATAACCAGTTATTGACTACCCGTACTAATTATTATAATGCAATGTTTGAATTCATCAACGCTAAAAATGACCTTGATAAGGCCAGGGGATTATAATATATAAAAGGAACATCCATCCCCTGCCGGCAACCAAATAAAACAGATTACCTAACTTAAATAACCAGGAATGAGGCTCACCAAAGTAATAATATTATTCTCATTAATCATAGCAACCACTTTCACTCCATCGTGCAATGATTCTTCCTCAGAGAAAACTCCTGAGGCTATAAGGGATAGCATTTCAGAATATCGTAATCAGATATCGGGCCTGAACATGAAAATCAGCCGGCTGGAAACACAATTAACAGATATGGGTGAAAGATTGCCCACCCGGGAAGCAACTAAAGTCCGCGCTGACACATTGCAAACCCGCGATTTTGAACACTATATCAAGATCAACGGTTCAGTTGAAGCTGTCCGTGATGCAACAATAAGCCCTGAACTAAATGGCCAGATGAAAAAGATCATGGTAAGCAGAGGAGACAGGGTTAATGCCGGCCAGGTAGTTGCAGAGCTAAATACATCGGTAATTGAGAATAATATTGAAGAAGTGAAAACAAATCTTCAAATGGCCGAAACGGTTTATGAGAGGCAAAAAAGACTATGGGAACAGGAGATCGGGAGTGAGATGCAATACCTGGAAGCCCGGAACAGGTATGAGAGTCTTCAATCCAGTCTTAAATCAATGGAATCGCAACTTGATCTTGCAATATTGCGTGCTCCCTTTTCCGGGATAATAGATGATATTTTCATTAAGGAGGGGGAGCTGGCCATGCCAGGATCACCTGTGATGCGGTTAATTGACCTTACAAACCTTTACATAAACACCGATGTTTCGGAAAGGTACCTCCCTTTAATAAACAGTAATGACAGCGTCATACTGCAGTTCCCGATATTTCCTGATTACGAGGACAATGTCCCGGTGTACCGTTTGGGAAACGTTATTAATTCCGAGAACAGGTCGTTCAGGTTGCAACTCCGGATAGTCAACCCGGAAGAAAAGTTTAAGCCAAACATGGTAGCGGCTTTAGGCATAAAAACTTTTTCCGAGGAAAATGTTATCGTTATACCATCTATTCTGATCAAAGAGGATGTGCAGGGTCATTTTGTTTATATAGCCAAACAGGATTCCGGAGGTCATTACGTTGCTGAGAAGACATACATAGAAAGGGGACCTGAAAGTGAAGGCAAAACCCTTGTAGAGGAAGGAATCGGTTCCGGAGATCTGATAATTACCGATGGACATAACAAGGTCGGCGATGGAGATATGATCGAACTTATCAATACATGAAAAATCCTGCCCGGATATCTGCAGACATTAATATCTGCATTCACCTAAATTTAGCAGGGAATACATTCTATATATTCACAGGCAAGTAAATAAATCATGAGCAGATCATCAGATAAGAACAAATCAAGAGAATTCAGTCCAACCACAATTGCACTCAATAACAGAAGTACTATATTCCTGCTGACAGTGATACTTGCAGTTGCAGGAACCATCTCCTACAGGACCCTGCCAAAAGAATTATTTCCTGACGTGGTAATTCCAACTGTAATGGTAGTTACAAACTATCCTGGAAATTCGCCGGTAGACATGGAGAATCTTGTCACACGTCCACTGGAAAAAGAAATAAACACTATCACAGGAATAGAAAAGCTTAGCTCCTCTTCACTGCAGGATAATTCCAATATTATTGTTGAATTTCAGACTGATATTGATATCGGTTCAGCCCTCCAGGATGTAAAAGATGCGGTTGACCGGGTAATTCCCGATCTCCCGGCAGATATTCCCGCCGACCCCATGGTAATGGATATTGATTTCTCCGATTTTCCTATAATGAATATCAATCTCTCGGGTGAATTTAGAATTGATGAGCTTAAAGGCTTTGCCGACTTCCTCCAGGAAGAGATCGAGCTGGTAAGGGAAATTTCAAGTGTTGAGATAACGGGGATCCCGGAAAGGGAAATACATATTAATATTGATCCACTTCAAATGGATGCCATGGAACTAAGTTTCATGGATATTGAAAATGCGATCATGCAGGAAAATATATCGGTAGGAGGCGGTTCTATATTATTCGAGGACCAATCCCGATGGGCAGTCCGCACTACCGGCGAATTCACAGATGTAAGGCAAATTGAAGACATCATAGTCAAACATGAGATGGGCAATATTGTACATCTGGAAAGCATAGCGACAGTTGAGGACACATTTGCTGAGCCGGTTAGTTTTGCCAGGCTGGATGACGAACCTGTCGTATCACTTCAGGTAATTAAAAAAGACGGGGAGAATCTTCTGGATGCAACAGAAAATATTTTTAATATTATTGAGGAGGCAAGAGGCAGCGGCCAACTTCCCGACGAATTGACTGTTACTGTAACAAATGACCAGTCGGAAGATATCCGCACCCAGCTTAGCAACCTCGAGAACAGCGTAATATTGGCTGTTATACTGGTAGTATTTGTTCTTTACCTGTTTCTGGGGCTAAAGAATTCGCTTTTTGTGGGACTGGCCATACCATTATCAATGCTCTCTTCCTTCATGGTGCTGGGACTTCTGGATATTCAAATAAATATGATCGTCCTTTTCTCACTCATCCTCGCTCTGGGCTTACTGGTTGATAATGCAATTGTGGTTGTCGATAATATCTACCGTTTTGTAGAAAAAGGAAACAGCGTACTGGATTCGGCAAAATATGCTACTTCGGAAATAGCAATTCCCATAATCACCTCCACTGCCACTACACTATCTGCCTTTCTTCCACTCGCCTTCTGGAAAGGTATAGTCGGCGAATTCATGGTATACCTGCCAATCACCCTGATAATAGTATTAACATCCTCTCTTTTTGTAGCCCTGGTAATAATACCGGTTTTTTCGAAGACATTTTTCAAGGAAGGGGAAACTGCCGGCAATAATTCTTCTGAAAAGCAACATGGCCGGCCAATATATAGAAGACCATTATTTTTTATAGTAATAATGGCACTTTCAGGGATTATTTTTCACATAGTCTCATTCACACTCTCAGGAAATATATTAATTCTGGCTGCACTTATCTGGGCTCTCAGTTATTTTTTACTGGGTAGACTGCAGAACTGGTTTCAGCGTAAACTTCTACCCTTTAATGAGCGTTTGTATTCCCGTACCCTTGCATTTGCGCTGAAAGGAAAGAATCCCTGGTTTTTTGTTACCGGCACTCTGCTATTTCTTATTCTGTCAGTGATGTTTTTCGGTATACGAAATCCTAATGTATTGTTCTTCCCTGATAATGAAGCCCAGTACATCAATATTCTGGCGGAAATGCCTATCGGGACTGATATAGAGTATACCGACGAAAAAATCAGGGAAGTTGAAGATCATGTAACTGACATAATAGCTCCTTACAGTCATATTGTAAAATCGGTTCTCACCACAGTGGGGCGCGGTGCAGGCGGAGAAATGGATTTTACAGTCGATGATACACCCAACCGGGCCCGTATTACCATAACATTCGTAGACTTCCTGCACAGGGAAGGTATAAACACCAATGACGTAATGACCGAAATAAGCAATGAATTGCTTGGAAATTATCCGGATATTGATTTCAGCATAGAAAAAAATATGGCAGGTCCTCCCGCCGGTCCTCCGGTGAACATAGAAATAAGCGGAAGAGAATTTGACAGACTTCTCACTATAGCAGATGAAATCCAACAGGAAATTGAAGATTCGGGAATACAGGGTATTGAAGGGCTGTCTATGGATCTGGATGTAGACATGCCTGAGATAACTATAAACATTGACAGGGACAGGGCCAGAAGATACGGGTTGTCAACTTCAGCCATAGCAACTAACATACGTACAGGTCTGTTCGGCAATGAAATATCAAACTTTAAAATAGGCGAAGAGGAATTCCCGGTAATGATGAAACTAAAGGAAGGCTACAGATATGATCTAAGCAGCCTTATGAATCAGCAAATTACATTCCGCAGTGCTGCCACCGGGCAGCTTAAACAGGTTCCGGTGTCAGCTGTTGCCTCTCCTGAATATGGAAAAACCTATGGGTCGGTCAACAGGATCGACATGAAAAGAGTAATTACACTGAGTTCCAATGTTTTGCCGGATTACAATGCCAACCGCATAAACGAAGAGCTCAGGGATATTCTCAGCAGATACAATATGCCCGAGGGTTACTCCTATGCCTTCACCGGTGAACAGCAGGAACAGGAAGAGTCAATGGAATTTCTCATTACAGCCTTATTGATAGCCCTGGCACTTATCGGGCTGATACTTGTCACCCAGTTCAATTCCGTTGTAAAACCTTTCATAATAATAGGAAGTGTGGTGTTCAGTACGGCAGGGGTATTTTTCGGGCTGGCCCTGTTCAATATGGAATTCGTAATTATTATGACAGGTATTGGTATAATAAGTCTTGCAGGAGTTGTAGTAAACAATGCAATAGTGCTTGTTGATTATACCGATTACCTGCATGAAAAGAAAAGAGATGAATTAAACAGTCCCGAAGGAAAATTCCTGGATCCCGGCACTTCTCTTTCCATAATACAGGATGCGGGAGAAACAAGGTTCAGGCCGGTTATACTGACAGCTATAACAACAGTGCTGGGATTACTTCCGTTAGCGGTTGGACTGAATATAAACCTTGTAACCTTAATGACCGAATTACGTCCCCAGATCTATTTCGGGGGTGATAATGCAGCTTTCTGGAGTCCGATGGCGTGGACTGTAATATTCGGACTGACAATTGCCACTTTCCTTACACTGGTAATTGTTCCTGCCATGTACCAGATTATCCTGGACGCCCGGCGCAGAACAATTAGATGGATGAAAGGACAGGATAATTAGTATAACACAGAATAACAGCCTGCTCAGGGTTACATTACATGTCAGGAATTGTAATTATTGCTGGTATTTCCTGGCAAGAAAATATACCGGGATTCCTGCTGCCAATATTCCTGCACCCACTAATGCTCCGGCACCGGTAAATACGAGGCTTGAATATAACATATAAATACAGGCAATCAGAAACAGAAGAGGAGGCAACGGGTATAGCGGCACCCTGTATGCCCCGGAAAAATTAATTTTTCGGTACCTGAAAACAAAAAGACTGATGGTGGTAAGAAGTATAAACACCCAGAATACCGGCGCGGTGTAATCTACCATTGTGCTGATAGCCCGCTGAGACCAGGCACCTGTAATAACAAGGACAAGCGCAACTACCCCCTGGAATACCAGAGCATTGACTGGTGCATTGCTGCTTTTATTCCATTTACCCATAAAACCCAGCAGCCTGAAATCCCGTCCCAAAGCATAATTGGTCCTTGCCCCGGTTATTATGGTGGCATTAGCAGTAGACAGTGCAGAGATAATAATAAGTATGGCAATAAATACGGAAACTCCGGGTCCGAATATTCTCTCAGTTAAAAGATAACCTATTGTTTCAGACTCACTCAGAGTTTCCAGTCCGAGAACATACAGGTAAATAAGGTTAATAAGTACATAAAGTGTTGTTATAACTGCTATACCAGATACCAGAGACCTTACAATGTTACGTTTGACATTATGGAGTTCGCCTGTAAGATATGCTGCCTCACTCCAGCCTCCGTAAGTAAGCAGTACAAAGATCATTGCAAGACCCGGTGCACCGCCGGAGAAAACCGTTCCCCCGTTTTCTTCACCGGAAAGAACAGGAATAACCTGTCCCCTAGACATTACAAAACCCGCAACAGATATAGTTGCCAGAGACAGGACTATTACTGAAGCAAGAACATTTTGTGTTTTACGGGAGTGTACCGTCCCCATAATATTTAACCCGGTAAGCACTATAATAGTAGCGGCAGCATAAAGCGATGAACTGTATGTTCCAAGATCGAGAATTACGGTAGCATAATCTCCCAGGATAAATGCAACCAGGGCGAGAGAACCAGTCTGAATTACAGTCATCCTGCCCCACGAAAGAAAAAATCCTGTAGCGGGTCCAAAAGCTTTCCTGAGAAAGTAGTATTCACCTCCCGAATCAGGCATAACAGAAGAAAGCTCGGCATAACATAACGCACCCATAAGGGAAATAAAACCGCCGGCAACCCAAAACAATATAAACTGTAACTCCCCGGCTGAATTGGCTGCAATAATGGGCGGCAATCTAAAAATCCCGATACCCACAACAATACCAACTATCACGGCAACAGAACTAAAAGTTGAAAAAGAGGGAAGAGGACGGCCTGAACCGAAAGTATTCCTCATCGCCTCCTCAATGTAGCGGACCAGTTTTCTACTGACTTTGAATTACCTGTTCTGATCTGAACTTTGCCGGTAATGGAATTACCGTCAACCCTTCCGTTAAAAACATAACTATCTCCATTACTACTGTTTACTGCAGAAAAATTGATCCTTTCCCCAACCAGCAGAGGATCCTCTATTGCAAGGGATCGATTGCCTGAATCAAGTTCCAGGCTGATCTTCTGAAACTCCTGTGTGACGTTCATACTAAATTGTCTGCCATTAGTACTCCACTCCCACTCACCACTGACATCCGCTGGAATAACCCAGTAATAAATATGCCGGTTATCTACCCGTACATGTTTATCAGCTTCCCAATCCCCCATGCTGAAACTGTGAGAAACAATTCTTGTTCCGGGTCTCAACTCTTTCAGAAGGACTGGCCTCAGTTTGAGATTAACAGAGCTCAACAGATACATGGTAATCACCGAGGCCCGGCTTATATCAGTTTCGAACAGATCACCCTCCATGAAAATCACCCGGTCATCAACACCGGCTTTCCTTGCATTATTTACGGCTTCACTGATCCTGGTGGGGTTAAGGTCTATACCATGGCCCACTGCTCCACGTTCTGCTGCAGCAATAACTATGCGGCCATCTCCCGAGCCAAGGTCTATAACATAATCACCCGGACCTACACTGGTAACATCAAGCATCCTGGCAACCACATCATGTGGCGTGGGGACATAGGGAACATCAAGATTTTGGGAATAGCCCCTGTCAACAGAAAACAGGATCAGTGCCAGGGAGATAAAAAACAATATTCTCATTTCAGTTGTCTTTTTCATATGCATGGATTATTATTTGACTAATGGTCGGTTAGTTGACATGAAATAAGCTTGATTTAGCATTTCAAGCCGGATAATCAGTTAAACTACATATATTTTACAGGGAAAACCATCATAAATGATTTATTAGTATTCAGGGTAAAAGTCAGGAAACCCATGGCAATATTTTCAATACACTTTGAAAAATCGTAATAATAAAACCTAACATTAAAAATAACTTAATTATTATAAAACTAAATAATTCATTGAATAAAACCTTAAAAAAAATGTTAATTATTAAAAAAATCGGGCGACAACATGTTCCATTGCTTTCCCAAAACACAATCATATTTATCAGTTCAAGAAAGGCCTGTAAAGAAAAAAACCGTTCTAGCCCATTAAAACTTTTTAAAATATTGAATAACTTTTGCTGCTAATTAGAAAAATAGCTTAAATTTATATCGCCGGACCAAATAGCATATAACAGATAATCAATTACGTTCTTTATTGGTTGATATTATATATTAAACAATAAAGTTAATTTTTCATGTTAATCTAATTTCCATTTTGCTGATCCCTAAAATGATAAACTATGGAAAAAGAAGCCAACGAAATAAAAGAATTACTGCCGGCAATTAACCGGGAACTTTTTAAAAAACCTAATATTATTGCAACCGGGATAGGATTCAAAAAAGTAAAGGGGACGAAGACCGGTCAACTATGCATCATCGCCTCTGTAGAAACCAAAGTGGCAGCCTCTGCACTCAAACATTCCGAGTTAATCCCTTCAAACATTGAGGGCATACCAACCGACGTTTCTCCGGTCGGACCGATACACATACTGCAGTCTCCCACCGGCAGATTTCGTCCGGCACCCGGGGGAGTAAGCATAGGACATTATAATATTACTGCAGGAACCCTTGGCTGTCTTGTAAAAAGGGGAAACAAAATCCATATTCTTTCAAATAATCACGTTCTTGCAAACTCAAACCAGGCAGTTACCGGAGACAGAATCCTTCAGCCCGGTCCACATGATGGAGGAAATGTTTCCGATGATACAATAGCAAAACTTTCGGGATTCATTCCGATACGGTTCGAAAACGAAAGCAGTAATTGCAGAATTTCTAAGAGTCTGACAGGACTTTATAATTTTTTTGCCCGGCTGTCAGGAAGCAATGTGCGTCTGCATTCCACTGGAATAAGACAAAACGGCAATCTGGTTGATTGCGCAATTGCAGAACCAGTTAATGAGAATGACGTTATAAATGAAATATTGCAGACAGGCAACATCTCAGGAATAGCGGAAGGATTGCTGGGGATGGATATTAAGAAAAGTGGTCGCACAACGGGTTTCACTCAAGGCATTATTGAGCAGACAGACGTAACTGTCCGGGTTAATTTCGGAGCAGGCAAAACAGCCTTATTCATCGACCAGCTCATGGCAGGTGGCATGAGTCAGGGAGGAGACAGTGGTTCAGTTGTGCTGAACAAAGACAATGAGGTAGTGGGACTGCTTTTTGCAGGCAGCACCAATTCTACTATAATAAACAGGATACAGAATGTATTTAGTGAGCTTGACCTTAACCTGGTCTGAGAAAGCTAATCTAAAAGCTATTATTAATCCACGTGATAAATAATGATTATGACCAATTCAGTCAACAAAGCAGATGAACTTATAAAACGGTATAGAAATATATGGATGGGCCTGGAAAATGTAAACGGCATCGGAAAAGGAAAAACAAAAGATGGCAGGTATTGTATAGTAATCTCCATGGTAAAAGATGATCCGGCAACCAGAAATATCTTTCCTGCAGAGATTGAAGGGCTCCCCGTAGAGGTCAGAATCAGCGGGGAGATTAATGCACTATAGCAACAAGCTACATGTCATACTGCAGGGCCTTAAATGCTTACAGCAATAAATCCATTTTGCAGGTATAATATCAAAGATGCGTCACCTTCACATCCAAGTTCCTCCTGTAAACCTGTTAAGCATCAGGCAAACAATATATATTTAATTACTATTTTGTTCTTCATAATAATATACAAGCTCATATATTAAAAAATAAGTTTTGCAAATTTCTTAACTTTAAGGGGAACAAAACAGCATAAATGAGTATCATAAATTCCGAAACATGAGGAAGTCCAAAACCTTTCATCCCGTAGTATTCATTATGGGGGCATTATTAATTATTGCCCTTGTTCTGGCAATGTTATATATACTTAACAACCTTGAAAAAAGGCAGGAGAATGAGATACCCGAAGATGCACCGGCAGTAGGAATGAAGGCGAAACCAAACAATGAAGGATGGTATCCGCTGTTTAACGGTCATAACCTGAAGGGGTGGGAAATAACAAATTTTGGTCCCCAGGGACCGGTAACTATAAGAGATTCCTCAATAATCCTCAATTTTGGTGACGGGGCAACCGGTATTACCTGGAACGGCGAATTCCCTGAAATCAACTATGAGATAGCCCTTGAAGCAATGCGTATTGACGGCAATGACTTTTTTTGCGGACTGACCTTTCCGGTTGAAGATGAACACTGCACCTTTATCGTAGGTGGGTGGGGAGGTTCTTTGGTCGGAATAAGCAGCATTGATGGGAAAGATGCTTCCGAAAATTTCACCTCCTCCATGATGCAATTTGAGAACGGCCGGTGGTACAACATAGGATTAATGGTTACCAGCGGCAAAATAAGATGCTTTATAGATAATGAAGAGGTCGCGCAGGTTGATGTAAAATCCCATAATTTCAGCACCCGTTCCGAAGTAGGATTATCCAGGCCACTGGGCATCGCTACATGGCATACCACGGCAGCAATCAGAAATTTAAAATTCCGGGAAGTCCAATAGGTAAAAGCGCATGACTATTTTTATCTGAATGAATCTCCGGAAGAATGAAAAGATTGACCTGCGGTCACTTTCCAATACCATCATTAGTCATTTCTGGAAATACTGATCAGATAAGAAATTAACTTTGTTGATTAAAAACAAACACCTCCTACTGTGACCACTCGGTGGGCTCTCTGTCCCAGCGGTGCTCTTCAAGCTTTCTCAACAAATCGACATCAAGGGGGCCTGCGTCACTGGTAGCCAGGTTAGCTTTAACATGATGTGGTTTTCTCATGCCAGGGATTGTAGTACTTACCGTCGGTTCAGAAAGGATAAACCTCAGAGCCATTTCCGCCATGGTCATTCCTTCCGGCACCAGGGGCCTTAGCCTTTCGGCATGTTCAACGCTGGAGGTGAGGTTTTCAGGAACAAAATATGTATTTCTCCAGTCGCCTTCAGGCCATTCGGATTCGAGGGATAGATTGCCGGTAAGTGAGCCTTCATCAAAGGGAACCCTGGCTATTACAGCAACATTATTCTTTCGACAGGCGGGGAACAACTCATCTTTAGGATTCTGATCGAAAATATTATATATAACCTGCACACTATCAATCAGTCCGCTCTTAACAGCTTCTACCCCATTCCACGGTTCCCACCGGTTTATGCTAATTCCTATGGCACGAAACAGTCCCCTGGATTTAAGCTCATTCATCTTATTGATCCACCGGTCATCGTCCAGCCAGGAGTCCTCCCAGGTGTGAAACTGCATCAGATCAAAGTAGTCGAGTCCGGCGTTTGAAAGGCTGCTTTCTACATATTTCTCAATATGATCAGGTGGAAAACAGTCATCCAGGGAATGCTCCCTTTTGCTTGGCCACTGAAAGTTTTTAGGAGGAATCTTTGTCGCAGTATAAAGCTTTTTATCTTTGTTAGCTCTAATAAGGTCTCCCAAAAGATTTTCGCTTTTTCCTTCACCATAGCCCCAGGCGGAATCAAAGAAATTACATCCCTGGTTTACCGCCAACTGCATTGATTGCATGGATTCGGTATCGCTGGAACCGGTCCATCCCCCCATTCCCCACATTCCATATCCAATCTCACTTACTTCCCAGTTTGTTCTTCCAAATTTTCTGTATTTCATTCGAATAAATCAGGTTTATCAAATTAATATTCAATTATTTACTAAAGCATGGTATTCGTATTCAGTATTCCACTCGGATGGATCCTCCGGGTAGAGCGGTTCCTCCTGCTAGTCCAAAATTTGTATATTATGGACAAAATTTTGTCTTCTTGCTTTTTACAGCAGAAATATACTGAATCTTAAAGGAAGAATGAAATAATCAACCAAAAAAACCTGATCAATTTCAAAATTAGTTATCAGGCGAAGAGTGTATTACTTCCGGTTGCATATACTTGCCCGGAAAGATGTTTATACAGAACACTCTTTACTCAACCGGCAATGAACGCATATCATTCAGGAAAGATTTATAAGCATCGGTTTCCCCCCTTAAGAGTTTAATGAAATCATTCTGTTCTATATCCCCCATAATTGCTTTCATCTCTTCTTCATTCCTGTAAACCATTATCCTGAAGGGATTATTATAATCTTTTTTCCTGGAAAGATAAACCTGATCACAAACATATTGCTGAATTATCCCTGCCTTTTCTAACGCTTTATTCCAGATTTCAGAAGTAAGCCGGTCGCTATTATACAGAATACAAAGAATGGCGTAGGCGTGTTTTTCCTTCTCAAAATTATACTTATCCCATAATTCATCATACCTTTTATGAATCTTATCCCAGGTTTCAAGCCTTCCCGATTTTATATCGGTACGAATAATATCGATGTCCTTTTCAGGCATCAACTGGCCGCCGACGTTAACCCATGAGGTTTCCCGCTCTGCTCCAAGGATATCAGACATTGATGAGAGAGTGGAAGAAGGATTCGATTTAATATATTCGGTAAGGTTTCTCAATGCATAATGGTGCAGCATTTCCCGGTAAGCCCGGTAAGCCTTTTGGGGTTTCAGAATGAGCACGTTTCTTGAAGAATTCTCCATAGCCTCACCTAAAACTTCAAGAGTGGCAAAATATTCTTCGGGCCCACTCAGAATCTTACTACCGGAATTAGCCAGCTGATCATCTGACAAATTAATATTTTGTGTGTTTCTTCCCCGTAATTCAGCCTTAGCGGTCCATACTTCAAGCAAACGCATCGCTGATAAAATTTCTTCGGCCGTATCAGGAGCAAGTGCTTCAAATTCTATGTTCTGCAATTTCCTCAAGCGGTTATCCCTCGCAATAAACTTTCTTGAATTCCTTGCAAGTGCATACATATTATGCATCCACCAGAATGCAGGCATTACCTCAAGCCGGTCTTTGGCAATATTGTTGTTCACCAGAGAAAAAGGCAGTTTAATATCAAGTTCATATAGATAATCAGCCTTTGAGATAAGAGTGTAGGAAGCAAAACGGCTGGAATGCTTCAGACTTGTACAAAGACCTGGCCAGAACCCCCGTCCTGCAACTATTTCGCTATCGTTAGCCCTGCTGTTATGGTTAGAACCAATTGTTGCTCCTGCAGCAATATTGCTTTGTCCCATTATGACAGATGCTACAAGGAATGAATTATTATGATGCTGCTCGTGGGCAGGGAAAATCAAATTGTTCAAAACCTCGCAGCAAGAAATAGTTGAATTATCTCCAAGATATGAATTAATCAGACGAGCGCCGTATTTAAGGTTGGAATTATTGCCAAGAATAAATTTGACAGCCTTACAGCCATAAAAGATCCTGCATCCATAACCTATGATCCCGTTAACAAGTTCAACACCTTCCCCGATCTGCGTAGGTTCATCTTCAGATGAATGTATTGTCAGGTTTTTCAGTTTATTTGCCCCCTTAACATAGCATCCCGAACCGATTCTGATGTCTTTAAGAGTATGAGAATTTTTAATAACGCACTCATCTCCTATAGTTCCGTAATATCCTCTCCGGGTATCAAATTTATTCTGGGTGATCTCCTTAAGTTTATCCTGCAAACGTATATCATCACGGTATTTTGCCCATATCCAGGCATCTCCCGGGAGCATTCCGTCAAACGGAATGACCTGTCTTGCACCCGTTTCATTCATCAGATCCAGCCATACACGAACATCCTCATTTTCACCATCCTTAACTATACCGTTACCAAATTTGGCATGATTGGTAGTATTTACCTCCATAAGGTTGAACAGGATGCATCGGTCCCCAACAATGTAGTTGGAAAGATACTGGACATTATGGATGGCAACATCATCACCAACATCGCAATTGATGACCAGGCTGTTGGTTATTCCGACTGACAGTTTAAGGTCATGATGTCTCAGTACAATATCTCTTACACATCCAATACGTACCAGTCCGAAAAACTTATTATTCCTAACCAGCGAAGAATCAAAACAATCGGTTACCAGTATTTCATCCCAGTTATCGGCAGTATTCTGGTTTTTAACCAGACTCTCTATCTCGTCCGACCGTAAATGTCTCCACTTGTCCACGGGCCATTTAGATTGCATATTTCTGATATCATACTGCCCCGATCCTTCAGCAAGATATTCTGCAGGCACAAAGCCTTTCCCAAGACTGGCAGGTTGTATTACAGTAACTTTAGGCATTTTTAAAAGTAATTATATTTATTAATTGTTTTTAAACCAGCCCTAAAAGTACATGATTTTTTTTAAAAGTGAAGCGGTTAATCCTGTAAATCAAAATTTTGTAATTTCTTTATGAAATTTTGATTTCTTACTTTCTACAGAATAAATATAAATTAAATTTTTTCAGCTAATTAGCATAATATCAAGATGAATAAAATAGCCTCCTATCTAAAACAGGGTAAGAGCCTTCCGGAAGAACCTGACTTATTAAAAAATAAGCACTGCCGGAATTACTTTTCCCGGATGCATTAAAATATATAGTCCATAATGTTGCGTTATTGGTCCGGTTTCCCGGATCGGGCGGGTAAAACCACTCGAAAAAACCCGATTGCGGAGGTAGTCCGGGTATGTCTGAAACATCCGGTAAGTATAAGCATAAATACGTGATGCAGGCTTAGGATACCATCCATTTATTAAAGGATTTCCATAATATGTAACATTAATATTACCAGAAGGCTGCGTAAAACTGAATATTATCAGCAAAAAAGATAAAAGGACAAACGGAGAAATTATTTACGTATCTCCAACAACAGGCCAGGAGCTTAATCCTGAAGTTTTACCCTGACGGCATTTAACCCTTTCTGACCCATTTCAGTTTCATAGATTACCTTATCACCTTCCTGCACAGGTTCGGTCAGACCATTCACGTGGACAAAAATGCTATCCCTTGTTTCCTGATCCTTAATAAAACCATACCCCTTGGAGTCATTAAAAAATGTCACTGTACCTTTTCTTATAAGATCAGCCGGATCGGGTTCCGCCTGCCTGGATACACCAATTTCAATATCTTCAGCCTTAATTTTCTTTTTCTTACTTGGATCGGGAGGTGTTGATGAAATATTTCCCTCTTCATCAACATATGCAATCATATCGTCAAGGCCTTTACCTTTTTCAGAACCGGATTTTCTTTCTTCTTTCTTCTTAAGCTTATCCTGCTTTTTCTTCAGTCTTTTCTTCTCTTTTTCTTTTTTATTATAAGTTTCCTGTGATCTTCCCATAGTTAATTTTTGGTAGCTTGTTATTGGTTTGGCTGTTAAATTAATAATTTAAATTATGATTTTTTTGTAAATGTAAAGTTAATAAAAAACAACCGGAGTTTGATAATGCTATGCATTTATTATTCAAAAATTTACTGCCGGTTTAGATTAATCCGGACAGATCCACAGGTTAATCCTTAATTAAAAACTTTGATGTAAACCAGAATCACATTTCGAATTGTGGATTCTTCCCCAAAAAGCGAACTTTTGAAATTCAGTATTATGTGTGTTTTAGAAAATCAGGCCTGATTACCTAATGTCGGAGTACACTCTCCAATGTAAATAACAGATGGATTTATTACGCCTGTTCAAGTCCATGCTATCCTGCCTGGATGATTAATTCGGCCTTAGACAAAGGAACCAACCTTGGAGAAGTGTATCTCTTTTTGTAAATTTGTTCAACTGCAACTAAAATAAAGAAAAGTGGAATCTAAATAATTGATTACATGAATGATATAAGGATACTGGAGAATGAATGGATCCCTATGAGTGACGGGACTAATTTAGCTGCAAAAATATGGTTGCCTGAAGATGCTGAACAGTATCCAATTCCTGCAGTGCTGGAATATATACCTTACCGGAAACGGGACCTGAAAGCTGTAAACGATCATAAAGTACATAGTTATTTTGCACGCAGAGGTTATGCCGGTGTACGCGTGGACATAAGAGGCAGCGGCGATTCGGAAGGAATACTGAGAGATGAGTATCTTCAGCAGGAACTTAATGACGGGGTGGAAATAATCAAATGGCTAGCCGCACAGCCCTGGTGTGACGGAAATGTCGGCATGATGGGTATATCATGGGGAGGTTTCAACGGGCTACAGATAGCTGCACTTCAGCCTCCCGAATTAAAAGCAGTTATTACGGTAGCCTCCACCGACGACCGGTATGCTGATGATGTTCATTATATGGGTGGCTGCCTGCTTTCCGATAATCTCTCCTGGGCTTCTGTAATGTTCGCAAATAATAGCTGTCCCCCCGACCCTGCAATAGTTGGAGAAAAATGGAGGTCTATGTGGCTTGAACGTCTTGAAGGAAGCGGTTTGTGGCTGAAAAAATGGCTTGAGCACCAGAGGCGTGATAATTACTGGAAGCATGGCTCAATATGTGAAGATTACGGGGCGGTCAGGTGCCCTGTGATGGCTGTGAGCGGCTGGGCAGACGGCTATTCAAATACTGTGTTCAGGATCCTGGAAAACCTGGAGGTTCCACGAAAGGGTATAGTTGGAGCCTACGGCCATAAATATCCACATATGGGTGGA
>CAZFOO010000015.1:0-35348 GCA_964520585.1 uncultured Bacteroidales bacterium
TGGTTATGAATTCGATCAATGGAGTGATGGAAGCACAGATAATCCAAGAACCGATACTAACGTTAACGGTGACATCTCGGTTACGGCCAGTTTCACCTCCATCCCTCCTACCGCTGAACTGTCCGGATCAACCACCATTTGTTTTGGTTCAACTGCTGAGCTAACAATTTCACTAACTGGAATAGGTCCCTGGGAAATTATTTATACCAATGGAGATGATAATATCACGATGACCGGTATAACTACGAGTCCATATAATTTTGATGTAGCACCTGTTACAACCAAAACCTATAGTTTGGTAAGTGTAAAAGACACATATAATAAAGAGGGTAATCCGCAGGGAAGTGCCACTGTTACAGTTGACCCGACAGTTGAAGGCGGAACTGTAACGGGGGATCTGGATAAAATTTTGTTAACTCAATCGACAGGAACTTTAACGTTATCAGGACATGTAGGAAATGTTACTGGATGGCAGAGAAGTGTGGATGGGGGATCGTGGAGTAATATCACCAATACCGGTGCTAATTACGAAGAAACACCCGAAGCAACAGGTATATACCGTTACAGGGCCGTTGTGCAAAGCGGAGTTTGCGGCACAGCTAATTCTGATCCGTTTGAAATTGAAGTTGTAAATTCACCGGTAATTGAGAATGTGGACTACAACTCATCAAGTGGCACGCTGACTATCTATGGAGAATATTTAAACCAGATAAATGAAATAGATGTAACAAAACTTACCGTTTCCAACGGGACCGACTCTTACACATTTAATAACCAAACGGCGAATGTCACTCCCTCCTCCTCTACCAGTGCAACAATAATCGCTGAGGGGAAGGTGAAGGCCTTCATGAACTGGATATTTAACAACAACGGGTCGCGTTCGAAAGACAATGTATCTTATAATTTGTTTGCTGAAGCAAACTGGAACGGGCTCGCGCTGGCAGATCAGGTTTCATCAGTTGCAGTTTTTGATTTCACGCCTCCCTCTATTGAATCGGCAATTTACAATAAGCTTACAGCAACATTGGATGTCTCTGCATCAAGACTTGTTGCTGCACCAGAGCCAGTTAAAGATATTGATGCAACAACATTTACAATAACCGGAAAAGATAATAACACTTTCACTCTTACAACGGACAGTCCTGATGTTAATGTTCTGTCTGAGACCAGGTTTATAATTAGTATTGGTGAAAACGATAAAACAGAAATAGACCAGCTGCTGGATGTTATAGGTACAATTTCCAGCACCGGTCAAACTTATAACCTGGCAGCAGCAGACCGCTGGAACAGACCAGTTCATCCGGATTATAATATCTCAGATCTTACAGGTAATATTATACAGGCTGTTGAAGTTGAAAATCAACCTCCGCAGGCACTGGACGTTGAGATAACTGGTATTCCGGAAATTGGCAATACATTAACCGGAAACTATACATATTTTGATCCCGAAGAAGATACAGAAGGTGATTCTCAATATTCATGGTACAGGGCTGATGACGGTTCAGGTACAGGTGAAGTAATCCTGGAAGGAGAGAATGAGACCAGCTACACGGTTAAACTGGAAGATGCAGGTTATTTCATTGCCTTTGAAGTCACCCCGGTAGCCGAAGCAGGTGCAAGTCCGGGTGATCCCGTAAAAAGCGCCTGGGCAGAGGTAGAAAACGCTCCGCCTTCGGTAACGGATGTTGAAATAACAGGAACCTTTGAGGTTTGTAAAGAACTAACGGTATCCTATAATTATTTTGATCCGGAAGATGATCCGGAAGGTGATACTCAGGTTACCTGGTTCAGATCTGATGATGATACAGGAACAAATGAGCAAGAGATACATGAAGGTTTAACTTATACTCTTGCCCTGGAAGATGAAGATAAATATATAAGAGCGCAGGTAATACCGGTTGCCACTGGAGGAACTGCCGAAGGAGAAGTAGTTTCTGGTTCTTATTATGGACCTGTTGAAAACAGGCTACCCACAGTTCAATTGAGTGGTACCGGAGAATTCTGCCAGGGATTAACGGTTGATCTGATATTTGAATTAACCGGTAAAGGACCGTGGACTGTAGTTTACACCGACGGTACAAACGAATATGAATTCACCGCAACATCGAGCCCTTATCTACTGGATGTTACTACAGGTGGAATTTACGAGGTCATAAGTGTCATTGATGCAGAAGGTTGTGAAGGGACTGAACTGGGTAATGAACTTGTTATGACTGAAATACCACTTGTAGTTATAGATGGCTGGTTTACAGAAGATTTCGGAAATGCTTCATCAGAATGGACTAGCACTGCCTCTTCTTCTGAAGGCATAAATAGCTGGACATATGGTCCCCCTGAAGGAGATATTTTCACTTCTGCGTCGGCGGGAGGTAATATATGGTATACGGATATAGCAAATAGCAATATAGCGGAACAATCGCGGGTTGTAAGTCCATGCTTTGACTTTAGTGAAGCAGTACGTCCTATGATTGCAATTGACCTTTGGGAAGAATTCGGAAACAGCAATGATGGAGCCGTGCTGCAATACTCAACCGGAAACAGTGATACCTGGATAAATGTAGGAACAGTAGGACAAGGTATAAACTGGTACAACTCAAACCAGATAGCTGGTATGCCTGGTGGGCAGCAAACAGGATGGACTTCTGGCCAGGTCGGGTCAACAGGATGGACTGATACGAGGCATGATCTTGACAGTCTTGCCGGTGAAAGTTTTGTAAGGTTCAGGATTGCCTATGGATCTGATGGTTCGGGGCAATCAGAGGGAGGACTGGCATTTGATAATATACGCATCGGCGAACGTAGTAAAGTGGTTCTCCTGGAGCATTTCACAAATGCAAATAATGATAACAGTATTGCCGCTAACCAGATAGTTTATGATGTTGCCGGGGCAAAAGAGCATGATATCGCATTCATAAGCTATCACACTGCCTTTGGCTCCAGTGATCCTTTAAATAATCAAAATGCAGCCGATCCGGCGGCAAGGGCATTATATTATGGCGTTTCCCGCGATCCCTTTTCCATTATGGATGGTGGACTGAGTGGCCAGGGGAGATTTAACTATGATCCGGTTATTTTCACTGAAAAGGACCTCCTGAAAAGAGCCCTCCGCGAGCCTTCGTTTAATCTGGAGATAAATCAGGATCAAGACGGCGATGAACTTAACCTTGAAGTTGATATAACATCATTAACTGGCTTTGACGGACTTGACCTGACTCTTCATGTTGCAGTAGTGGAAACGGAAATAACTGCCTCTCAAATCGGTTTGCAGGGTAACGAGGTTTTCAGAAATGTTGTCAGAAAACTTTTACCTGATGCAGGCGGAACTGTATTACCGGTAAACTGGAATACTGATCAATCGGAAAACTATAGTTTTAACTGGACAATTGAAAATGTATTTGATGCGGAGAACCTTGGATTGGTTGCCTTTGTGCAGGATGAAAGTACAAGGGAAATATATCAGGTAGCCACCTCCTTCGATTTTGGAGTTCCAACATCCATAAATCTGCCAGATAATGTGGCTCCCGAAGACGATGTAGTTTTCTATCCCAATCCGGCATCAGATTACTTATTTATTCAATTCTCCATGGATCTTTCAGAGGATCACATTCTTGAAGTATTTAATTCATCGGGAAATATAGTGCTCTCTGACATACTTAACAGAGGAAGGAGTAACTATGAAGCGAATATAAGGGATCTGCCAAGGGGTATATACTTTTTCAGAGTTAGAAACAATAACGGAATCCTTAGTACAGCAAGAGTAATTATCATGAAGTAGCTTAGTGGTCCCGGGATTAGTATAATGAAGCCAGGTGGCTCGCAATAGTTAGCGGGAGGGCAAAAAATTAAACTACCCTCAAGGGCAGGAATTGAGCTGCCGGTTCCGGTCAGTCAAAGAGTACACGAATAACGAACTTAAAACCCGGAAGTCAGAGATAGAGCGAAGAACGAAGCTTCCATACGGGAATTGTATTGTGAGTCATCCAGGGTAATATTGATCATTGATCATTACTGTGGATAAGATGTTGGTATAATGCCTGTACATCTATTTGAAGATAAATAAATCTCAGGTTCAAATTCGTGAAAAATGATAAATACAATCACTTTTGTTCTCAATCTGAGCTATTTTATCCAAACCTTTTGAACTATTTGATGGCTGTCATGTTATAATTTGTAACGCCTTACTTTAAAACTATCCAAATCCCTAGCCTGGTGCCAGGTGTTATTAACATGAAAAAATACACCTTCAATATTAATTCCGCCAACAGGATATCAGGTTTGTCCATTATTTTTTTTGTTGTTCTGTCATCTTTTACAAACGTTAGTTGCCAGTATGAATTAACACTTCGCACTGATGGAACACCTGGTGCATCAGTATCACCATCCGGTTCTGTAATGGTTCAAAACGGTGAACCCACGATAATCCAGGTAACCAGCATCCCCGATGGGTATGATTTTACAATGTGGACAGAGGAATTTGGTATTGCAACAATTGATGATGCTTTTGCATCAGTCACAAACGTAACCCTGACAGAAGGAGATGCCACGGTTCAGGCGAATTTTTCTTTAATTAATTCTACCGCTGAACTCTCGGGCTCTAATTCCATTTGCTCAGGAGAATCTGCTAACCTTGAATTAACACTTACCGGTAACAGTCCCTGGGAAGTTGTTTATACCGATGGAAATGAAGACTTTACAATAACAGATATTACCAGCAGTCCCCATACCTTCACCGTGTCACCCGAAACCACAACAACCTACTCATTAATAGCTGTAAAAGATGAGGATAATAATCTGGGAGATGTTTCAGGAAATGCTACTGTAACGGTCAGTCCCTTATCTGAGGGAGGAATTGTTTCGGGTAATAGCGAAAATATCCTTTTATCCCAATCAACAGGCACACTGACACTCTCGGGACACACAGGGACGGTTTTAAGGTGGCAGAAAAGGGTTAATGATGGATCGTGGAATAATATCACTAATACAGAAACTACTTACTCTGAAACCCCGGAATCAACCGGAACATATTATTACAGGGCTGTTGTGCAGAGCGGCGTTTGTGCAGCAGATAATTCTGATCCGTTTGTAATTACAGTTTCAAATTCTCCGGTATTAGAAGATGCCGATTATGATGCATCAAATGGTACCCTGACAATTAACGGACAAAACCTGCATATCGAAGAGTATATTGACGTGACTAAACTTACGGTATCCAATGGAATTAACTCTTACAGTCTTACTAACCAGACAACTAATATAAAACCCTCATCATCATCACGCGCCACCATAATTTTGGAAGAAAGGGAAAAAGCATTTCTGAACTGGATATTTAATAATAACGGATCCCGTTCAAAAGATGACTTCACTTATAATCTGTCAGCAACGGAAAACTGGAACGGAAGGGCACTGGAGGATCAGTTTTCTCCGGTGGCTGTTTTCAACTATTTACCTCCCGTTATTGAGTCGGCAACATATAACACCGTTACAGCAGAACTGGATGTAACTGCCTCCGGACTTGCTGCCTCAACTGAGCCGGTAAATGATATTGATGCTACAAAATTTACAATAACCGGAAAGAATAATGACAGTTACACACTTACTGAAGCAAGCCCAGGTGTAAATGTTCTATCCGATAAAGTATTCATCATTATTGTTGGAGAATCCGATAAAGAAGAACTTGCCGGAATTATTGATATCGGGGGATCAATATCAAGTACAGGCCATCCTTACAAACTAATTATATCAGACCGCTGGAACGTGCCGGTTCATGAGGATTATGATATATCAGACCTTACAGGAAAAGAATTATTTGTCAATACATTTGATAATTATCCCCCGGTAGCATCAAACGTAGAAATTACCGGGGTGCCGGATATTGGAAATACACTATCCGGAAGCTACGACTATTCTGATCCTGAAAATGATCCTGAAAGTTCTTCTCAATATGCATGGTATGTATCAAGTAGCGCTGAAGGTGCAAATGAAGAAAAAATTGAAGGAGAGAATGACATCACCTATACCGTGAAATCTGAAGATGCCGGTAAATATTTGGCTTTTGAAGTAATCCCGGTTGCCAGTTTAGGTACATTAACAGGTGATCCTGTAAAAAGCGGATATATTGCAGTCAATAATGCACCTCCGGAAGTATTTAATGTTTCAGTATCAGGAACACCTGCGGTCTGCAAGGATTTAACCGTAAATTATGAGTATTCCGACCCTGAAGGCGATACAGAAGGCGATACAGAGATAATGTGGTTAAGGGCTGAAGATATTACAGGAACAAATGAAGAAACTATCCACGAAGGCCCAGTCTATACTGCGACAATTGATGACGAAGGCAAGTTTATACGTGTCCGGGTCACTCCTGCTGCAGCATCAGGTACACCAGCAGGCACTCCGGTTACATCAGATTATGTCGGGCCGGTGGAAAACAGACTGCCTTCAGTTTCTATTTCCGCACCAGATGAATTTTGCCCGGGAACACCCGTTGATATTACCTTTGAGCTTACAGGCACCGGTCCGTGGACAGTATATTATACCGATGGAATAAATGAATTCAGTTTTGAAACAATTTCAAGTCCACATTTACTTCCCGTATCATCAGGCGGCACATATAAGGTTACCGCTCTTATTGACGGAGAAGGATGTGAAGGTACCGAGCTCGGAAATGAACTGGAAATAAAGGCACTTTCTGTCATTAAGGTCGGCAATTGGTACATTGAACAGTTTGAAGATAATCAATCAGAATGGACAAGTTATGCTTCTCCTGACAATTTAACCAACAGCTGGACTTATGGTCAACCCGGAGATGATGTCTTCACATCAGCCTCAGCTGGTGGGAATATATGGTATACTGATATCGTCACTAATAATATTCCCGAACAATCATGGGTTGCAAGTCCCTGCTTTGATTTCACCGAAGCAATACGGCCAATGATAGCTATAGACCTGTGGAGAGAATTCGGAAATAACAGTAACGGGGCTGTTTTGCAATATTCCACAAACAATTCCGGTCTATGGAATAACATAGGTGACCACGATCAGGGAATAAACTGGTACAATTCTACTGAGATTACCGGATTACCAGGCGGACAGTCAACGGGATGGACAATACCAGGTCAGGCAAATGAAAGCGGGTGGGAAGAAAGCAGGCATGATCTTGACATGCTGACAGGCCAGGAAGTTGTCAGGTTCAGGATAGCCTATGGTTCGGATGGTACCGGAGCATCTAATGAAGGCCTGGCATTCGATAATGTGCGCATAGGAGAAAGGAGTAAAGTTGTGCTTCTCGAACATTTTACCAATGCTACGCACGCTAACAGCATCGAATCTAACACTATTGTTAACGATGTAGCCAATTCTCAAAAACAAGATATAATACACATAAACTATCACACTTCTTTCCCAAACAGCGACCCGATACATGACCAGAACGCTGCCGATCCGGCATCAAGAGTCTTGTATTACAGTGTATCAGATGTTCCTTTTTCCATAATGGATGGAGGACTTGACGGAGAAGGTCAATTTGATTATACCTCATCCGTCTTTAACAGAAATGACCTGATTAAGCGTGCTCTAACCGATCCCCTTTTCACAATAGATATATCACAGGACCAGTCAGGAGATGAACTAAGTATTGATGTGGAATTAACTCCTGTTATTAATATTGATCTCACGGAACTGACCCTTCATGTTGCAATAATAGAAACTGAAGTCAGCGCATCACAACTTGATTTGCCGGGCAACACAATTTACAGGAATATTGTAAGAAAGCTTCTACCTGATGCCGGGGGAACAGCGCTGCCGGCAAATTGGTCCGTAAATCAGCCGGAAAGCTTTACTTTTAACTGGACAATAGATAATGTAATTGATGGCGAGAAACTCGCTTTGGTCGCCTTTATCCAGGATGAGAGCAGCAAAGAAATATACCAGACAGGTTATTCTCTTGAGTTTGGGATACCCTTATCGGCAGATAAAATGCCAACGTCAGAAGATGACGGATCGGAAATATTATTCTACCCTAATCCCGCAAATGAATACCTGTTAATTAATCTTGGAAAAACATCGGAAAAAGATCTCAAGCTGGAAGTATATGATATTTCTGGTAAAATGATGTATTCGGAAATACTTAAGGAGGGCATTTACACCCACGAAACTGATATTTCGAATCTATCGAGGGGAATATATCTTTTCATGATAAAAAGCAACAGCCAAATTAAAGTTAAGGCAGGAATTGTAATAATAAACTAAATTGCCGGATAAATTGTTTATCAGATTTTAATTACAACACCTCCAGGTGAAGGTTATCCACTCTTTATAACTAATTAACATGCAGCAATCTGAAACTACAACTTTATAAATATCTTCTTTTTGTAAAGATAATAAACAGGGATAAATATTATAAATACATATATCAATGCATATGCAAGGCTGGCTAATTTTGGTTCAAATCCCACAGCTGAAAGTCCACTGACAAAATGGCTGTTTAAGGATCTGCCCCATAACGGTACTCCATAAAATACCACAGAAAGTATGCCGGCCAGGACATAAGCTGTAATTGCATTAGCACCATATATAACACCAAATTTAGTCCCCTTACGGTACCCTAGAATATCAATGAAAAACATTGCAGTAGCCAGCGTCATAGCTGCAAGTCCGCTGGTATACAACACATATGAGCTGGTCCAGATGTTTTTGTTGATTGGAAAAATCCAGCTCCACGCTTCACCGGACACGGTAGAAATAAAACCAAGCGAAAATAACCATATCACAATATATTCCTGCGACTTGCCACTGATAATAAGTTTACCGGCAAGCATTCCTGTTATTCCGGTTACAATTGCAGGTAAAGTACTGTAGAGTCCTTCAGGATCCCACGTACCCTGCCACATCCGGCCGGGAAGAATTTGCTGGTCGATCCATGCAGCCAGGTTCATACCTGGCTCAAGCATTGGCGTTCCAAGGCCGGGAACCGGGATGACCGTCATGGAGATCCAGTAGAAAACAAGGATCAATGCAGCACTCCACGCCTGGGCCTTCCATCCCGAGTTAAGGTAAATTAAGGCACATACACCAAAAACTATAGCGATACGTTGCAATACACCGGCGATCCGGATTGATTCAAGATCAAAATTTGGATACAAGTTCAAAAATATCCCAACTGCAAATATCTTTATACTTCGGACTGCAATTTTTTTATACATATTCTTTTTTGGAAGTCCTGCCTCAAGCCTTTTGCTGTATGCAAGAACAATTGATACTCCAACAATAAAAATGAAAAACGGAAATATCAGGTCTGTCGGAGTTATCCCATGCCAGTCCACATGCAAAAGAGGTGAATAAACATAATTCCAGCTGCCCGGGTAATTCACCATTATCATCGCTGCAATGGTGAATCCCCTGAAGGCGTCAAGTGCAATTAACCTGCCCTGCCCTGAAGTCTGAGAATTATCGTTCATAGTGGTTCTTCTTTAAATTTAAATAATTAATTTGCTTGTCGACTAACAATTAAAAAATTAAAAGTAAAAAAAATACTGTTAATAAAATAACTCATAATCACTGACAAAAAAATTTAAGTTTCCCATATTAAATTAATAACTTTAAATAACAGAATCATTGTGTAATATTTGCAGGGAAAAAAAATGGTGACAGGCATTTTGATTTATGCCCCTAACCGGAAATATTCCGTTTTCATAACAGATCCGGCTATTAGTAGTAATTTATAAGAAATTTTATTACAAATAATAATATTAAGTTTATAACTATGAAACAGACAGAATTGTTAATAACCGCAGTTTTTATGATTTTAATTTTGACGACCTGCGGTACACAGACTCCTGATTTAACGGAAGTAGACATTGAATGGGAATTAATAAGTAATACTTTCAGTGACGAACCAAAGACCAAAGCTGAATTCACGATCAGAAACAATTCTGACTTCAGGTTTACTGATGATAACTGGGCCCTATATTACAGTCAGGCACCAAGGAGAATCATATCAACGAATCCGGTTGTACTTGCTGAGGTACAATGGATCAACGGGGACTGGCACAAAATAGTTCCGGTTGATGGCTTTGAGCTGGGCAGGGGCCAGGAAGTTACAATCACTTATGAAGCAAGTGCATGGTGGATAAAGGAATCAGATGCGCCAATGGGGCTCTATTTTGTTTTTTATGATAATCATGGAAATGAGACCGACACACTTACGGTTGAAAATTACGAGGTAAAGCCTTTTGTAAGAGAAGAACAGATATCAAGACACAAAAATGATCTGACCCCCATACCTACGCCAGAATGGAGGTATGAAAACAATAAGGGAATGAACCGGATTCCCGATCATGAATTAAAAAAAATAATTCCCACTCCGGTAAATATCACTCCAACAGGAGAGATTGTGAGTTTTACCGAACCGGTGGACATATTTTATCAGGAAGGATTGAAAAATGAAGCAGATCATCTCGCCAGCTTGCTTAGTCAATTAACCGGCCAATCATTTTATCCTGCAGTTGGTACAGAAGAGATGGCAAACAGCATTTTGCTCAGGCAATCAGATTTTGATGTTAATGGCATTAATAAAGAAGCATACCGCCTGGAGGTAAGAAGTAATAAAAATATTATAATTAACGGGACTGATAACGCAGGCGTCTTTTATGGCATTCAGTCGCTGACATCATTACTGCCGGTGAATGTATTTTCAGGGACTTCAGATGCAGTCACCATGGAAGTATTGACCATTGAAGATGCCCCCAGATTTCCCTACCGTGGAATTCATATCGATGTTGCCAGGAATTTCCAGGAAAAGGAAACTATTCTGAAGATACTTGACCTGCTGGCATTTTACAAGATAAACACCATGCATTTTCATCTTACCGAAGATGAAGGATGGCGCATAGAAATAAAGGACCTTCCGGAATTAACAGAGGTGGGGGGACAAAGAGAGCATACCACAAAAGGTGCTGCGGCAGTGCATCCTGCATATGGATCAGGTCCCTTTCCCTATTCAGAAAACACGTATGGCAGTGGATATTACACTCACGAAGATTTTGTAGAAATCCTCAAGTATGCAAAAGCCAGGCACATCACTGTAATTCCGGAGATTAATGTACCCGGTCATTCCAGAGCAGCCATTAAAGCAATGGAGGCTCGTTACAACCGTTTCATGGCTGAAGATAACGAAGAGGCGGCTAATGAGTTCAGGTTGATAGATCCTGATGATAATTCAGAATATATTTCGGCTCAAAGTTTCACTGACAATGTAATAAACGTTGCACGTGAATCTGCATACCTCTTTTTTGAAACAGTGGTTGATGGAATAATTGAAATGTATGAAGAGGCAGATGCCCCCCTTGAGATATTCCATACGGGCGGAGATGAAGTTCCCGAGGGAGCGTGGACTGAATCTCCTATGATAGATGACTTGCTTGAAGATTTACCTGAAATATCAGACCCGAAAAACCTGCAGGCATATTTTTTTGACAGAATAATTGATATCCTCAGGGAAAAAGATCTTAAAATAGCAGGGTGGGAAGAAGTAGCCCTGCTTAAAGACGAGAACGGAGAATATGTACCAAATCCCGGATTTGCCGGTGGAGAAGTTATACCCTATATATGGAACAGCTTATGGGGACACCAGGATCTTGGCTATCGCCTTGCCAACATGGACTATCCGATTATACAATGTCATGTGTCCAATTTCTATTTTGATCTGGCATACAATAAGGATCCGGAAGAGCCTGGCTTATACTGGGCAGGCTTTGTAAACACAAAAGATGCCTGGTATTATGCACCTTATGATATATTTAAAACAACAACTAAAACTGCAATGGGCAGAAAAGTAGATATAGATGAAGAATATGCCGGCATGGAGAGATTAATGCCCGGAGCAAAGCCAAATGTGTTAGGACTTCAGGCACAATTGTGGAGTGAAACAATCTTTGGTAGTGATATGCTTGAATATTATATGCTTCCAAAATTGATCGGCTTTACAGAAAGTGCGTGGACCAGCGAGCGCAGCTTTGAGCAGATTGAAAACCATCAGCAAAGGGACGCGGAAGCCCGAAAACAATGGAATGTGTTTGCCAATACTATTGCCCAAAGGGAACTTCCAAGGCTCGCAGGCCTTTATGGTGGATTTAATTACCGGCTGCCGCTGCCGGGCGCTGTAATAGAAAATAATATTTTAAATGCAAATACTGAGTTTCCCGGATTGATCATCAGGTATACTACCAATGGGGAGGAACCTACCAGCGCATCAATGACATATTATGAACCGGTGCGGGTAGAAGGGACAGTAAAATTGAAAACTTTTGACCTGTCTGGCAGGTCAAGCCGTACAGTGGTCCTGGAGTAGTCGAATCCTGCCTGGAGGAATTATTCTGGGAGAAGCATATCAACACATTTAAGCCAGAAGTCATTGTACTGTTCCCAGTACACAAAATTACATCCCCAATGGGGAGCAGGATCTGACATATAGGCCAAGGTCCTTCCCTTGCCGAATTGACCGGTGGCGAGAAGTGGATCCACTGTTCCTTTGACATTCAGGATCACTTCACAATCCTCCCTGGGTAAAACCTGGTTATATCCCAGAATTGGTGGAAAAGAATCCATATAAATATCGTCAAGGAATTTTGAGTGGTTCTTTACTGGGTCAGCATAAAAACCTTCGGTGCTTTCAATCAGGTCATCGCCTTTCAGGCAATTGACAGGTAATACCTCTTTCAGCCGGGTTCTCCCCCATCCTCCTTTACCCGTTTCTCCGGAAAAAGATAACCAGCCTCCCAGAAACATTGCCGGCTTTCCGCTATTAACTGCTTCAACGGTCAACCTGGTCCTGTCGGGAAAAGTAAGTATCGCCTTACCCATTTTTTCTCTGTTAAAAAAACTGGGAGCAAGCTGGAAATTCTTAGCTTCAATATCACTGAATATGAAAAGATCATAGTCTTCAAGGATCTGTTCATACTGCCCGGGAGCCATCTTATAGAACTCCCAGGAGGGAAGAGATAAGACCTCATGCCGGCCATCAGACTCTAAAGCCTTCACAAGCCATTCACCGTAATTAAAAATATCTATCCCTTTATACTCGTAATTAAATGGAGATTCAGCAAACATAGGCCCCATAAGTACTGCCCAGTCCCCTGCATAAAATATTTTTGCCATAACAGATAATTTTAATTGTATTTCATATCAGGACAATCCAATAGCCATAAATGCCGTTGCAGCTATAAATGCACCCAGAACCGGGCCAAACACCGGGACCCATGAATATCCCCAGTCACTGTTACCCTTACTTTTCATTGGCAAAATGAAGTGAGCAAAACGGGGACCAAGGTCCCTGGCAGGATTAATGGCATATCCCGTAGTACCTCCCAGCGACATACCTATGGCCACTACAAGCAATGCAACGGGCAGGGCTCCAACGGAACCGAGCCCCAGCTTGGCATCTGTCAGAGTTGACGCAGAAAAACTTGGATCTGCAAAATGAAAAATAGTAAAAATAAGTACAAATGTGCCAACAGCCTCAGAAAAAACGTTTGAGCGGAAGTTTCTTATTTGGGGATTGGTACAAAAAACAGCAAGTTTAGTACCCTTATCCTCGGTTATATTAAAATGCTGTCTGAAAAACAAATAAACTATCAGTGCACCGAAGAAGCCTCCAAGCAATTGAGCAAGTATATATCCGGGAACGAGAGACCAGCTGAAGATTCCGATGAAAGCAAGTCCCAGTGTAACTGCCGGGTTGATGTGTGCCCCTGAATGGGGACCGGCTATTATTACTCCCAGAAACACTCCGAGTCCCCATCCAATTGTTATAACCACCCAACCTGCTCCATGGCTTTTAGTTTCTTTCAAAACAGTATTGGCAACTACTCCGTCACCCATCAATACAAGGACAGAGGTTCCTATAAACTCATATAAATAAACTGATTCCATAGTTTTAAGAAATAATTAATTAAAAGAGCCTTATAATGGATTTATTAACCATATTTTTCTAAGTTACCAACAAACAGCAATCAGCCGGCTAAATAATTCCGGGTAAAATTTCGGGTTGCAAAGTCATGTTGTAAATCATAGATGCCAGGTTATCCAATTATGATCAGGATGACCAAGAACCAGCGCGTTTTACCGCATCAGCCCATTTGATTTTAAGCTTTTCTGCCATCTCCTCATTCATCGAACCTGTAAATTGCCTTTCAGGTTTCCATTGTTCTTTCAATTCATCAATACCATCCCAGTAACCAGTGGCAAGCCCGGCAAGATAAGCAGCCCCCAGGGCCGTTGTTTCGGCAATCATGGGCCTCACCACAGGAATATTAAGTATATCGGCCTGGAACTGCATAAGAAGATTATTTGCAACAGCTCCGCCATCAACCCGTAGTTCCTTAACTTCCATCCCGGTATCTTTATTCATCACATCAAGGACATCCATGGTCTGGAATGCAATCCCTTCGAGTGCTGCTCTGGCAATGTGCCCACGGTTCGTCCCGCGGCTTATACCGATAAGGAGCCCCCGTGCATATTGGTCCCAGTAAGGCGCACCCATTCCCGTAAAGGCAGGTACAAAAAATACGTCTCCGTTATCCTCAACGCTTTTGGCAAGCATTTCCACTTCAGCTGAAGACCCTATAATTCCGATACCATCCCTTAACCACTGTACAACTGCACCTGCAATAAAAATACTTCCTTCCAGGGCATAATTGATTTGATCTCCGATTTTCCATGCAATAGTTGTAACCAAATTGTTTTTTGATATGAAAGGTTTATCACCTGTATTAAGCAATATAAAACAGCCGGTACCATAGGTATTCTTGACCATTCCCCTGTCAACGCACATTTGTCCGAACATAGCAGCCTGCTGGTCTCCTGCTATTCCTGCAATGGGAACCTTGGAAGCAAAAAAGGTAGTATTGCTGTAATCGTAAATCTCACTTGAATCATGCACTTCAGGGAGGATGCTTTTGGGAATATCCATAAGTTCCAGCATATGATTGTCCCATTCCAGCGTATTTATATTATAAAGCATTGTCCTGCTGGCGTTGGTAACATCTGTTATGTGTGTGCGGCCCTCTGTCAGTTTCCATATAAGCCAGCTATCTACAGTACCAAAAGCCAGTTCCCCATTTTTTGCCTTTGCCCTTGCTCCGTCAACATTATCAAGAATCCATTTAATTTTTGTTCCGCTGAAATAGGAATCTATTACCAGGCCGGTTTTTTCACGTATCATACCGGCATGACCGTTTTTATTAAGCTCGTCACAATAACCGGAAGTCCTTCTGTCCTGCCATACAATGGCGTTGTAAACAGGATTACCGGTTTTTCTGTCCCAGACAATCGTTGTTTCACGTTGATTTGTGATCCCGATGCCGGCTACAGACTTACCATTTATGCCAAGTTTTGAAATTGCCTCTGCAGCAACAGCTACCTGCGATGGCCATATCTCGTTTGGATCATGCTCGACCCATCCTGGTCGTGGAAATATCTGAGTAAATTCCTTTTGAGCTACTGACCTGATATTTCCTTTTTTATCAAATAACAAGGCTCTGGAACTTGTTGTTCCCTGATCAAGAGCAAGAATAAAATTTTCCATAGTAACAGGCAATATTAAAATTTAATTGAAAGGTGAAATTTATTTTTCAACAGAATAATATTGAGATCGACGACTTTTAATAACAAATTATTTATCAGTATGGTAGCTCTTTGCCTGTTTTAACCCTATACATAAGCACCTTTCTTACTCCTTCATTAACAAAGTATATGGTATTACAGTAAAAATTAATTATAACTGCTTATAAGTTTTCAATGGCAATATAATATTTTAAACTTAAAACAGCACAAATTGCAGTTACCGGCTTCTGTATTTACTTATTATCTGATATACCATCAGGTAAATATTTATCTGTAACTTCCTTATATGCTGCAATCTGATTCTTTTCCCATTTATCATCTTTGCCCATTTCCACTGCCATTAACCTGGCAACTTCAGGTGCTATCCGGATGCTTTCCCTGGCATCAAGCAACTGCGCCCTTACCCTTCTGGAAAGTACATCCTCTATTGTCATTGCCATTTCCTCTCTTACTGCCCAGATTACCTGTGCCTTAATTATCTGTAGCTTGTCACTGAGGTATTCTCTAAGTGAAGTATCTTTTCTTGCGATATCCAGAACAGCTTCTTTATCTGAGCCATAAAAATACATTGGGTCATTCAGGTCAACCGATTCCTGATATCCACTGATCTTTAATTTCCTTGTTATTGAAGAGGTCCTGTTCCATTTTTGAACTTTCTCTGCCCGTGAAATGATATCCTCTGCCATCTTTCTGAAAGTGGTCCATTTACCACCAATCATTGTTATCAGTCCTGATTTGGATATTATTATCTTGTGACTGCGTGATATCTCCCTGGTCTTTTTTTCATCCTTTGCTTTTGCAGCAGCAAGAGGCCTCAAACCAGCAAATACGCTCAGAACATCACTTCTTTCTGGTGCTTTTTTCAGATATTTCCCGGCAGTTGAAATAATAAACTCTATTTCTTCTTCCAGGGCTACCGGCTCCAACGATGCATGATCTACAGGAGTATCGGTTGTACCAACAACAACCTTACCATGCCAGGGAACTGCAAACAATACTCTTCCGTCATCAGTTTCAGGTATCATTATGGCATCATTGCCGGGCATAAAAGAACTGTCTATTACCAGATGTATGCCCTGACTTGGGCGCATAACCGGGTTTCTCCCCGGTGTATCCATCCGGATTATCTCGTCCGCGAAAACGCCAGTAGCATTAATAATTACCCGGCCATTAACATTATAGATTTCCCCTGTCAATGAATCTTTAACTTTAACACCACTAACTTTACCCTGTTCATCCTTTTTTAAGTCCTCTACAGTAGAGTAGTTAAGAAAAGCTGCACCCTTCTGGGCGGCAGTCTGCAATACATTAATTGCAAGCCTTGCATCATCAAACTGTCCGTCATAGTAAAGTATCCCGGCAGAAAGATTTTTTTCTGAAACCACTGGCATTCGTCGGAGAACTTCTTTCCTGCTTATCCTTTTTGATCTTCCGAGACTGTATTTTCCGGCCAACATATCATACAAAGTAAGCCCTGCAGTATACTTGACCTCATCAAACCATCCGAATGCAGGAATTATAAACGACTGATTATTTACCAGATGTGGTGCATTTTGTAATAATAAGCCTCTTTCAATGCATGCTTCTCTGACCAGTGCAATGTTTCCCTGGGCGAGATAACGTACTCCACCGTGAACCAGTTTCGTACTTTTACTGGAAGTGGATTTCACAAAGTCTGATTTCTCAAATAAAGCTGCACGATATCCCCGGCTGACGGCCTCGAGAACAATCCCCACTCCGGAAGCTCCACCTCCAATTATAACAAAATCAAATGAATCACGAATATTATGAATCTTGTGTAACATTGATTTTCTGTCCATACCAATATAACTTACAATGCTTCACCAGTATTTTTTCATTATGTATTCACATGGATTGAATGTGCTATGCACTGATTTAACCAATCTTAATTATACATGAATAATATGAAATACAATTATACAAATATATCTCAATATTCGAAAGATATAGTAACTTTTTTGTTTCTTTTATTTATTTTTGACTTTTGTTTTTTTTCATATTTCTTTTGTAAAAATTATAACATGGCTACCAGTATCGCACAAAGACACCAATTTATTCTTAATAAACTAAGGGAAAAGGGACATGTAAATGTGGTTGATCTCAGCAACGACTTGGGAGTATCCACTGTTACAATACGCAAAGACCTCAAACACCTTGAGAATAGAAAGCTTCTCTTCCGTACTCACGGAAGCGCAACTCCAAACAATCCATACATTAATGACAGGCCTGTAAATGAAAAGGAAAAAATCAGAGTTGGTCAGAAACAAAGCATAGCACGTTATGCCGCTGGATTGATTCAGGCGGAAGACAATGTGATTCTGGCATCCGGCACAAGTGTAATTGAACTCGCCAGGCATATCAAAGCAGAGGACCAATTAACAGTTGTAACGGCCTCTCTTAATTCAGCACTTATTTTATCCGGAAATCCCCTGATCGATATCATTCAGCTTGGGGGGATGGTAAGAAAAAGTTCCTCTTCCGTGGTAGGGCCCTTTGCAGAAAATTTAGTGAATACTTTTTCCTGCAGCAAACTTTTCCTGGGTGTGGACGGTATCGACCCTGAATATGGCCTGACTACGACCAGTGCCTTGGAAGCAACACTAAACCAGCAAATGATCAGAGCTTCTCAGAGAGTAATTATCCTTGCTGATTCAACAAAATTCGGCCGCAGGGGCTTCAGCAAAATATGTAATCTTGCAGATACGGATATGATTATTACAGATAGTGGGGTTGCTCAACCCTTTATAAAAGCTATTGAAGAATCAGGTGTAGAAATAATTATAGTATAACCTTCGTAACATTTAAATTTAAACAGTTTGAGAAATTAAAACCAATTGAGAAAAATGTTAAATCCATATAAAATATGTTCCGGTAAGAGATCAAAACCATGAATTTTCCGGATATTGTACAATTATATGTGGGCCGGGACAAACAGATATCGAGGAGGGGTATATCTACAAAAAAGCCGGAATCACTTCCGGCTTTTCTAAACCATTAACCCTAAACCTAACCTAACCTAACCTAAACCTAAACCTAAAAATTAACCCTATATTTTATATTAACCTAAAATTTAAATGAAGCACCTATGAAAAAATTTCTTCCGGCTTGAGGAAAGAATCCATCCATATTAAATTCTTTTCCTTTATTAATATAACGATAAATCCACGCATTTGTTTCATATTTTTTATCAAAAATGTTTCCAATCAGCAAATTAAATCCCAATTCGCCGAACCATGGGCTCTCTATAACATAATTAAATCGCAAATCGCTGAAAAAATATTCATCAAGCATTCTTTCGCGGCTGGAAGTATTATCAATAAACTGCCGGTCAACATATTTCCCGGATAGATTAACAAGAAAGTTTTCTGCTGGTTTCCATGAAATCTCCCCCCCGGATATTATTGGAGGAGAAAAAGAAAGCTCGGTATTTCCGAGATACTTTATTACCTGTTGGGGCTCATTTTGAGGATCGCTCCAGTAATCCCAGTTATCAACATATTCGGTAAAACCTTTAATCTTATTTTCACTAACTGTCAAATTAAATGAAAATTCAAGTCGGGGAGAAAATTTCATTCCGGCCATCAATTCTATTCCGGCACGATAACTTTCAGGAACATTTGTCATAATAGCAGCGCCAACATCATTTATCTCACCGGTCAAAACCAATTGATCACGATATTTCATATAAAACAGGTTGGCATTTAAGGTGATATTACTTGTCCGGATATTGTATCCCGTTTCAATATTGTCCAGTCTTTCAGGTTTTGGGACCTCTCCCGGGCGTGCATCCTTAAAATTACTCCTGCTCGGCTCCCTGTGGGCAACCGCATATGAAAAATATACATTTTGCCTGTCATTCAATTCATAAAAAATCCCGGCCTTGGGATTAAAGAAATGGTAATCATGATCTCTGGAGATATCACGCAGGTCATCGTCTAATCCATCAATTATATAATTAATTGTACGGTATTGCATGTCTCCGTATATATTAATTTGATCTGACAAACGGTAATCCAGTTTACCAAAAACATTGAAATCTTTTTTATCACCGGCATTAAAATACCATTCATAATCTTTTGGAATATGGTCGGCATATCCGGCCCATATAATATGACCGTAATGATCGCCGATGTAATGGTTCCAAGCTCCTCCAAGAGTGAAATCAAATTTTCTCCTGTCATAATTAAGAGAATATGTCATTCCGTAAAAATCGTTGTCCAGTATCTTTCTTCTTATCAGATCGCTTCTGGAAATATTTTCACCGGAGACTTCCAGATTCTCCAGACCATAATCACTGAATTGGTTATCCTCCCTGTATTGCTCATAATAGCCATATCCCCTGGTATAATGAAAAGCGGTATTTAGATGAAGGGTGGATGAAAATTCTTTTGAATACAACATCTGGAAATGATCCTGTTGATAGTTGTCGGTTTCATTGTCATAATAAACCGTTTCGCCTGCATCATTTATATAGCTCCCGGCAGGATTGTACTGCCGGTCAGCATCAAGCATTGTTGAAGGCACTCCATACCAGGCCTGGTAGGTCTTTTCCTTACCGGAGAATACATTCAACTTGAATATGCTCTTTTCATTATGCATTCCCCCGGATACAAAAAAAGACTTCAGATCGGAGTCGGCCCTGTCGATATACCCGTCGGAGGTGACCCTGGAAAGTCGTGCATCAAACGTAAAGCGATCATTTATCATTCCGGATCCAAGCTTAACTGTATTCCTTACAGAATTAAATGATCCCGCTGATGCGGTTATTTCTCCATAGGGATCATGGTGTAGGGTTGATGTCTGCAAATTCAAACTTGCACCAAATGTGCCGGCACCATGAGAAGAGGTGCCTACTCCCCTTTGTATCTGAATATTCTCTACAGAAGAAGCCAGATCAGGCATATTCACCCACCAAACCCCATGGGACTCCGAGTCGTTGAGAGGAATACCGTTCAGGGTTATATTTATCCGGTTCATATCTGATCCTCTTATCCTGAAGCTGGAATAACCTATTCCTGTGCCCGCATCGGAAGATGAAACAAATGAAGGAGTAAGATTTAGCAAAAAGGGTATATCCTTCCCGTAATCACGACTTTCAATTTCCTCCCGGCTAACATCAACGTATGCCACTGGTGCTTTTGAATGTGCCCTGGTAGCAGAAACAATTATTTCCTCTGCCATATAGGCAAGACTTTTCAAGGTTATTTCAATACTTGTCTCTCCGTCGACTGTAATATCTGTGAAATTTGTTTCGTACCCCATATGTGAAACTCTCAGGGTATATTGCCCATCTTCCAGATTAATGTGAAACTCCCCGTCTGCATTAGTCGCGGTTCCTGCGTAAGTTCCGTCAATAACCACATTGGCCCCGATCAGGGGTTCTTCTCCTGTACCTGTTACAATACCTTGCAGATAAGATTGTGCAAAAGTTGATAAACATAACAATTGCAATACAAGCAATCCAATTACCCGTTTCATAAGTAGATTTTTTTTGGTTAAACTTATTATTGCAATGAGGTGATCTGGTTCTTTTCCCTACACCGGCATTACCCGGATCAGGTTCAAAGGGTATGATCTCAGCCCGTTATATTAAGGCACCCCATTAGACACTGCAAATATACATTAAATTTTTTCTGCGTAAAATTACATACATACGCATGAGATAATATTGTGTTAAAGCGAAGCGGTTAACCCTGTAAATCAAAATTTTGTAACTTAC
The DNA here is from genome assembly GCA_964520585.1 of uncultured Bacteroidales bacterium. Taxonomy (GTDB): domain Bacteria; phylum Bacteroidota; class Bacteroidia; order Bacteroidales; family PUMT01; genus PXAP01. Next base: position 21,359 of record CAZFOO010000015.1, read on the forward strand.
TGACGAAATTTTGACTTCTTATTTTTTACAGGATAAAAATACACTGGTTCTTTTCAGATGAATCCCCATGATACTGTAGTCTCACAAAATAGCATGAATTTCACATTCGAAAACTATTGCTGATACAGGCAGACACAAAAAAAACCGGTCGATGGACCGGTTTTTTTTTGTGTCTTATAAAATTAATTCATTTTTCTACTGCAAGGACATCCTTGATCGCTTTCTCAAAAGTTTCCTTGGGCAGAGCCCCTTGAGCCATTTGTGGCATTCCGTCAGCAGGAACAAACAGCAAAGATGGGATACTCTGTATTCCAAATATACCAGCAAGCTCTTTCTCCTTTTCAGTATCAATTTTATAGATATTCAGTTTACCCTGATATTCACCAGCAAGCTCTTCCAATACAGGTGCAACCATCTTACAAGGCTGACACCAGTCTGCATAAAAATCAATCAGACAAGGTTTGTCTCCCTGAAAATTCCAGTCTTTGTTATTCTCGTAGTCAAAAATTTTTTCTTTAAAAGTTTCTGCAGTTAAATGCTCAATCATCACAATATAATTTTGATAGTTAAAAAATTAATAATTATTTACAAATCTATATTTATTAAATAACTAACAACAAAAGCCGTTCCAATGTTCAAAATTGATCAACATGCAAACTTTAATGTCTATTTATTGTAATTTTGTCATACAATCGACAATATTTGTCATATCTATATATAAAGATGTATCTAGACAACCCGGTTTTCAATTTGATCTCAAAAACAGCGTTCGACAATAAAACTGAACTATATGTAATAGGCGGGTACGTACGCGATATGATTCTCGGCCGCCCCACAACAGACATTGATATTGTGGTTTTAGGGAATGGAATTGAATTTGCTAAAAAACTTTCAAAAGCAATAGGGAATAAACCCAGGGTAAGCATATTTCAGAATTTCGGAACAGCTATGCTAAGGTATTATGAATACGAAATAGAGTTTGTAGGTGCCAGAAAAGAATCTTACCGCAAAGACTCCCGAAAACCCATTATAGAGGGAGGATCACTTGAAGATGATCAGAAAAGACGTGATTTCACTATCAATGCTCTGGCAGTAGGGCTTGGGATAAAAAACTATGGCAAGCTGCTTGATCCTTTTAATGGCATAGAAGATATCAGGAAGAAGATTATCAGAACCCCTCTTGATCCTTTAGTCACGTTCTCAGATGATCCCTTGCGCATGATGCGTGCTATCAGATTTGCGTCTCAGCTTGGTTTCAAAATCGAGACATCAACCCTGAAAGCGATCAAAGAAAACCGCGAACGAATAAAAATAGTCTCCCAGGAACGTATTACCGAAGAACTAAACAAAATATTAATGACTGACAGACCTTCTGCTGGATTTAGTCTGTTTGATGAAACAGGTCTACTTGAAATTATTCTTCCTGAAATAAATGCAATGAAAGGTATTGATGTAATTGAAGGTAAGACACATAAAGATAATTTTCATCATACCATCAAGGTCGTGGATAATCTGTGTAAAAAAACCGGTAATATCTGGTTGAGATGGGCCGCACTACTGCATGATGTTGGGAAACCCAGAACAAAACGTTATTCAGAAGAGACAGGATGGACATTTCACGGGCATGATTATATAGGCGCCAAAATGATTCCTTCTATTTTCAAAAGGCTCAGGCTGCCGCTAAATGAAAAAATGAAGTATGTTCAAAAAATAGTTCAGCTGCATCTCCGCCCCATATCCTTGTCTGGCGATGAAATAACAGATTCTGCGGTAAGACGGCTCTTGTTTGATGCGGGTGACCAGATTGATGACCTAATGACATTATGCGAGGCAGATATTACCTCCAAAAATAAAGAAACTGTCCGCAGACATATTGGTAATTTCAGACAGGTTCGTAAAAAACTAAAGGAAATAGAGGAAAAGGATGCTATCCGGAACTTTCAGCCCCCCGTAAAGGGAGATGAGATTATGGCAACCTTCGGATTAGCACCCGGAAGAGAGGTTGGTATTTTGAAAAAAGCTATTAAAGAGGCAATCCTCGATGGCGTGATTAGAAATAACAGGGATGAAGCCAGGCAGTTTATGATAAAAAAAGCGAAAAAAATGGGTATTGAACCAAAATAACCTGACCACAAAGTGAATGCCGGGAACTAATAACTCATGCATCTGGCATTGATTTGATAAAAAACAAAGCCATGTGAGATATTTTAACCGACAAGGATTTCTCAACAATTATCAGGTTATCGTATTTATAGTTCCACTAAGGCTAACCTCGCCCATTTTTTGATAAATATTCATTTAATACCGAGTTAAGCAGAAATCTCCATTTACCACCACAAATCCAGAACAACAGGCAAATGATCGCTAAAACCGCCCTTATATATAAACCCCTCGTACGTACGGAATGGTTTATAACCAAACCAGGAGTCATCAGGAACCAGCAGAAAACCTTCTGAAAACACTCTTGCTGAACAGGGAGATGTTTGTAAAGCTGACCTACCGTTGAGTAATGAGCCTGAAACTATAAACTGATCAAAAAGGAACCACTGACCCTGATATTTAATGGTGCCCTCAACCTGACTATTTGGATAACTTGAAATATTATACAGTCTTCCGGGTTCAGGAAAACTGTAATCTAATTTTGCTCCAAGAGACATACTCAAACTCTTATCATCAGGCTCATCATTGAAATCACCCATTATAACAACATTTGCATCATGATCCATCATAAAGATCGAATCAGTAATAGAATGCAAAACAGAAGCCGTATGAATCCTGTAAGGTTCGGTTACAGCCTGACCACCCCACCTTGACGGCCAGTGATTGACAAAAATATGCAGAGTATCCTTCCCGGTTGTAATACCTTTTATATATACAATATCCCGTGTTTTTGCCAAACTGTCAAAGGGAAAGACTATTGACCGGAAAATTGTATCAATTATTGTGATATCCTCGGGCCTGTAAAGAACAGCAACATCAATCCCTCTGTTGTCAGGTGAATCCCGGCTAATTATTTTATAATTACGGTATTTAAACCCCGTGCCATAGGCAAGCATCTCAAGGACATATTTGTTCTCAACTTCACATAAACCAATAATGGAAGGAACTGTAAATCCGGCAGCAGCAACAAGGGCTTTATAGGTATTATTTATTTTATTCCTCAGGCGATGCCTTGTCCAGTGCCTGGCGCTCTCAGGTGTAAAACCATCATCATCCCTCCCGGGGTCATTAATATTATCAAATAGATTTTCCGCATTATAAAAGATGAACCTTAAATTCCGCGGATCTGTTTTTTCAAAATCATAATCCTCCGACCCGGCTAAAAAACCAGTATAAATCAAAAGCAAAAGAAGGCTTGAGAGCAGCCTGATCTTAGCACCATTTATGATCCTCTTACCTGACTTCATTTTCCAAGTATTTCTGGCGCGACCCTTTCTAATATTATCCTGCGCCTTAAAGGCCACTGCAATTAATAATTTATCAATTATGAATTTTACAGATTGTCATTATTAGCAGCATCATCATCATCATCCGGTTCATCAACTCTTTCAAATGCCCCGATGTCAGGTGCACTATCAGAGATTCTACTTTTACCGTCAAAGTCAACAGGATGGATATTCCCGGTTTCAGGTTCACCGTTATCAATGGCATCCGAATTCTCATCAAGCCGGAAGTTAAAACTTTCAGGGTCTTTAAATCCAGGTTCTCCGGAAATAAAACAGTCCGTGAATACGCCGGGATAAGTAGTATGGATGGTGCCGGGGATTTTGACCAGACAGTGATCAAAAACAATATCAGTGCCGTCAAACTGTCCGGAAATAAAACCGGTCTCATTATTTAGTGACCCGTGAATGATCGAATTCCGGAAATCGACCCTGACAGACTTCGAAACGTTACCTTCATCAGTACTGGTAACATTATCTATATATACTGAAGGAGTGCGCCGGGTGGAGTATTTCCAGTAATTTGCAACAGTACAGTGATAAAATGAATAATCACCACCATGTGCCAGGAAAATAGAATAGTTCCCCGAATTTGAAATAATTGTATTATAAGAATAGATTTTAGAATTGCGTGAGAACAACCCTGCAAAAGTCATATTTTCGACACGGCTGTTGGCAAGATATAATTTTGTATCATCAGCTCCGGAAATTGTGTCGGCAAGTATCCCTGTAACCGCGTTCCGGACCCTGGCATGGACAAAACGGTTATTTTTACTGACAGGATTTAGCCAAATCCCTTCCCACTGTCCGGGAATATCCCTGTAGGCAGTTTCTGTACGTGCACCCTCAAACGAAACGGGGTTTGTAAAAGTACCTTCGGCTATAAGAGTTCCGGCAATATAAAGTCCGGCATTCCGTCGGAAATGAAGCCGCGTTCCCGGTTCGATGGTCAATACCTGTCCGGTATCAACCATCATGTAATCATATATCAGATATGGTTTCTCAGCTGTCAGGGTGCCGCTTTTGAAGACTTCTCCCCTGATAATGTTAACATCCTGGCCCCATGAAATGAGTTTAACATCCTGGATATTACCATTGGTATTGAAAACAACAGAGTCTTCTATTATTATTGGAGAATTTGCGTTAAGCGGATCAATAGTAGTTTCAACGAACACAAACAGGCTGTCACCTCCCTTAATAACTATATCACTGAAACTTATCCCTGGTATACCATCAACATTGATACGATATTTAGAGTTTGTTCCACCCTTAAGCTTAATACTGTTAATTTTCAAATCCAGATCAAAAGGATTAAAAACCTTAAAATGCCTTGTTGCCGAACCTATACTGGTGAAAATAGTGTCGAAAATGACCGTATCGTTTGAAAATACAACTTTAGCACCTGGATCGTCAATAATTACTTCCTTTTCACAGGATATTGCTGCAAGTCCTGAAATTATCAGCAACAATAACAATACCGGACTAATAGAGATCTTAGGGATCATAATTCATCAAACAGTAAAAACCTGATAACCTTAATATAAAAAATATCCGCTAAGCATGTACTATCAACTAAAAGTGGTGGCCATGATCCCTGTTTTTGCTTCACATCCCTGTTTTTTTTGAACCACACATGCCTTCCGGGCAAAACCAGTCCGCGATATGACCCCATAGGTTGCGGTTTATTAATACAAATTATTCTGTGCAAGCAATAGTTTAGTGAACAAAAAAAACTTTAAAAAGATTATTTTAGCAAATATTTTAATGTCAAAATTAACTAAAGTTATAATAACTCTATTATGAAGTTACAAAAAGAATTTCTAATTGTAATTATAGCAGCACTGTTATTATCCTGTAACGAAAAAAAAGAAGATATGGATATCATTATATACAATGCCAATATTTATACAGTAGATGAAAATTTCACCAGAGCAGAATCCGCAGTAATCAAAGACGGGAAGTTCGTTGCCATTGGCACCAACAATGAAATACTTAATAAATTCAGTGCAGAAACCATGCTTGATATGGAGGGTAAATTTGTTTATCCCGGACTCATTGATCCTCATTGTCATTTCTATGGTTATGGAAGCAGCCTCAGGAATGCTGATCTCACCGGGGTAGATTCCTTCGAACAGATCATAGAGATCATCAAAACTCACAACATGGAATTCCAGTCAGAATGGGTCGTCGGGAGGGGATGGGACCAGAACAGATGGCCTGTTAAGGAATTTCCGCACAAAAGACAACTGGATGAAGTTTTCCCGGATACACCGGTATTGTTAACGAGGATAGACGGTCATGCGGCTATCGCCAATTCAGAAGCATTAAGAAGGGCCGGCATTGATACCGAAACAAATGTTGAAGGAGGAGAATTCCTCAAAGAGAAAGGTGAACTCACAGGGATACTCATAGATAACGCCATTGAGAAGGTCAGGCAACAAGTTCCTGTACCGGATTACAAAGAAAAGGTCTCAGCACTGATGAATGCACAAAAAAATTGCTTTGGTGTGGGTCTTACCTCTGTGGGTGATGCCGGACTTGACAGGGAGACGATATCGATAATGGATTCCCTTCAAAAATCGGGTGATTTGAAAATGCGCATTTACGCAATGTTAAATCCAACCAGCGAAAACTTTGAAACCTATATGTACAGGGGTATTTACAAAACAGATTACATGAATGTAAGATCAGTTAAATTATTTGCCGACGGAGCCCTCGGTTCAAGGGGAGCCAGGATGATAGAAGAGTACAGTGATGATCCGGGAAACTACGGTTTACTGCTGGAAACACCGGATTACCTGACCAGCATATCAAAAAAGGCTTATGAACACGGATACCAGGTAAACACTCATTGTATTGGTGATTCGGCAGTAAGGTTAATGCTTGACATATATGGTGATATTCTCAAAGACAAAAATGACAGGCGCTGGAGAATAGAACATGCCCAAATTGTGCACAAGGATGATTTTGATCTTTTCAGTAAATATTCAATCATTCCTTCCGTGCAAACAACACATGCAACCTCTGACATGAAATGGGCTGTCCACCGTATTGGTCCACACCGGCTAAAAGGGGCTTATGCATTCAGGGAACTTTTGGAGCAAACAGGCTGGCTGCCAAATGGAAGTGATTTTCCAGTTGAACATATTAATCCGCTTTACGGATATTATGCGGCTGTTGCCCGTAAAGATCTTGAAGGATACCCTTCTAATGGTTTTCAAATGGAAAATTCCCTTACCAGAGAACAGGCATTAAGGGCCATGACCATTTGGGCTGCTAAAGCAAACTTTGAAGAAAATGAAAAAGGCAGCATTGAACCGGGCAAATTCGCGGACTTTATCGTAACGGATGAAGATCTTATGCAAATGGATATGAATATGGTTCCTCATCTAAAAATACAAAGTACATTCAGTGGTGGCAAAGAAGTGTTTTCCCTGGAGAAAAAATAAATAAAAACCGGCCGGGCTCTCACCCGGCCGGCAACCTTTCCATGTTAACCTAAAAACATGAACAGTAGTTTCTATTGGAGTCCCAGTGGTTCGCCGATATAGAAATCAAGAATCATTGAACGAAGGTAAAATTCATATTTAGCCTGAGCCATGTTTGACTGTGCCCTGAAAAGACTTGTCTGGGCATGCTGGTAGTCAACAAAATTTATCATCCCCATACGGAACTGCTCACGGGCATATTCAGAAGTTTCCCTGGCATGCATAACAGCTTTGCTGGCAGAATTGTAACGGTTATAGGCATTCCTGGCGTTGTTGTGCATCTGGTGTATTTCCGAGAAAAGATTCTGCCTTGTTTCATCAAGCTGATAACTTGCATCCATAACAGAGATTTTTGCATTGTTTATTCTGTTGCGAACATTCCATCCATCCAGTATCGGAATTACTAGACTGATTCCCAGTTGCCGGTACTGATTATCTTTTATCTGCTGTGAATATGAATAATCTCCTCCATTTAAGGGATCAACAGCAAGTTCAGAATAACGTGAATAAAACAGGCCCCTAAGTGAAAGTCTCGGACTTTGCAGCCCTTGCGTCATTGCAAGCTCGCTCTCCCTGCTTTTAAGAAAATACTCTGCACCCCTTACCTGCGGAAGTATAGTTTGTGCTTCATCATATATATTATCTACAGAATTCACAATAGCCGATTCATTAATTTCAATAGTCTCAGGCCTTTTTATCTGAAAATCATCACCAGGCTCAAGCTGAAGTATCTGAAACAGGTTCAGGTAGGACTGGCTAAGATTGTTTCTGGCGAGGGTAAGCTGGTATTCATCGGCAGCGGCCTGTGATTCAATTTCCAGTACCTGGCCCCTGGAGATATTACCAACTCTGAAATTACTTCTGGCTGCCTCCATTTCAAGGTTAGATATTTCAAGTTGCTTTTCGGCGATATCGACAAGTTCCATATCCAGCAATATCTCGAAATAAGCCGCGGAAATATTAAGGGAAATATCATTCATGGTACGTTCATTCTCTTCAAGTCTGGACATAAGCATGAATCTGTGCTGCTTGATATTGTTATAATTCTGGAAGCCACTGAAAAGATTGACGCGACTTTCTATACCAAGGTTACCCTGTTCGAACTCCCGGTTTTCCCACTGGTAGGTATCATAATTCAGAGCCCGGCCCGAATTAAGATCATGATTGGAAAAAGCCGTTAAGCTGGGCAGAACGCTTATCAGTGAACTTTTGAAATTGTTATGTGCATTTTCCGACAGCAATTCCTGCCTTTTAAGTTGAATATTGTTCTCCATTGCATGCTCAATGCAATCATCCAGTGTCCATAACTCCTGAGCATTACCCGCCAAAGTGATAACCAGAAAAATCAACAATATTCCCGTAAACCTTTTCATTTGTACAAATCAAATTAATAATCAAAGAATTATTTGTAACAGGTAATTCATATTCGGTTTTTCAATCCCATGAATGTCACATCAGTCTTCTTCTATCAAATAACTGCATGTGAGATCGATCGCAGGTCAATCCTCCTGTTTTATTTATTGTATTTTGTGAGACTTTAGTATCATGTGGTTTCATATTTCTCTTTTTATGGTGAAAGCCATCCATCTTCATTACAAAAGCTTCCTGACGTTTTCGGTTACTATATGTCCGTCAAACAGCTGAACTATTCTGTGCGCCTTTTCAGCGTCTGATGGTGAGTGAGTAACCATTACAATAGTGGTACCTTCAGAGTTCAACTCGCCAAGAAGATTCATTACCTCCTCCCCATTAGCAGAATCCAGGTTACCGGTTGGTTCATCGGCAAGTATAAGCTTGGGTCTGGTAACTACAGCCCTGGCAATAGCTACACGCTGCTGTTGACCACCTGATAACTGTTGGGGGAAATGCTTTGCCCGGTGTCCAATTTTCATCTTGTCAAGCACACTGTTAACCTTTTCCTTGCGCACCGAAGAAGGAACGTTAAGATAAAGCAGAGGCAATTCAACATTTTCAAAAACAGTTAATTCATCTATCAGATTGAAGCTCTGAAATACAAATCCAATGTTTGCCTTGCGCAGGTTAGTTCTCTGGCGTTCTGAGAATTTTGAAACTTCGATATCGTTAAACCAGAACTCCCCTGATGTTGGGTTATCAAGTAACCCGACTATATTGAGCAGAGTAGATTTACCACACCCTGACGGTCCCATTACAGCTACGAATTCACCGTTCCCAATCTCAAGGTTAACCCTGTTCAAAGCAGTAGTTTCCACCTCATCAGTCCGGAAGACCTTTACCAATTCATTTGTTTTTATCATGATTTGTCGTTTTTTTTAGCAAAGATGTTATTGTACTTAATTTTGATTTCGCTATTATTTTAATACCAGTCTGTCAACATCTCCAAAATTATCATAGCTTGACACGATCACCCTCTCACCCGGCTCCAAACCTTCGAGAACTTCATAAAATCTTGGATTCTGACGTCCAATCCTTATGTCTCTTCTTACCGCAGAAGAACCAGAAGGATCTACAACAAATACCCACTGTCCGCCTGTGCTCTGATAGAAGCCTCCCCTGGGAATAAGCAGGGCATCTCTAGATTCTCCAAGTTCAAGCCTGATTCGGAATGTCTGGCCTATACGCAGCTGATCAGGCACACCATTAGAGAATTCCATATCAACCGCAAAGCGACCCGCATGAACCTCCGGATACATCCTGGTAATAACCAGATCATAATTATCTCCGGCAAATTCAAAACTGCCCTTCAGTCCCTGAGTTATCCGCGAAATATAATGCTCGTCAATTTCAACCCTTAATTTATAGGAATCAAGTATGTTAATGCGGCCGAGGCGTTCTCCGCGGTTTATCATCTGTCCTATCTCCAGATCAAGCGTGGCCAGCTCTCCATAAACAGGAGCCTTGAGCTCCATGGCATCAAGGCGCTGATATACAAGCTTCATGTTTTCTTCCATATTGTTAAGTGAATTTTCCATCGCCTCAAGCTGAAGGATACGGTATAACGAATCCTGTTTATATGTCTCCCGGTACAGATCAAGCTTTTCAGTGGTTACCTCATATTGCTCTTTGGAAATTTCATATTCTTCTTTTGATATATGCTCCTGCTCCATCAGAATTTTATTATTTCTGTAAAGCCGCTCATGTTGACGCATAGCAAGGTTAATATCAAGTAACTGGCTTCTGCTGCTCAGATTCTGCTGTTCGAGTTGCACCCGGAACATGCGCATATCATTGACGGTTCTGGCATAACTGGTTTCTGCATTAGAAATATCAAGAAGAAGATTTGTATTTGAAAGCCTTGCAAGTGGTTCGCCAACCTCAACCATGCCACCCTCTCTGCGGTATATCTCTTCTACACGCCCTCCTTCAGTTGCATCAAGATATATTGTCTGGATAGGCTCCACTGTTCCAATTACAGCAATATAATCCAAAAATGAATCTTCTCTGATTTGTTCTACGGTTATTTTATCCGTTTCTACATTAAGCCGTGAACTCTTGTCCCCGAAAATAATCTGATAAAAAACAACAATAACAACTATTGCAGCCGCAGTTATCCATGCTATTTGCCTCCACTTTTTACCTTTATTCTCTATTTTGCGATCCATGCTCATTTTTGATAACTTTTGATTGTTTACCACTAACACTCCCACTAATTATGCCAAAAACCTTATAACGCTGATTATCTGTCCACTTACCTCATCAAACCAGAAACACGCATTAAAAAAAGTGTTCGAAAATGAAACACGGACAGTACGATATCGAACAACTTTTCCAGGCAGGTAAAAGGTTCATGACGGTATAGACTTAATGCAATAAAATGTTATCATCTCTTTGTTGCAGCATCGGACAATTTTCACAAGGAAAAAGACAGTTATTAACTTATAGAGCTGCCGCCAATTTTTAAAATATAAATCATAATGTTAATTTTAGGGCTGTATAGATTGATCTTTTCATATATCCATCTATTTGTAAGAAATTAACATATTGGATTCATCTGTATGTGTGTAATCTGACTGCGTCGACTTTCCATGTAGCCAGCTTTACTTTTTGCTGATTTCGTCTGATGAAAAATTCGGATAAAAAAAATTCATGTACATTTGCGTAGGTTAAACCTCTTTCGGGGAGCTTTATCTTTTTTTTGCGCAAGAACCTACAGATTATCAATAAAACCCAGTGTAGAATTATGGAGAACAAAACCGGAAAAATACTTGCCGTTGACGACAATGAAGATATTTTGTTTGCACTTAAACTGCTACTGAAACAGCATGTCGAACTCATCAGGACCACCGAAGATCCATCAGAAATACCGGAGCTGATGAGAAACGAAGATTTTGATGTCGTTCTCCTCGATATGAACTTTACCAAAGATGCCATCAGCGGACAGGAAGGATTTGACTGGCTCCAGAGAATACTTGAAATAGATCCTGATGCGGTGGTAGTTTTTATAACGGCGTATGGAGATGCAGAAAAAGCAGTAAAAGCTATAAAGGCCGGGGCCACTGATTTTGTACTTAAACCATGGCAAAATGAAAAGCTCATTGCAACAGTATCTGCTTCTGTTCAGCTAAAACGCTCCCGTGCAGAGGCCAGCGGATTAAAAATCAAGCAAAAAGAGATAAGTAAAGTGCTCGACCAGCCTTTTCAGGATTTTATTGGTATTTCTCCTGAAATGCAGGAAGTTTTTAAAGCAATTCATAAAGTTGCTAAAACCGATGCCAATGTACTTATACTGGGAGAAAACGGAACCGGCAAGGAACTTGTTGCCAGGGCCCTTTACAGGAATTCCCCCCGCAAGGATGAAGTCTTTATAAGTGTGGACCTGGGAAGTATTAGTGAAACATTATTCGAAAGTGAACTTTTCGGACATGTTAAAGGTGCTTTTACTGATGCCGTCAAGGATAAATCAGGACGTTTTGAAATAGCATCCGGCGGAACACTTTTTTTAGATGAGATTGGTAATCTTTCACTACCCATGCAGGCAAAGCTGCTAACGGTAATAGAAAGAAAAGAGGTTATCAAGGTCGGGTCAACCAAGCCTGTACCAATAGATATCAGACTGATATGTGCGACTAACAATAATATTCATCAGATGGTAGCAGATGAAACATTCAGGCAGGACCTCCTTTACAGGATAAACACCGTAGAAATTCAGCTTCCGCCATTAAGAGAACGCACAGGAGACATTCCTGTCCTGACCGAACATTTTTTGAGAATATACAACAAGAAATATAAAAAAAACGTAAGCAAAATAAGCAATGAGGCCCTGAATAAGCTTAATCAATATCATTGGCCCGGAAATGTTAGGGAATTACAGCACGCTATTGAGCGTGCATTGATAATGAGCGATTCCAATAAGCTGGTTGCGGATGACTTTATACTTTCATCCCATCAAAAAAAACAAGATGAACTGGAACTTCAGACATACAATCTTGATGAAATTGAAAAAAGCGTGATATTGAAGGTCATGAAACAATATAAGGGAAACATTTCCCAGGCAGCTGCTGAACTTGGTCTGACAAGGACTTCACTGTACCGCAGAATGGAAAAATATGGTTTATAAGAATTTCAGAATAGTCAGTCTTATCAGGATATTGCTGTTGACAGTCAGTATTTTTATTTTTGTTTACACTGTCCTGCAATACAGTTATCATATTACCCCGTTACTACTGGGTTTATTAATAATTATCCAGATAATACTGCTGTTTAAATATGTCGACAAAGTTAACCGTGACCTTACTACCTTTCTTGAATCAATAAGATTTTCAGAATTTACACTCGGGTTTCAAACCAGGGGTCTCGGAGCCTCTTTTGATGATCTTAACAAAGCCTTCAATGACGTAATAAGTGACTTTCAAAAAGTCAGGTCGGAAAAGGAAGAGCATTTTCAATATCTTCAAAGCATAGTTCAGAATATTGATATAAGTATCCTTGCCTATCAGCGTGACGGAACTGTCGAAATGGTAAATAAGGCGGCAAAAAAATTATTTCAGGTCAACAGTTTACGCAACATACAGTTCCTGAGAACACTTAGTGAAGAATTATTAATTACCCTTACAGATATTAAACCGGGGGAGAACAAACTTGTCAGGATCCAGGAACAGGATGATTTGTTGCAACTTGCAATTTTTGCTACCGAACTGAAAATTCACGATAAGGAGATTATTCTTGCCACCATAAAAAATATTCAGAATGTTCTTGAGGAACAGGAAACGGAAGCATGGCAGAAACTGATAAGGGTACTTACGCATGAGATCATGAATTCCATCACTCCTATTGCTTCTCTCTCATCAACACTGGACATGATGCTAAAAGGGATCGCAAAAGGAGAAACTGACAAGCCTTTGGATATGGAGTCGGTGATGGAAATACAACAGGCTCTTCAGACAATAAACAAAAGAAGCACCGGCCTGCTTCATTTTGTTAATACCTACCGTAACCTGACCCGCATACCCAAGCCAAATTTCAAAATATTCCCGGTTAAGGATCTTATCAACAATGTACAGCTTCTCATGGAAGAAGAACTGCGGCAAAACAAAATAAACCTGGTTACATCGGTTACGCCTCCAGACATAGAGGTCTCAGCAGATGAGCAGTTGCTGGAGCAGGTAATGATCAACATGGTAAAAAATGCCATACAGGCCCTCAGCAACCGTCCCAATCCGGAAATATCCATCAAAGCTTTCATAAATAAAAGAGGACGGCTTTCAATCCAGCTCAAAGATAATGGACAAGGCATACTAAAGGATGTTCTGGATAAAATTTTCATTCCTTTCTTTACCACCAAGCCTAAAGGATCAGGTATAGGATTGAGTCTGAGTCGCCAGATCATGCGGCTTCATGGAGGGACTATTACAGCAAGCTCCGAGCCGGATGTAGGAACAACGTTCACCCTGACATTCTGATCAGCAAAAATCTATTTTATAATAAATTGAAAATAAATCACTTGTATGTAAATTTATTTCATTAATGTTGCTATTTGTGAGTTTCTCATTTCAGACCATCACTTTTTCTAATGTCTTATAGCCGGGTAAAAGCAGACAATACAGACTGGATTAAACAGATTTGAGTGGACGCTGGCGGTAT
>CAZFOO010000015.1:35448-56132 GCA_964520585.1 uncultured Bacteroidales bacterium
GCGGTATGTTATATTAAAAAGTCAACCCGGAAATTGGAACCCCATCCTTAAAAACCTCACGAATAACAATTTTGCCGTCTTTCACATCAAAAAAAACCATATCCTTATTACTCTCCTCTTCCGGGTCACAGGATTTAACATGTAGCAGTCCGGCTGGTGCAGAAGAAGCCATTTGCCAGGCTTCTGACACATCTGCAAGTTTATTGCTTACCATATGCTGGACATTGTCAAGCAGGGTTTTTGCCGCCCCTGCAAGTAATCCCTTCTGTCCTTTCATGCTTAAGCGCCCGCCTTCATCCAGAACAACTTCCTTGCCGATAAAAGTTTCATATATTCCCGGCTCCATCCCGGTAAAATGAGTTGCATCACTTACCAGAATGGTTTTATCTCCTTTTACTTTCAGGACTACCCTGATGAAAGAATCAGGAAGATGATATCCATCGGCAACTATGCTTGCATAAAGTCTTTCCTCTGCCAGCTGATCCCAGATAATATTGGGATGTCTTGGTAACATAAGCGGAACTGAATTACCAAGATGAGTTGAAAGGCTGGCCCCGGCATTAGCAGCTGAAATGATCTGGCCGCCATCTGCACAGGAATGGGCAATGCCTGCAATCACGCCGGCTTTCCTGCAATTTCTGATAAAATCCGCCGCATTATCCCATTCCGGGGAAAGACTGATAATCTTTATTCTGTTACCCGATACTTTTTGAAAGGTACAAAAAAGATCCCAGTCAGGCGCCTTCACATATTTTTTATTATGAGCTCCCCTGAAGCCATCTTTATCAGATATAAAAGGCCCCTCAAGATGAATCCCACCTATACACATGTCCACTATAGGGTATTCTGAACATGCCTTGTCAATAGCCGACAATATCTTCTGAATATTTGCAGAAGAATTAGTAATCACAGTGGGAAAAAAAGTGGTAATCCCTTTATTTAACAAAAATCTGGCTGCAGAAAGCAAACCTTCCCCGTTAAGGGAGGTGTCATTAAAATCAATCCCGTTTACTCCATTAATCTGCAAATCAACGAGTCCCCGACCAACAAAAGGCAAATTACTTTCATCACCGGCAAGTGTTTTCTTCAACGAAGCTGAAGTAACATTTACTTTGCATTTAACGATCTCTCCGCTTATACAATCTCTCGCCAAGAATTCTGTAACATTGTTTTTATATTTCCCCATCAGTAACCAGTTACTCTTCATTCTTAATTGAATCCAATAAAAGCAAAACTCTTTCAGGAACAGGTTTATTGCGATTTAAAAGTCCCATTATTAAAAATGTTATGGTAGACACCATTACCGGTAGTGCAACAGAAAGTGCCAGGCTTTCAACTGTTATTATCTTGGTGAGGACAAATGTAAAGAATCCAAGAGCAATTGAGGTTATTGCGGCTGACGATCCACATCTTGCAAAGAACGGGAGTAGTCCAAACAGCATTGGCACAGCCACAGGACCAACAAGCGCCCCGAACCACGAAACAATCAATCCCAGAACACCACCAAAATGCTCATATTGTGATGCCAGGATAATTGTCAGTAATGTAAAGGTGAAAGTGGTTGTCCGGGCTATCCGTAATGAAATGCCGGATTTTTTTAATTTAGCTGACAACATCGGCAGAATATCACGTGTTATCACTGCAGATATCGTATTAATATCAGATGAGGTCATGGACATAGTATTTGCAAACAACGAAGCCAGAACCAGACCGATAAGTCCTATTGGCAGAAGCTCCAGTGTCAGAAGTCCGTATGATTGCGAAGGATCGGCCAGGTTGGGCAATAATATCGGTGCAGCCCACATGGGCATGAAAAGTATTAACGGCCATACCAGGTATAAGGCCCCGGAAAGATAGGCTGCTTTTGCCGATTGCCGTTCATCGGGAGAAGATATATACCTTGTTGCAAGATTCCAGGTCCCGCCATTATAACTGAGAAAGTTAATAAACAGGAAAGCAAGGGCAAACCCAACGGTATACGGATCATTAAAAGCCTGTGAATGTCCTTCCGGAAGCTTGTCCCAGAATGTAAACAATGAATCTACACCACCAAGCTGGGACAACACGGCAACAAACATAACTATACCCGCGATAAGCTGAACAATAAACTGGGCAAAATCGGTAAGTATCACAGCCCATAGTCCGCCGAAGGTGACATATATAAGAGAAACCCCGCCAGCTATTAAAATACCCGCAACAAGTGGTATTTCTGTGAAAACATTAAGTAAAATGGCAATAGCTGCCCATTTTGCAGCTACATCAAAAAGCTTGAGAATAACACCACTCCACGCCATTATTTGTTGTGTAACAAGATTGTAACGATTAACAAGGTATTCAAGAGGCGATTGTATCTGATACCTTTTCCTGAGCCGGACCCAAAGTACCGGGAACACTTTTGCAGTGGCTATTATTGCAATACCAATGGTAAATGCCCACCATATGTAAAGTGAAAAACCGTGTGTATATGCCAGTCCCGCATAAGCCACAAATACGGCACCGCTGTAACCGGAAACATGATGAGAAATGCCCGACAACCACCAGGGCAGGTTACCTCCGGCAACAAAGTAATCCTCGAGAGTCCTATTCTTCACCCATGCCCAAAGTCCGATAAGAACCATCGCTAAAAAAAAGAGCAGGATAACTATAAAATCAAGATTATTGAGCTGCATAATTATCCTATGCCCTCCCCTGCACTTTTTAACACCTCTTCAATCATTACGGCCTGGCCTCCTCTGCGTTTGCTTTCATCAGCGGCCTCCATAAAGGCGAAGATTTCAATAGTTTCCTCTTTACTTACCGGAGGAACAGAGGTTTTGAAAAATTTGATTATCTCTTCCACCAATGGCCGGTATCCTTCATATGGACCTATTTCCCGAATACCATTCTCCCCAAAAGCAGTTCCACCATAACCTGTCTTGCCAGCTCTTAATCCCCTGAAAGTTCCTATCCGTCCGTCTTCCCACGTACCGGTAACTATGTCGGTACCTGACTGATGGATTCTCACGACCTCTTTACATCCTGTACCCATTACCGTAAACAGGTTCTCTACCCCATGCACCCCATACCAGAACAGATCAGGGTGGGAAGGCTCAATTGAGGCAGGGCTGTATGTATCTGCTCCTGTAATACTACCAATTAGCTCACCATTTCTTAGTTTATGATTATTTTTTGCCCAGCGTAGTGAAGATGAAGAGAACACAGGCACATCATGCTCTCCGGCAGCTTTATAGATGGCTATTGCATCTTTAAGCGACCCTGCCACCGGCTTGTCAATAAACACCGGCTTGCCAGCCTTGAAAACCTTCAGAGCCTGCTCAAGATGAAGATTACCATCATTAGTCTCCAGAAGAACCACATCAACCCGATCCAGGAGATAGTCTATAGAATCAACTATCTCCACTCCGATATTTTTCATATCTTCAATATATCCGGGAATCCTGCTGTAGCTTGATTCTATTGTCCTGCTACCATACGGATAGGCGGCAACAACACTATACCCCCTCATCGCCTCATTATCCGGATCATTGATCATTTTGGTAAACGCAACAGAATGAGATGTATCCAGTCCAATCACACCAACTTTGACATCATTTTCATCAAAGCTGTTTTTAATGAGAGGAAAGGCCCTGGTTCCCAGTCCAATTGTCAGTCCGGTTGCAGCGGTCTTTCTCAGAAAGTCCCTGCGATTGAATTTTGAACCCATATTACAGTCATTTTAATGATTTATCTTTGAATAAAAGATCATTGCTGAGTTACTTATTATAGTATATCTTTGAATAAAAGATCATTGCTAAGTTACTTTTTATGGTATATCTCTGAATAAAAGATCATTGGGGAGTTGATCCTTATTAGCTGATTAGAAAAAGATATTGTAACAGTTAAGACAGGAATGAATTATACCTTTGGTTTCCATCCGGATTCATAATCCCTGCCCCATAATCTCATTGCCTCGGGATCATTAATTATTTTACCATCATCAGGATTGCAATTTATTGATCTGCCAACCCTGTGAGCTATATTTCCAAGATGGCATGCCAGAACGCTTATGTTTGAATCATGATAGACCGATCTCGGCTGCTTCCCGGTCCGGATGGCTTCGGCAAAATCCTGTATATGACCTGAATCCATATCAAATCCACCACCAGCCAGATCAATTGAAACTTCGTCATTGGTAACTCTTTTGATTTCCTTGTTGCTGTTATCAAAAAATGTATAAGAGTTGTTGCTCAGTACCATAGTACCCTGTTCACTATGAAAAGAAACAGCGGCACCAAGACCTTCTATTGGTCTTGCATTACAACTCCTTCCCTCCCATGAAATAGTCTTGTTCTCCGGAAAGTCAAAAACGGTGATCTGTGTGTCAGGTGTTTCCCAGTCATCCTTGTAAGCATATCTGCCCCCGTGAGAACTTACCTTGTTTGGATACTCCACTCCTAACCCTAATCTGGCAAGGTCAATAAAATGAGTTCCGTTATTTAACAGTTCACCTGTTCCCCAATGCCAGAACCAATGCCAGTTATAATGGATCAGGTTATCCCTGAAGGGACGCCTGGGTGCCGGTCCCTGCCAAAGCTCATAATCAAACCCGGCCGGAACATCTGATATTTTGCCAAAGCCTATAGGCTGCCGGTTAGCTCCATACCAGGTTCTGGCAAAATGAGGGTCTCCGATTATTCCGGACTTAAGCTCACTGAAGGCTTCTCTTACAATTGGCCAGGATCTTCGCTGGTTACCCATTTGCACAACTTTCCCATATACCTCTGCAGCTTCCGCAACAAGTTCCCCTTCACGGGGATTATGACTGCCTGGTTTTTCCACATATACATGTTTACCGGCCTGCATCGCCATTATGGCAGCAGGTGCATGCCAGTGATCGGGCATTGCAATCACCACGGCATCAATCGATTTGTCATCCAGAATGGTTCTGAAATCCTTAATCCCGGCAGGCTCTTTCTGCTGGCCCGAATCTTTCACTGCTTTAATGCCTTTTGCAATTGCGGCATCATCAACATCACAGATATAGGCTACCTCAATTCCCGGTATCCTGCCATAAGCCCTGGCCAGCGCCGAGCCCCGTGAATTTGTCCCTATTACTGCAACTACAATCCTGTCATTCGCAGAATAACCGGATGAATTTGCAATACCATAAGTTCCAAGAACACTAACACCAATTGCTGATGTTGCAGCTTTTTTCACAAAATCCCTGCGGTTTAATTTTGAAAGCATAACATACAAAATTTAGATTATTGATTATTCCTGTATTCAGGCTAGACTTATTCAAAGGTAATGCTTGGTTAAGACCGGAAATAAAATATTATGAATAACAAAATGAGACGCCGCGCTTTATGGCTTTTAGTATATACTGATAAATTGATGCCACATTCATGTAAATATTTTGACATCACAATATATAAAAAATTATCATTAACATTATTCAAGTATTGAAAAAATATCATTAACATTATTCCAGCATCGAAAAATTTCTTTCTCCCAGAATAAAAAATCTTACGACAATACTTTTTTTAAATATCTCCCTGTGCATAATTACTTTCCTGTTCTGACGAAGCAATATTCTTCTTTTACGGTAATATTCCGGCAAAAGCATAAAGAATGAGATATGAGATTTAATTACGGCAAATGCATTGGAAAATGAAAATGACATAATAAACCGGAATACCGAAAGCCAATCAAGTAACATACGGACCAGTAAAAGATGTAATTGGCCCGGAGGGAGATTATTGAGTAACATAAGCAGACTGTTCCGGTAATTAAACCAGGTTTTTTTTGGATTACTCACGGGCAGGGTCCCCCCGCCAAGATGATAAACAACCGATGACGGCACTACCCGGATTCTCTTTTGGTCATTTTTAAGCCTCCAGCAAAGATCGATCTCTTCCATGTGAGCAAAAAACCTCTCATCAAAACCTTTGGCCCGATGCCAATCCGCCGCCCTTATCATCATGCATGCTCCGGTGGCCCAGAATATTTCCCTTTCGTCATCATATTGGCCGGAATCTCTTTCAATGACCTCAAAAATCCGCCCCCGGCAGAAAGGATAACCCAGAAAATCAATGAATCCACCGGCGGCACCAGCATGCTCAAAATATTCTCTCCGGTTCAAATCTTTTATCTTGGGCATACAAGCAGCAACATTCCTGTCGCTCTCCATTAGTTTCAACATAGGAGCCATCCATTCCGGAGTAACTTCAACATCAGAATTCAAAAGTATGTAATATTCTGCCTTTATCACTGAAAATGCCCGGTTGTAACCACCTGCAAAACCATAATTCCGGTCAAATTCAACCAGCTTTACATCTGGAAATCTGTCTTTTAATAATTCCCGGGAATTATCTGTGGAACAATTATCGGCAACCCAAACTTCTATACCGTCTCCACTGGAATTTTTTATGACATCGGGCAGAAATCTCTCCAGAAATTTTCTTCCGTTCCAGTTCAGTATCACAACAGCAATCTTTGTCATTTCTGAACCTCCGGCTTTTTATGTTTCCATCGCCTGTGAGACCAGAGCCAGTATTCAGGCTTTCTACGTATCTGATCCTCAAGAAGTCTGGTATGCATTTCGGTTATCTCATAATCTTTTGTCTCTGTGGCATTTTCAGTCACAGGAATAATTTCAACTTCATAATATCCTCTTTTTATTTTATTTATAGCTAAAAACACCACAACCTGATCAAGTCTTTTGGCAATCTGTTCGGTTCCCAGCATAACGGGGGCATCCTGGTTAAGAAATTTTGTCCAGTAGCGGATATTTTCTTTTATTGGACTCTGATCACCAAGAAAGAAAGTGACCGTAGGAATTTTTTTATTATGATATTCAAGGATCACCTGGTAACTTCTTATTACCGGAACAGCATGTAACCCGAATTTCTGGCGCAGCTTTTTCATGAAGCGGTCAAAGTAGACATTATTCAACGGTTTATATAATGCCAGTACTTTGTATCTTGTATTTGAAGGCAGTGATGAAAGCCATTCCCAGTTACCATAATGTCCAAAAACGGCAACCACGCTCCTGCCCTTTTCATAATACCGTTCCAGTAAATCCAGGTTTTTCCAGACAAATCTTTCATCAAGCTCTTTTTTACTTAAATTAAAAGTAGCAAAAGATTCTATGAAAGAATCACACAAATGACGGTAATAGCCTTTTGCTATTTTTTTTATGTCAGTATCATCTTTTTCAGGGAAAGCATTTCGCAAATTATTAAACACCACTTCCTTCCTGTACCCCGGATAATAATATGCAAGAAAAAACAGAAAATCCGATAATAAGTAGAGCACCCGCAATGGCAGCCACAACAAAGGCCTGGTCAGGCCGTAAAAAATATAAAATCCTGTAAAATGAGCAACAGTCCGCGCACTAATCATAATAAAAATTTAATTTAAAATTAAGCATTACATTTCCCGGACTCCCATTAACCAGTCAAAAAATAAAAAACCAGATCCCAAATAATTTTTGCACAGTGAAAAAATAAATAAAAGTCATGTCTTTTATCTCCGGTTACCGTTTTATTTTCCATCTCCGGTGTGACCATAGCCAGTATCCGGGTTCCTGAATGATCTGCTTCTCAAGCATAGAAACATGTGCCGCGGTTATTTCATAAACACTTGTATCTTTGGAATTATCAAAAAGCGGTATCAAATCAAATTCATAATAACCACGCCGGATCTTTTTCATTTTGAAATACACCACAGCCATATCCATCTTTCTTGCAATTTGCTCAACACCAAGATATACCGGCGTATCCTGGTTCAAGAAACCTGTCCAGTAAAGAGCCTTTTCCTTTGGGGGTGCCTGGTCGGCCATAAATGCGGTGATCGTCGGCACACCCTTTTTATCCAGTTCAAAAATTTTCCTGATGGCCATTTTCATTGGAACAGGCTTACCGCCAAACCGGGAACGCAAATTGAACATCAGCCTGTTAAAAGTTTTGCTTTTAAGATGCCGGTATATGATAATAGACTCATGATCAGCCACAAGAGGAAATCCGCACATCCATTCCCAGTTTCCGTAATGGCCGAGTACGGCGGCAACATGCTTTCCCTCCTTGTAATATTTTTCAATAATACCTACATTATTGTACCTTACCCTTCGTCTGATCTCATTCTCACCCATCCCGGTCTGGTAAATTGATTCAACGATCAGATCAGATAAATGGCTGTAAAAGGATTTTGCTATATCATGAATTTCAGAAGCACTTTTATCTGGAAATGAGTTCCTCAGATTTTCCATGACAATCATTTTCCTGTATCTGAGAATATAAAAAGCCAGGAAAAAGATACCGTCGGAAATAAAATACAATATCCTCAAAGGCAAAAGTCCGGCAATACGAAAAGCCCAGTAAACCGGAAAATAAAATAGATCATCCCTAGATGGCAGAAAAACAGGCATGTATTAAATATTAGTCCGCTTTCATAAACCGCTGTACATCTGCTTTAAACTCTTCATAAACCATGCTGTTTGAGGCAATAAGTTCTCCTCCGAACAAATAATCATCACCTCCAGAAAAATCGCATATTTTGCCACCGGCCTGACTTACAATAAAAGTACCTGCGGCAACATCCCAGGGACTAAGTCCGTATTCATAAAAAGCATCAAAACGTCCGCATGCAACATAGGCCAGATCGACCGCTGCAGAACCAAGTCGCCGCAAGCCATGTGAATTCTCCATAAAATGCCGGAAAGACCCAAGAAATGGCTTCATATGGCTGAAATCAGTATATGGAAACCCTGTGGCAATAAGAGACTCTTTAACTAACTGAGCATCAGAAACCTTTATTTCCTGTCCATTCATATAGGCAGGTGCACCTTCCCATGAATAAAAACATTCGTCAAGATTAATTTCATAAACAACTCCGGTAACTGCCTTTCTGTTATTAACAAGTGCGATACTGACTGAATAAGGGGGCAAGCCATGAATAAAATTGGTAGTCCCATCCAGTGGATCTATGATCCAGTTCCATCCTTCCCTGTTCTTCTCACCACTTCCCTCCTCGGCAATAAAACCGGCTTCGGGAAATAGATTGCCAAGTCTGTCAACAATCAAATCCTCTGCTTTCTTGTCCACATAAGATACATAATCATGTATTCCTTTAGATTCCACACTCTTTTTGTCAAATGACATTCTCTCAGTACGTATGAACTCTCCGGCATTTCTTGCAATACCAATAACTTCACGGCAAATTCCTTCAATATCCATGGTATCTTTTTTACTTTTAATTTATAATTATTCCTTTCATTATATTATCCTCTCCTGCTTCAAGCAATTTGACATCAACCAATCGGTTAAGAAATTTTTCATCTGCGGCAGTCTCGACTCTTATATAATTTCCGGTAAATCCGGACATTCTCCCTTTTTTATTTATGGTTTCAAATAAAACCCTGTGAACCTGTCCGCTACATAAATCCATAAATCTTTTTCGCTTGAGGTCAGAAATATCATGAAGAATTTTGCTTCGTTGATCCTTAACCCCGGGTGGAACTTTACCAGCAAATCCGGATGCTTTTGTATTTTCCCTGTCTGAATAAGTAAACACATGTAAGTAGGAGATATCCGAATTCTTTATAAATCCAAGAGTCTCTTCAAAATCCTGTTCTGTTTCACCAGGGAAGCCGGTTATGACATCAGCCCCTATACCTGCAAAGGGTATTTTTTCCCTTATTCTTGTCAATTTCTCTGTAAATAGTGAGCGGCTGTATTTCCTGTTCATCTTTTTCAGGATACGGTCACAACCTGATTGCAGGGGAATATGAAAATGATGAGCAAATTTTTGGCTGCCCGCAACCAGATCAATTATTCCGTCAAATAAAAGATCCGGTTCAATTGACGATATCCTGAATCTTTCTATATCTGTTTCCTTCTCCAGCCTTGCTAAAAGCTCCGGGAACTTTCCCTCTTGCGGTCTGCCGAAATCACCAATATTAACCCCGGTCAGCACCACCTCCTTCACTCCGGTTTTGTCAATAATGCGGGCCTGATCAATTATCTCTTCCATTGAAGCACTGCGGCTGCGCCCCCGGGCAAAGGGAATAGTACAATATGAACAAAAATAATCGCATCCATCCTGTATTTTAAGAAAAGAACGGGTTCGCCCCGACATGGAATATGATGGAGAAAACATTCCATTGCCGGTTATTTCGCGGGAATGGATGGATGTTTTTTCACCTTTTTTGAAGTCTCCTGCATAATCAAAGATCCTGAATTTCTCATCAGATCCAAGCACAAGATCAACACCCGGTATTTGCGCAATTTTACCGGCATTAAGCTGAGAGTAACATCCCACAACTGCGACATAGGCACCGGGATAATTACGAATTGCCTTACTTATTATATTCCGGCATTTCTTGTCTGCTCCGGAAGTAACAGTGCATGTATTGATTACAACCACCTCCGCCTTTTTGCCAGGGTCAACCCTGCGGAATCCCTTTGCATCGAACTGACGCTCAATTGTAGAGGTTTCGGCAAAATTAAGTTTGCAACCCAGCGTATAAAAAACAACACCCGGAGAATAATTCATTTTAAGTAAGATGTTAAAATTAAAGGGGTACAATTTTAATCAAAAAAGATGAAATCGTCATTGGCACAGGGCAATAAAATAAGAGAACAGATCCTTACAAGGATGTCCGGCTATTTTAGGTAAAATGAAGATAATAAGTGTTATAACTATCATTTATTCTCATAAACGGCAAATTAAATAATTGTCGATACCGGTCCCCAAATTGCTATGGAGGTAACTACCGGTCAAATAGTCTTCACCTTTTCTTCACGGTATATATTATACAATTGATGTACTATACCATCAGACACCCCTATCTTTGGCACAAGTATCTTTTTGGCTTTGGTCCACTTCATTATCTTCAAAAAAAGTTGAGTTGCCGGAATAATAACATCGGCACGGTCCGGGTTAAATCCGAGTTCCCTGATACGTTCATCAACCGTAAACGAAGAAATATATGAGGAAATATCCTTTAATTGCTTAACAGTTAAAGGGACCCCCTCCTTATTCCCTGACAGGCGAAAAACCTTATTAATATTACCACCTGATCCGATCAGATGGACAGGCTGATATTTACCGGTCAGTTCCTTCAGGAACTTTTTCATTTTAAGATATTCATTATTGCTTACCTCACCGTTTAGGAACCTGATTGTGCCTATATTAAAGGATCCGGAGTTAACTACTTTTTTATTGGCAAAAAGTGTTATTTCCGTACTCCCTCCTCCAACATCAACATACAGGTAGGATTTATCATTATCGATCATCTCCACAATCCTGTTTGAATATACAAGCTCCGCTTCCTGCTGCCCGTCAATTACCTCAATTGAAACTCCTGTACGGTCTTTGATATACTGAACTATTTGTACTGAGTTAACCGCCTCTCTCATTGCAGAAGTGGCACATGCCCTGTAGCTGACAACATTCTGAACAATCATCAGATGTTTAAAGGCAGCTATGGAATGCATCAACTTCTCAATTTTTTCAGGCCTTATAATATTTTCACCATAAAATGCATCCTCTCCCAGTCTGACAGGCATGCGAATAAGCTCTGATTTCTTAAAAAAAACATCGTCATTTTCTTCAATAACATTCATAAAAAGTAATCTGACGGCATTTGACCCGATATCTATGGCGGCAAATTTTAAAAGTTCCAAATCATTATTATTTTATTGTTTAACACTCTTATTTTTCAGGTAATTATAAAACTCATACTGGGACCTGGATTTAGGACCGGCATCATCAATACGGTACTGGTTATCCTGTTCCCGGTTTAATATTCTTGCCTTTACATTATCATTCCATTGCATTTCAATCTGCGTTCTTAATTCCTCCTGAAGATCAGGATCATAAACCGGGCATGTGACTTCTATACGATGATCAAGATTCCGTGTCATCCAATCAGCTGAGGAAATATAGTATAAATTCCTGTTATTATTGCAAAACACAAATATTCTGGAATGTTCTAAAAAAGTATCCACTATACTTATTCCCTCGATGTTTTCACTCAATCCCGGTTCACCCGGAATAAGGGAGCAGATACCCCTGATTATCAGTCTTATTTTCACCCCCGCATTGCTTGCCTGGTATAACTTTTTAATCATATCCTTGTCTACCAGACTGTTTGTTTTAATTATTATCCATGCATCACGGCCGATCTCTTTATTCCTGATCTCATTATCAATCAGATTCATCAAGCGTCTTCGTGTATAATTGGGTGAAAGAAGAAGAGATTTATAGGAAAAAGTCTTAAAGGTATTATCAAAGAAAATAAATACCTTTTTTACCTCGGATGATATCCTTTTATCAGCGGTAAGCAAAGTAGTGTCGGAATAAACTTTGGCGTTTCCCTCATGGAAATTCCCTGTACTTATTCCTGCATAGTTATTTACCCCCCTTCCTTCTTTACGGCTTATAAGTACAAGCTTGCAATGAACCTTTAATCCCCTTATACCAAACAGCACCCTTACTCCTACTTCTTCCATTTTCCTGGACCAGTATATATTTGCTTTTTCATCAAATCTGGCCTGTAACTCAATTATCACCGTAACTGATTTCCCATTTCTGGCAGCATTTATTAGGGCATTGATCACTTTAGAGTTTCGTGCCACCCGGTACAGTGTGATCTTAATAGATACAACCTTAGGATCAATAGCTGCCTCACGTAACCAGTTGATAAAGTGCATAAACCTCTGGTAGGGATAATGAAGCAGGATATCTTTTTCTGCAATAACTTCAAATATGCTGCTGTTTGGCTTTATCCTCCAGTGATGCATGGGAACATGAGGGGGGTTGGTCAGATGTGGCATGTTAAAATCAGGAAACTCCATAAAATCTTTAAAATTATGGTACCTGCTTCCGGGAATAAGGTTATCATCATCATCAAGGTCCATCTCATTCTTGATATATTCAAACATATCGTCGGGTATGGACCTGTCATATACGAACCTCACAGGTTGCCCCTTATTACGTCTGCTTACGCTGTTGGATATCTTTTCCAGAAAACTCTGGGAAAGATCATTATCAACGTCCAGTTCAGCATCGCGGGTGATTTTAATTGTATAGGCCTCGAACCTGTCAAAACGGAAAATAGAGAAAATGTCTTTAAGACAATACCTTATAACATCATCAATAATTATCAGATACTTTTTATCTCCATCTGGAGGAAGTACAAGAAAACGGGAAATATTCCCGGGGACTTCTATCAGGGCATATTCAGTGGCAACAGTCTCATCAGAAGCTGTAAGTTTTGTTGCCAGGTATATCGCTTTATCTTTTAAATACGGAAAGATATCAACATTGTGGAGCATAATGACTGCAAGAACCGGGCGTATCTCATTTTCAAAATAATTCTTCGCAAAATCTGCCTGTTTTTGGTTCAGTTGTTGCTCATTTATGATAAATATGTTTTCATCCTCCAGTTCCTTTATAATGGATTGATATATTTTCTGAAACTGAGCCTGATGGTCGATAACAATTTTCTGTATCTGTTTAAGGATGTTCTTGGGCTTGTCCCCTATCATCTTCCTCATGTCGCGGCTTACATCGCGGTCATAGTCCATCATCCGCTTTACCGTTGCAACCCTGACCTTGAAAAATTCATCCAGGTTATTTGAAAAAATACCAAGGAACTTTATCCTCTCCATTAGTGGTAACGAAGGATCTGCAGCCTCCTGCAATACCCTGTAATTAAATGACAGCCAACTTATCTCCCTGTTTATTATTTTCCTCTGTTTAGTCATTTTAAAACTTCATATCAATATTGAGATTATAATAAAATATCATACCGCTACTTAACTAATACCCCTGCTTATATAAAAATTTAATCCATCGCATAATAGTTCTAACCTCATCAATTCTTAAATACTCTCATTATTATGAAATTAAAAGTCCGGCTATCGTTGTTGCAAAAAAGTTCTAGCTCCCGGGGTTCAATAGCTCAAGCATATTTCTAAGATTATGGATTAATCAAGTAAATCCATCCATTCTATTGACTGATCATATATTAGTTCATAAACCCGGCTTTTAAAGTGATTTATTTTTGGGAAAATCAAACAAAGAATCCACAAGATTTGATTTTTGTATATCTTCCCAGCCATTGGCATTAAAAACCAGCTTAACCATCCCACAAGTCGGGACATTGTTAACCTGATCTTTCAAAAAATAGTTGGCAAGGCTTGTAAAATCGGGATTATGGCCAAAAATCATGAATGATCCGGTATTGTTCTCGACTCCCGAAATTATATCCAGAATAGATTCAACCCCACCCATATATAGATTTTCATCTATCTGCAACCTGGAGAAGGGTATCTTGAGTTCTCTTGCAAAAATAATTGCTGTATGCAAAGCCCTGCTGGCAGGGCTTGAAATAATAATTTCAGGCCTGTCGCCTCTTTGGTTCATACGCTTTGCCATTTCATAGGCATTTCTCAAACCACGTTCTGCAAGAGGCCTGTCAATATCATTCCTCCCGGGAAAATCCCAGGATGATTTTGCATGACGGCCTATGAACAATGTCCTGTTTTGTCCCATAAATAAAATATTTTTAATCAAAATCTGACTATAGTAAATTACTGGCCAGTTCAGATAAAAAACTCCTTTCCCCTTTCACCAGGTTAACATGTGCAAAAAGATCCTGTCCGCTCATTTTATCAGTCATATAGCTCAATCCGTTCGATTTCATATCCAGATAAGGAGAATCAATCTGATGAATGTCGCCGGTAAAAACAATCTTAGTATTTTCCCCGGCCCTGGTAATAATTGTTTTCACTTCATGTGGTGTAAGGTTTTGTGCCTCGTCAACAATAAAAAACACATCCGAGAGGCTCCTTCCCCTTATGTAGGCAAGCGGAGTAATTACGAGTCTCTCCATCCGTTCCATCTCCTCAATTGCAGTCAATTCCTTACTACGTATTGAGAATTTATTTTTAATCACAGACAGGTTATCAAAAAGGGGCTGCATATAGGGCCCGATTTTCTCATTAACATCCCCGGGCAGAAAACCGATATCCCTGTTTGCCAAGGGCATTATTGGTCTGGCCAGAAATATCTGTTTATATCTTTCACCCTGATGCAAAGCAGCAGCAAGGGCCAGCAATGTCTTTCCCGTCCCTGCCTTTCCGGTAAGAGAAATTAGCTGAATCTCAGGCCTTATTAACGCATCAATTGAGAATGTCTGTTCTGCATTGCGGGGCTCAATTCCGTAAACTTTATATTTTTCAACCCTGTCAATAACCTTATTAAAAGGATCATAATGAGCAAGCACCGAAGCCCTGGCACTCCTGAAGATATAATACTGATGAGGCGAAGGTTGCAATCCGAAATCTTCAATTGGAACACCGGCAGGTTCCTCATACAATTTCGAAATAAGCAAATCATCAAAATCCTCATGCATCTCAATGGCCCTGTAAACCGATTCAAGATTAGTAACTTTATCGGATTCATAATCCTGGGAAAGAATTCCAAGCGATTTAGCCTTCATCCTGAGGTTGATATCCTTGGAAATTAGTATAACCGTACGGCGGTTGAACCTCTTCTTCACATGCCAGGTGATGGCCAGGATTCTGTGGTCTGCCGTCATTTCAGGAAAAGATTCAATTATTTCAGGAGAAAATGGTTTTCCTGTCTCAATCGACAACTTACCCATACCATTACCGAGCCTTAAACCTCCGTTGAAAAGCTTATCTCCCGATAATTTATCCAGCTCCCGGGTAAACTCCCTGGCATGAAAATTAATCAGGTCATTACCTCTCTTAAGCTTATCCAGTTCTTCAAGAACAACAATTGGCAGTATAAGGTCATTTTCCTGAAACCGGTAGATGCAGTTATAATCATGTAGAAGGACATTAGTGTCCAGAACAAATATTTTTTTAGTATTTTCCATTAAGTCCCCTGCTTATAAATGATTTTTGTCAGAATCATAATATAAATGACCTGCCTTTATCCATCCGGTCATTTATTATTATTATAATCCTGGCTCCATCTATAATTAATGCATTTCAGTAAATCAAAAAGAATATTTCAGATGTAATGAATTCAAAAATAAGCAAATTAAATGGGTTTTACCTGGGTAATGCTTGTTAAATAAGTTTTAAATTTGCGTAGGATAATATAACATTTAAATAATAAGTATCTGTCTGCATAGGCAAGATTAGTCAAATTAATAATCAATTAATTATAATTTTATAAAAAAGCCGTATCCGTATGAAACTCCTTGAAGTCATAAAAACCCGGAGAAGCATCAGGAAATTCAGAAATGGGTCAATTGAGGAAGATAAGATGCATACTATCCTTGCGTCCGCCAACCCTAAACCATACACCTTAAATGGATTATAAGCAAACCCTGGATTATCTTTTCAGTCAGCTTCCAATGTATCAGCGCATTGGCAAGGCAGCCTACAAATCAGATCTGGGCACAACTATCAGCCTTGATAAATACTTTGACCATCCCCATAAATTATTTCCATGCATACACATTGCCGGAACAAACGGCAAGGGATCTGTCGCTCATATGCTGGCATCAGTATTGCAGAATACAGGTTACAAAACCGGCCTTTACACCTCGCCTCACCTTTTGGACTTCAGGGAAAGAATAAGGATCAACGGAGTACCTGTAAATAAAGAATATGTAACGAAATTCGTAGCATCTCACCACAAAATCTTTGAACAGCTAGAGCCATCTTTTTTCGAAATGACCGTGGCCATGGCATTTGACTATTTTGCAATAGAAAAGGTCGATATAGCAGTAATAGAAACAGGAATGGGAGGCCGGCTAGATTCAACAAATATTATAACACCAGAGGTATCGGTTATAACCAATATCGGTTTCGACCACACCGAGTTTCTGGGCAGCAGTCTTAAAGAAATAGCTAAAGAAAAGGCAGGAATAATAAAACCCGGCGTGCCGGTAGTTATCGGTGAAGTGAAGGATGAAACAAAAGATGTCTTTATCGAAAAAGCCCGAAGCTCAGGTTCAGATATATTTTTTGCTCCGGATAAATATAAATGTAATTATGCCCTTCAAACATATGGCGGACAACAATCCTTTTATATAACTGAGAAAGGAAAGCTTAAATACGGGAAACTGGAAACTGACCTGCTTGGCTGGTACCAGCAAAAAAATGTAATAACTGTCCTTCAGACTCTTGATGTTATTGAGAATGCGGGCAGGTACATCTGTATGAAAAATGTTTATGAAGGACTGAGGAATGTTTCAAAAACTACCGGACTACTCGGCCGGTGGCAGATAATTGGTTCCAATCCCCTGATTGTTTGTGATACGGCCCATAACTCTGAAGGCATAACAGAAGTACTCAAACAAATACATTCCACCCCGTACAGAAAACTCCATATGGTAACAGGATTTGTAAACGATAAAAATACAAGTCATATATTGAAGTTGTTTCCGGCAGATGCACATTACTATTTTACAAAAGCATCTATACCCAGGGCTCTGGACCCTGTCAAATTAAAAGAAGAAGCAAGAACCGCAGGACTGGAGGGGGAAGTTTTTTCCTCTGTAATACAGGCGCTATCGGCAGCAAAAAAAGCTGCGGCTGAGAATGACCTGATCTTTGTCGGAGGCAGCACATTTATAGTTGCAGATGCAATTGGCAACTAAATTTTCTTCATTCGAACTGCAAATAAAAAACCACCTGCAGATTTTACTCTGTAAGTGGTTGATTTTGTGGTGGGCGATACTAGATTCGAACTAGTGACCCCCTGCTTGTAAGGCAGGTGCTCTGAACCAGCTGAGCTAATCGCCCCTTTGTTTTAAGGCGCTGCAAATATAAAAGACTTTTTTTGTATTTCAAAATTAAATTTTCTATTTCAAAAAATTCTGTTTCACTTTACCTGCCTGTCAGAGTTCTTGTAGGAACACCCTTGAAAGTTATTTCAACCGGCAATATGTTTCCTTCGGAATCAAATTCCAGTTTTTCAATGCAAACAACCCGGTGATTCCGGTGTGTTTCATCCAGTGGTCTCCGGTGATAAACGATGTAATATTCATCTTCACCGGGAATTTCAAGGACCGAGCTGTGTCCTGATCCCCTGGCAACGTCGGGATCCTGCTGAAGAATTACCCCCTCTCTCTCGAAGGGTCCGAAAGGATTATCGGAAACGGCATAGGCAACCCGGTAGTCGGGCCCGGTCCACCCCCCTTCCGACCACATGAAGTAATATTTCCCGTTTCTGATAAACATGAAGGGCCCCTCCACATAATTTTCAGGGGTGACTTCCCTGTAAAGGGTCCCGTCTTCAAAAGGCACAAGACCTGTAAAATCATCATTCAGAATTACTACGTTGCACCTGCCCCATCCCCCGTAATACATATAATATGTTCCGTCAGTATCCTGAAAGATATACTGGTCTATCGGCTGGGCACCGTTTACAATTTCCCCGATAAGGGGCTCACCCAGTAAATCTTTATAGGGACCCTCCGGCCTGTCCGCAACTGCAACACCAATTCCCCCAATATCTCCTTCGTACATATCATTGGCTGCAAAGAAAAAATAATACTTGTCATCCTTTTTTATTGATGCAGGCGCCCACATGGCACTGTCGGCCCATTGCACCTCGGTAGTGTCAATGATGCGTTTATGCTTTGTCCAGTTTACCATATCGGGAGAAGAGAAGCAATCGAAGAAGACCTGCTTGTGAAAATAATCGGAGTAAGTGGGAAAAATCCAAAAAGTATCGTTGTAGATACGGGAAGCGGGATCAGCGTACCACCCGTCAAAAAGAGGGTTGCCGGAATATAAAGTACCAGAAGGTTCGGGTGACTGACCAAATGATTTAAAAATAAGCAACAGTGATAGTAATAATAGCAGGGACTTCATCAGATTTTTTTTTGTTATAAACTACCCCATATAACACGGGGGGTTATTAAACCTTAAAAATAATAAATAGAAGCAAGAACAGTTAAAATGCCGGCAGAGAATTAGATTTTTTCAGTAAATTGGAATGGATGCGAATCATTTAATAAGGGCTTCTTTGTATTTGTTAAAACCATTTCATTTTGATATTTAAATTTTATGCATTCACAATGAGCATTTTTTTATACATTTGTTCATCCAGAATGAGCAATTATGGAAAAAGAGCGTTTAAAACAGGTTCTTATTGAGCAGAGAAATGATTTCCTGCAGAAAAAACCGGGAATCGAAAGGGAGAAACTTGCAGAGGCCGGAAAGTATCTGAAGTTGCCACATATTTATGTGGTAAGTGGAATCCGCCGTTGCGGCAAATCAACCCTGTTGAGACAAATTGCAGCGAAATACTATGCAGGCAACAATTTCTTTTTTCTGAATTTTGAAGATGAGCGGCTTTATAATTTTGATGTAACTGAATTTAACCGGATCCTTGAGCTCCAGATAGAACTTTTTGGAAATCACAAAACCTTTATTATAGATGAGATCCAGAATGTTGAGGCTTTTGAGTTGTTTCTGCGCCGGTTAAGCGACAGTGGTTACAAATTCATTGTTTCAGGTTCAAATTCTGAATTACTCAGCGGTGAACTCGCCACTAAAATAACCGGAAGATACATTGAAACTATTCTGCAACCCTTTAATTTCAGGGAGTATCTCAGGTTTTACAAAATTGAGGTTGATAACGAAGATTTATATTTAACTGAAAAACGGGCAATGATTTTCAGGTTCTTTGAAAAGTACTTTCAGGAAGGTGGAATGCCCGAATATCTGAGCTATAAAACCGATGAGATAATTATAAGAATGTATGAGGATATTCTGATAAAGGATATAGCAGTAAGGAATGCCATAACAAATATAGTTCAGTTAAGAGAATTAAGCCGGTATCTTATTACAAATTTTGGCAGACGATTCAGCTATAACTCACTTCAAAAAGCAATAGGCTTAGGCAGCGTGAATACGGCAAAAAATTATTGTTCCTTTCTTGAACAAAGTTACCTGGTGAAGAATATAACCAGGTTTGACCATTCTGTAAAAAAACAGCAGAGGAATGATAAAAAAGCATATGTAGCCGACCATATGATCATAAGAAATGTATCAACGCAACTTACAAAAGATAGTGGAAGAGTTCTTGAAAATATAGTGGCGAATAATCTTATATCAGAAAATTCCCTGTATTATTTTTCAGGAAAAAAGGAATGTGATTTTGTGGCAATAGATAATAATAGCAACATAAAACTCTTTCAGGTATGCGCAGATTTGAATCAGGATAATTACAAAAGAGAAACCAGCGGTATCGTGGAAGGCATAAATTATTTTCAACTAACCGAAGGCAATATTTTAACAAACAGTCAGGAAGACAAAATAGAAATCGAGGGTAAAATAATTCATGTTATCCCGTTATGGAAATGGTTGCTGCGCTCACGGTTAAGAGTGCAATGACCAACGCCATCACATACCACGTACTGGCCATAGATGAACAACTGTCAGTAATGTTCCGCCTGACCGGCCCAGGTGGATATGCGAATCATTTAATAAGGGCTTCTTGGTATTTGTAAAAACCATTTCATTTTGATATTTTAGATAATTTGACAATATATATGTTTACTATATTTAGACCAGAATATAACAGGTGCTATTATGAATTTCACATTTAGAATAATGAATCATCCATTTGCCAGGTCACACAAAAAGACATGAATTTCACATCGGGAAGATATTGCCAAATGAACAGTATAGTGCATGTGAAAT
>CAZFOO010000016.1:0-46097 GCA_964520585.1 uncultured Bacteroidales bacterium
AAAAACCTGCGGCAGGAGAGCCGGCTAAAGAAAAATCGAAGGATGCGGATATTTTCAAACATAAAACCAGGAAGCTTTCAGGACCTACGGTAGTAGGAAAAATAGACCTGCCTGAAAAAGAAAGAAAAAAACCTGTAGCTTCGTCAAGCGATATCGAGCGCGGCAAGAAAAAGAAAAGAAGACGCATACGTAAAGACTCAGGGAAACCTGCTGCTGAATCTAAAGATGATGCTGTAAAAAAGCAGCCACAGACAAGTGCCGATCTGCAAAAATCCAAAGCCAGAAAAAGCAAGAAAAGACCTGTAAGGGCTGAAATAAGCGAAGAAGATGTTCAGAAACAGATAAAAGACACCTTGTCAAGGCTGACTTCCAAGGGGAAATCAAAGGGTGCCAGATACCGCAGGGATAAACGTGAAATGCAGAGTCAGAAATTACAGGAGGAGACAGAAAAGCAGGAACAGGAACAAAAGATCCTTAAGGTTACAGAATTTGTAACAGTAAATGAACTGGCCAATATGATGGATGTTCCGGTAACGGATATTATTTCTTCCTGCATGAGTCTTGGCCTTTTTGTTTCGATAAATCAACGCCTTGATGCAGAAACAATCTCTCTCGTTGCCGAAGAATATGATTATAAAACAGAATTTGTAAGTGTAGATCTTCAGGGAGACCTCATAGATAAAGAAGAAGTTGAAGATGAAAGCCAACTGACCGAGAGGCCTCCCATTGTTACTGTAATGGGCCACGTTGATCATGGCAAAACATCACTGCTGGATTTTATTCGTCATGCCAATGTAATTGCCGGAGAAGCAGGGGGTATAACACAGCACATCGGAGCCTACAATGTTGAACTTGAAAACGGCAAAACAATAACCTTTCTGGATACTCCCGGACATGAAGCTTTTACGGCCATGAGAGCCCGTGGTGCCAGAATAACCGATATTGCAATAATTGTTATAGCTGCCGATGACAGTGTTATGCCTCAAACGGTGGAGGCGATTAACCATGCCCATGCAGCTGGTGTACCTATTGTCTTCGCCATCAATAAAATGGACAAGCCTGGTGCAAATCCTGAAAAGATCAAGGAGCAGCTTGCAAACATGAATTTTCTTACAGAGGACTGGGGTGGAAAATACCAGGTGCAGGAAATTTCAGCCCTCAAAGGAAATAATGTGGATCATTTGCTTGAAAAGGTCCTCCTGGAAGCAGAGATTCTGGAACTAAAAGCTAATCCGAAAAGAAGGGCATCCGGCACCGTAGTTGAATCAGAGCTTGATAAAGGAAGAGGTTATATTACCACAATACTGGTTCAGACAGGGACTCTGAAAATGGGCGATATCGTACTCGCTGGAACACATTACGGACACGTAAAGGCAATGAACAATGAGAGGGGTAAACCGATTAAAGAAGCAGGACCAGCAACTCCTGCGCTGATACTCGGCCTTAACGGAGCACCCCAGGCAGGAGATAACTTTAACGTAATGGCGACCGATAAAGAAGCCAGGGATATTGCCAAGAAAAGAGAACAGCTGCAAAGGGAACAGGGGTTGCGTACCCAGAAACACATAACCCTTGATGAGATAGGACGCCGCATTGCCATTGGCAATTTCCAGGAGCTTAACATCATCGTAAAGGGAGATGTGAACGGATCGATTGAGGCTCTGGCGGATTCACTTATTAAACTTTCAACAGAAGAGATACAGGTCCGCATAATTCATAAGGCTGTGGGACAAATTTCCGAATCAGACATACTACTCGCCGCTGCATCAAATGCTATTGTGGTGGGGTTCCAGGTAAGACCATCAATGAGTGCGAGAAAACTGGCCGAAAAAGAAGAAATTGATATCAGATTGTACTCAATAATTTATGATGCGATCAATGAGATAAAATCGGCTATGGAAGGAATGCTCTCTCCGGAAATAAAAGAGGAAGTTATTGCCACACTTGAAGTAAGAGAGACCTTTAAAATAACCAAAGTAGGAACTATAGCAGGTTGTTTTGTTAAAGACGGTAAAATCCACAGGAATACCAAAATCCGACTTATTCGCGATGGAATTGTAATTCATACCGGACTCCTGGGATCACTTAAAAGGTTCAAAGATGACGTAAAAGAGGTTAATTCCGGTTATGAATGCGGACTCAACATTGCCAATTACAATGACATAAAAGTCGGCGATATAATAGAAGGTTACCGGGAAGTTGAGTATAAAAAGACACTCTGATCTCCCCGGCAACTGATCAATGCAACACCCGGATTCAGGCTTCTATAAGTTTCCTGTACTGTTCGGGTGTTAACAGTTCTTCGAACTGGCCCGGATCTGAAATTTTTATCTTCACCAGCCATCCTTCACCATAGGGATCTTTATTGACAATGTCGGGAGTATCTGCAAGTTTTGGATTAACTGTAGTTACCTCACCTGAGACAGGCATAAACAAGTCCGACACCGTTTTGACAGCTTCAATGGTGCCAAAGACCTGGTCTTTTTCAAGAGTTTCCCCTTCGGTTTCAATTTCCACAAAAACTATATCCCCAAGTTCTCCCTGAGCAAATTCGGTAATTCCTACGACAGCCTCACCGGCTTCTTCGCGAATCCATTCATGATCTTTTGTGTACTTTACTTCTGCTGGAATATCCATAATAAATAAATTTAAAAGTGAAATTTAAAATTACTGCTTATTTTTGAATATATATTAAATATTTTTGTCAAAAATCGCACTCGTTACACACATCAGCCTCCTGGATAACAAAGAAAAACAATTAACATGGTTTTACCCGGATTTCAGATCGGATAAAAGCCCAAAAGCACCCAATTTTTGCAAATACCCGGTCCGGGTGGTTCACTGTATAAGAGTAAACCGCAAACTAAATCCCATACTGGTATTTGTGGTCGGATATGACAGGCTCACAATGGGCTTGTTTATAACACGATCAAAGAAGACTCTTAGATCAAACCTGTTGCTGATCACATAATCTGCCGATGCATTAATTGAGATAACGGTTTGTCCCGCAGTGGGCTGGATACTATCTTCGGCAAGTCTTCTGACTATAGTGGTATTTTCACGAACCGACATATCGGCCCTGAGGTTCAAATCACTCGTAAGCTCCCTTTGTGTACCGGCTGCACGGTAAACAAGCTGCACATCCCTGAACCGGTAACCTATCCCCATCACCACCTCTTCACTCCTGAGCTCAGATATCTGGTTATTGGCCAGGCCCAAAGTAACAGTCCGTGTTTTTCTCACTTCAGCCCTGGAGGTAAAATTATTATTCCAGGTAATATCTACATTAATAAGCGGATTGAATTGTTCACTTATTGCAATTGAAGAGATATCATATTGTGGAATGAAACTGCCTTTGATATTATCCCTGATATAAGTAAATCCATTATCTTCCTCAAAATAATTAAGATTGGTAATATAATTAGATATACTATAGGTTGAACGATACGTATGATTAATATTGGCCGTTTGTAAAAAATTACCAAGAAACGGCACACGTGCCAGTCCGTCATACACTAACCTCCAGTTAGGCAGTGGTATCAGGGGGAAAGTCCGCAATGATATCCTGCCGGGATCCATCCCGCCATATGCTGCCAAAAATGCCGGCATCAGAACATCCTGTGATAAACTTCCATAACCATCAGGGAATCCTTCCTCATCAAGGGAGCCGGGATCATAATCCCCCGTATTTCCTCTTTCCCCGGCCAGTCTGTCAGCAATGACAAGGCGGTAATCTCTAAAATCTTCATAAGCCTGTGAATAATAGGAATCGCCAGCTGAAGGTCTTTCAAAGGCAGTTTTCAGGGACATAAAGCTCAAATTAAAGTTACCGGAATTAATCCTGCTGCCTGAATAAAAATCGCCATAACGGTCAGCATAATAATATTCCTGCATATTCTCGACAAAAGTACGGTTGGCAGTCAGATCAATTCTCAGCCCGGCAATTGGTTCTATGGTGCTCCGCAGATTAAATGTATTACTGTGGCTCATCATAAATGGCTCATTCATTGTAGTGTCGGTAGTAAACCATCCCCTGTTTATAGATTTCCATGCAAAATCGGGATCCTGATAACCAAAAATAAAGGGAAATCCCGGTGCAACGGCACCATTGAATTCCTGGGTTCCAAGCCAGTCGGTTTCCGGCATATAACCATGCAGGATCGTACCGTCTGTATGGGAGTAGGATGCCCCGATATTGCGGACGGCCATCAGCAGCCTGGAAGTGTGCCCTGCAACCTTTGAGAAAAAAGTCTCAATAATTTCCACATTGCCTTCAACCATGATAGTTGCGTCTTCAATATCACGATCCACAGTATACCTGACTATTCTGTCATTGACAATCTCTGTTCTTCCCCTTACCGGTCTTCCTTCGTCATCCATTACCCTGACAACTACCTCTTCGGTATTCAGGTTGTGATTGATGTTATAGGCCTCATCTGCTTCCAGGTCAACTCCGCTTCTTTCAAATCTGACACGGCGGAATTCAGGTTGCCTGTCCTGTTCATCCTGTCTCCCAGGTATCTGCCGCGATTTTTGGTTTATCCGTTGCAGATAACCAATCTTATTATAAAGATTTACCATATTAAACTGTGCATTCAGCTGAGAAGTATTGCTGTTCTTAACTACATTGCCAAGATCTATGTTTACCGTATCAGGCAATATCATGCCGGCATCCCACCCGTAAGTTGCATTATACCTGGCTGTAACATTCACCCAGTCAAGGATGGGTATTTTATTGATTGGCAAATTATAGGTAAGGTTTGCAGAATGATAATACTGGGTGGTGCGTCCGAAATTCTGAATGTTCACCAGTACGGAGTCTTTCCACTGCTGATACCCGGAAGGATCCCTCTGGCGGTCGACGATACCCTCAGGTTCGTCAATTCGGGCAGTGTTGGTGGCAGAAAATTCGAATCGCAATTGCCTGGTAAGATCAAACTCCATATCATAAAAACGGTTCCAGATAAAATCTTTTTGATAGGTTGGAATAATAAGGAAGTCGGGATTATTAATATTTCTTAGCTGTTTAGCCTGGTAATGCCTGTTCAGGTCAGTCCTGAATGAAAGGAAAGAGGGAGTGTAATAAAAATTAAAATCCCTCAGTATCCTGAGTGCCGGCGAACTGAACAGCCTCAGGTTACTGAAAGGTGCAATATTTTTCGGCTGTGCAGTATAATTATAATTAATGCCTCCGCGGTGATTGCGCTGCACCCGGTAATCAGTATTAATATTTCGCCCCAGCATTTCATTGAATGAATAGCTCAGTGACCAGTTGCTGATACTGTAAAGCTTCTGCGGTTCATTCGTCCCGCCTATCTGTACATTTGTAAAATTCAGGCTCTTTCTCCTTGTGTAATCCTGGGCTATATCTATAATGGAATCTCTTTCCTGGCGCGACCGGGCAGCGTTCAGGGCATCTCTTAGCGGAACATCCGGATCGAGGGGATTATATTTGGGATTTATGAAACCTTCGGAAAATCCAATATAAAGGGGAATCCTCACTCCTGAATCATCATGAAAGAATTTGCCGAGTTCAAGATTTGAGGATAAATCGTATTGGTTGACCTGTTCCTGTAACCTTTCATTAACTTTCTTATCGATGCTTCCGAATCCGGGCTGCGCTGTTGACCCTGCAAAAGTGACATTCCCCAGATCAGCAAGCCTGGCTGTCAGCCTTGCATTGGCTGCCCATCCTCCCTCCTCATTAAAGTTGGAGAGTCGCAATTCATTAACCCATATTTCACCCGATTTGGACAGGCCGTCATCCCCTTCAAGAGGGTTGGAGAGATGGCTTGGATTGCGAATACCTATCATCATGGTGCGAACGTTGCTCAGATTCGGGTTTCCCACTACTTTGATGCGGTTTTGCCCGTCCATTTGCACGAATACCGAAGATATGGTAATACCTGAACCGGAATTCTGCATCTGCCGGTTTCTTGCCTGTTTTAACTGCTGAAAAATATCAAGTTCTATCTCAAGCCGGTTTTCATCCGGCCAGACTATCTCCCTGTCACTTTCACTGTTATTGTCGTATCTTCCAGGGGGGGTTATTTTAAGTGGTATTTCATACTCATAATAATTATTCCTGTAATCGGTACCCAGCCTGATGAACATGGTCAGATCGCCGTCATTCAGGTGTTGACCCGTTAATGCAGCTGCATGAATTTCCATCTGGATCTTCCTGTACTGACGTATATCCAGATTGATATTTTTAAACGCTGCCCTGGCATCACCATCCTCGAGGTCTTCAACCTTGAGTACCATTGATTGCTCATTGAGTTGCTGAAGCTGTGGGTTGGTGGGATCAATAACCCTGTCAATTTCAGGTGGCAATACGTAATTAACGGGTGTTTTACTTGCATTTTCCTCAATATTGACGGCAGAAACATCAAAAGTACCCCTTGCCGGATCAGGATAAGCAAGGCCTTCCTGGCCCTCCATAAGAGAGCGTTTATACTGCCGCCACTCACTCCTGACCAGATCAAGTCGTGCAAACCTCATAACTACCGGATCCTCAAAATCTGTCAGAAACATCCTCATAAAGCGGATTGACTTAAAATCCTGTATCGGTCCAACAACCCTTTCATAATCAGACAGGGGTATTTTGAACTGATACCAGTTAACAGAAGATTGCTCGCCATTAGGGAACTTTACAGAAGTCCGCACTGAATCAACCACATAATTATGTCCCACCCGCAGATCTTCGGGTCTGATACTTACCCGGTACTGATAGTAAGCCTCTGATTTGTTTAGTGTGTTGTCACGGTTTATATCTTCAGTATTAGGGAGGGTGGTAGCGGATGTGGGATATTGTTCGGGGGACTGTTCCGAAGTGGGAGAGTTACCCTCCATATTATTATAATATTTGTATCTGGTAAGAATATCCGCTTCGACAGCATCCCATTCGCTGCTTCTGAAATAGCGGTAATTATCACTTGATGGATCTTCCAGAGCCTGAAGAAATGCATTAGATCCCTGTCCGAAGATCTGTCCTATATCATCAAGGAAATCTGAAAAAAAATCACGTTCATCAACTGTACGCAATCCATTCAAACCAACATCCTGAAATTCCCGGGCCTGGGGATCATTATCAAATGCATTAACGAGTGACTGTTGGGTGGGGACAAGTCCCCAGACAGTAGAGTCAACGTCTTCACGATCTTCACCCGTGGGCAATCCATTTTCAAAACTTTTTCGTCCGTCCTTCAGAATATCTTCTGATACACTTCCAAGGTTTATGTAAAAGTCCCCGCCCTTATTTCCTTCAGCATGCTCAATAAAAGGATCCATAAGCCAGAATTCGACATACTCAATGTTGGCGGACTCAAAATCGGTGGTGAACAATGAACGCATTATTCCGCCCCACCGACTGCCCGGGTTAAGCAGGCGGCCCTCTGCATCTATTCCTTCAGAATATGGCGTGGGTCCGGTATCATAATTGTAAGGACCCCTTTCCTCCGGATAGTAGGCAAGGTTTAACACAGGTATATTGGTGGGAATGCCGCTCGGTGTTTCCCTTGCCGGGAATAGCTCTTTTTCAAAAACTTCTCTTACAAAATGGCTTGACTGTAACTGGGGATTGTTTTTTATATGATTGGGAGTGGCTGTGGTATTTCTCAAAAAGAGAGGATCAATAACATACCATGAAAGCAGGGCCCGGTTATAACCATATGCAGGATCATTGGTAAGAGCCGACTCGGAAAATAACTGCTGTCCCCCGGGAGTGCTTGATATTATCCATGAATTGGGTGTCTTGAGGTCTATTGTGGTTTTTGTTGCCTCAAAATCGTCAATGTAAGATACCCCTGCACTTCCCAGGGCACGGGCATGACCAGGAATAAGATGTGCAAATTCTCCCTGGAAGGTAATGCTTGATGGCTCGCTTGTTTCTATGAAAGGCAGCCGGTCGACCAGATTGGTTATAAACCTTGATTCAGAACTGTAGGAAGTATTCAATCCCCATATAGTGTTTGATATGGGCTCTTCTCCAAAACTTACTTTCTGCGTCAGTGGCCGCTCTGTCAGATTAAGGAAGGTAGCCCCGATATTAAAATCATCAGAAATCCGGTAGTCAAAATGCGATCCTACAAGTGTTTTGGTCTGTATATTGAAAAGAGACTGGCTTTCAAGTGAAATTCTTATGGGTGTACCCGACTCAAGAAGTCCCTGATTAATAATCTGTACACGTCCCAGTGTGTAATCAACAGTATAATCAACGTTTTCAACAAGCTGAATACCTCCGGCGGTAACATTAACCGAGCCGCGGGGAACATTCATGGCATTAAGGGGAATTTCCGAACCGGCAGAAGACTGATAAGTACCTGCCAGCAGAAACTTGTTCTTTTCTGCAATCTGCCTTGCCCTTGTCTGCGT
This sequence comes from uncultured Bacteroidales bacterium, assembly GCA_964520585.1. GTDB lineage: Bacteria > Bacteroidota > Bacteroidia > Bacteroidales > PUMT01 > PXAP01. The sequence continues at coordinate 8,374 of CAZFOO010000016.1, forward strand.
AGAATCATAAAGCTCCTGGAAAACATAACGTTCGGCAATGGCATCATCAGCAAATTCACTTTTAAGATGCGAGCCGAAAGGTTCCAGTACGGGAAAAATAATCCGCCCGTTGGATGGATTGATGGTAATACCTTCAATAAAATCAAAGGAACCATCGGGATAAGGATCAAGCCGTGAATCCAGATCATCCAGGTTCATTACCCTTAACAGGGTATTCTTCCTGATGCTTCCTTCCGGGATGTAATTCAGGGCATTCCCTGTCTGATCATCCTGATACATTACATTCAGCACAAAATCGTCCCTGTTTACCTCCCATGCTCCTATTGAATATACATTTTTCATCATAAGATCCCAGGTGGGAAGCCGGGGAGAAAGGTTGGTCCCTTTTAGTAGTTTTACTATCAGCGCCTCAGGAGCAGATATTCCTTCGTTGGAAAACTCCCCCACCCTGTAAGTCTGTCCACCCATAGTATATTCAAAAGCTACAGCCAAAACCTCATCCGCATCTAAAGCGGTATTTAAGGAAATATAACCGAGCCGTGAATTAACAGTATAATCACGTGGTGATAACTGCCGGGCATTCTCTATTTCTTCATAATCCTGGCCAATGGCAAAGTCAGGTGATAGTGGATTGAGAGTTGTCGTTACCTGATTTATATTTCTTATTCCGGAATAGGTAGTGGTCATTAAGTCATACAGGTTATTCAACCGGTTTCGCGGATAATTACCGGTAAGAGACGGATCTCTTGCAAAAATGGTTTCAGCATATATATTATCCTGGCCTTCTGCCAGATCGGTAAATGCCACAATATTCCTGGAATTTTCAAAATTGTTGGTTTTGTTTGTAACCCAGACCTCAACTTTGGAAATATTGATTCCAGAACTTATTACAGGAAGGTTTTTTAAGGATGCTTCATATGTATCCCTGAAATAATGGGAAAGGAAAAAGTGCCTGTTGGCATCATATTCGTCCGCATACACCTCGTAGTCCTGGGTCTGGGCTCCTCCCCTCACCTCTATTACAGAAGATTCTCCCTTTTGCTGGGAAAATACACTGGTAACGGTAAGATTTCCAAACTGAAGTTCGGTCTTCAAACCGAAAAGGCTCTGACTGCCTGTTATAAGAGAACCCGGAAGAGGGAGTGTTATATTACCTGCTTCCACACGTTTTATTATCTCATCCTCGCTACCGGTATACTCAAGTTTAGTCTGGTTTTCAAACTCAAACATCGCCTCAGTATTATAGTTGATGCCCAACCTTACTCTTTCTCCAATGGTTCCCGTTACATTCATCTGAATTTTCTCCTGGAAATCAAAGGTAGTGGTGCGCCTCAATTCTTCCTGAATATCCGGCCGTTCATTTTTAACGGTATTGATCCCGAAAATAAGTTCTGCCGATCCCTGAGGCTGAATATTGACCACATCGCTACCAAATATCATGTCCATTGCTTCTCCCCCAATGGATAATCCCGGAATGAAGTCAGCTCTCGTATCTTCGGCCGTTCCCCTGGAACGCTGCTGCCAGTATTCATTCATGGCCTTTTTCATATTAAACTCACGATATTCCCGGAAGCTCATTACTCCGGGGCGGCCGATTTCAATATTTCCTGAATACCTTCGTAACAGGTATGAATTTGTTCTTGTATCATACTCTGTTATTAACCTGAACTGTGACGGGATAGGGATCTTACTGACTGATGAGGGGTCCTGCAAGGAGGGTTGACCTGGTTCTTGGGAAACAATAACGGTGGCAGAATAATTAGTACCTTCATCTGAAGCTCTGAGGTCATTATTACCAGATGGATCATGATAAGGTATATGGTACCTGCTTGTTATGCCTGGGGTTATTGTTAATACCCAAAACAATAATACCCAAAAAGAAGTACCGTAATATTTAGAGACCTTAGCCAACAGAAAAGCCAATATGTTAAATTATCTAGAGTTTTTTTAAAGCCTTCTTTACCAAATCCTCAACAGATCCAATTTCACCTTCAGCCATCAGCTGGCTTATTACCTTTTCAACGGCATTTTTGGGAAATCCCAGCATTATTAATGCAGATAACGATTCTTCTCTCATGGTATTGCCTGAAACAGCAAATATTTCTTCATTACCAGTGATTTTTCCAAGCTTATCTTTCAGGTCAACAATTATTCTTTGCGCCGATTTCATTCCAATGCCCTTAACACCCTTAAGCACTTCAACATTTCCGCCGCTTATGGCCTTTGTAATCTCCGAAGGGGACAAGGAAGACAACATTACCCTGGCCGTATTGGCACCAATACCCGAAACCGTAATAAGTTGCCTGAAAAGCTCACGTTCTTCCTTATCTGCAAAACCAAAAAGCAAATGGGCATCTTCCCTGACTACCTGGTGTAAAAACAACCTTGAAGCTGACTTACCACTTAATAACGAATAGGTATTAAGTGATATATTTACAAAATACCCTACACCTCCGTTCTCTATTATCAGATTTGCCGGTGTGAGTTCGGTAATATTACCTGTAATAAATTCATACATATGACTTAAAAGGTGTTTTAAATTAAAGAACCCGAATTATTATAGTGATTAATTTTAAAATTGTTCTGCAAAAACCGCAATCATTATATAATTTTGATTTTATTAGTATATTTCTTCTGTAAAAAAGAATTAAATGAGGCATTCATATAATTATATGTGAATTTCAATCTGCGCAAATGTAATAAATCAAAACAAGTAATTTATATGCAATTATTTGAAAATACAGAAATTGCTTTTAGACACAGAGGTGATAATGAACTTAAAAAAGCTGCATTACTGTTCAGGCTCATGGGGAATCCCCATCTGGTTAATTTGCTGGGAAAAATAGCCCGTACAGGGATGAAAATGAACATCCCTTTACGGTGGTTTGTAAAGCCGACAATATTTAATCATTTCTGTGGAGGAGAAAATCTTAGGGAAACCAAAAAAATAGTTGATTATCTTGCAAAATTCAATGTCGGGTCTGTACCTGATTATGCCGCTGAAAGCCAGAATTATGTCCATGAGAAAGGATCGGTGATAAATGAGATAATCAATACCATGGATTTTGCTTTAAAACATTCCTCGGTCTCTTTCTCGGTATTTAAGCCCTCCGCACTGGCTCCTGCCGATGTTCTTGCTAAAGCTGACCCCTTTAATAACCTGGCAGAAGATGAAATAAAGGGAATTGAAAAATTCAGGAACAATATAAGAACAATCTGCCAGGCTGCCGGGGAAAGAGGGGTGCCGGTCATGATAGATGCCGAAGAGTTTCATTATCAGCACATAGTGGATAGGGTGGCGGAAGAAATGATGGAGCTGTATAACAAAGAAAAGGCAATAGTTTTTACCACTTTACAAATGTACAGACATGACAGGCTGGATTATCTAAACAAACTACTGGATGATGCACGGCAAAAAAAGTACTTTCCGGGATTAAAAATCGTACGTGGGGCCTACCTGGAACAGGAGCGTTCACGTGCATTGAAAATGGGATACCACTCACCCGTTTATCAGGATAAAAAGGGAACGGATAATGCTTTTAACTCTGCAATTTCTATTTGCCTTAAAAATATTGATATTACAAATCTTTTTGCCGGCACACATAATGAAGAAAGTCTGCTTTTCCTGGTAAAAAAAATGAAGGACTACAAATTAAAAAGAGATGATCCCCGCATATTTGTTTCGCAACTTTACGGTATGAGCGACCATATAAGTTTCAACATGGCTTCACAATCATACAATGTTGCCAAATATCTGCCATATGGCCCTATAAAGATACTGGTTCCATACCTTATCAGGCGGGCGGAAGAAAATAAAGCAGTTACCGGGCAGGCCGGAAGAGAACTTGCCCTGATAAAAAAGGAGATAAAAAGAAGAAAATCAACAAAACCCGAAAAACAATGACAATATCCAATCAAAAGAAAGCGGTTAACCTGAGAATCCAAAAATCAATAGCACTACTCGTGCTGATTATTGCGCTTGGAATGATCTACTTTGCCAATATTTTATCACACAGAACACTGGGCTACAGCAGGAATGAGATTGCCATCTTCATTGTAGCGATATTCATATTGTTCTTTTTATATCATTATTTACGCAATCATAATTATATATACTATTCAGATGGGGGAGATAAATTTATTTTACGCTACTTTTCTCTCCGGCCACTTGAGGATAAGAAAAATGCGATAGAGTTTAATAAAAGGGAATTCTATAAATATGAGATAAATAAATCTCTTTGGGGATTAAATGAGAGTGTAATTATTTACCGTAAAACGCCAAAGGGAATTGCAAAATATCCCCCGGTAAGTATAACAGCCCTTGATAAAGAAACCAGATCCAAAATAGTCTCTTCATTTAATAAACTTTTGGGTTCAAATCATGCCGGCAGATAGGATTGGACATATTATATAACATATTACCTTTTTAAGCAATGCTATTAACCTGACAAACAGACTGTTTAGTTTTATTTCCATGAGAAAAGTCACCCATTTCCATGAGGAAAATCATAAAGGGTAAAATCTGCTTTCCTTTACTTTGGTTATTTCAAGAAGGACTTGGGAGAAACTATTAAAAATCAACTTAAATAATCCTATCATGAATGTAGACAAGTTAATGATTGACCTGGAGAAGAAGCATCCTGGAGAATTGGAGTATCTCCAGGCTGTTCGCGAAGTTTTAGAATCTATTGAGGAAATTTACAATCAGAATCCTCAATTTGAATCGGCAGCAATAATCGAGCGCCTTATTGAACCTGACAGGGTTATGATATTTAAGGTACCCTGGGTGGACGATCAGAGTCAGGCACACGTTAATATTGGTTACAGGATACAATTCAATAATTCTATCGGCCCATACAAGGGAGGCCTGCGCTTCCACCCCAGTGTGAACCTGAGTATTTTAAAATTCCTGGGATTTGAGCAGATCTTCAAGAATTCCCTTACTACACTTCCAATGGGAGGGGCGAAGGGAGGATCAGATTTTAATCCCAAGGGAAAATCGAATGCAGAAATAATGCGTTTTTCCCAATCATATATGCTAGAACTATGGAAACTGATAGGGCCCGATACCGACATTCCTGCCGGAGATATTGGCGTAGGGGGTAAAGAAATAGGCTACCTGTACGGGATGTACAAAAAGCTTTCGGGCGAACATACCGGTGTGATTACCGGTAAAGGCAGAAACTGGGGAGGAAGCCTTATAAGACCTGAGGCAACAGGCTTCGGGAATGTTTTCTTTGCTGAAGAAATGTTGAAAAGGAAGGGTGAATCCTTTAAGGGTAAAATAGTTACAGTCTCCGGTTTTGGCAACGTCGCATGGGGATCAATTATTAAAGCCACCGAGCTTGGGGCCAGGGTGGTGACCGTATCAGGGCCTGATGGCTACATTTATGATCCGGATGGTATTACAGGAGAAAAAATTGATTATCTGTTGGAGCTGAGGGCATCAAACCAGGACATTGTAAAACCATATTCATTTGAATTCCCGGGTTCCCAGTTTCACGAAGGTAAACGGCCCTGGGAGGTTAAATGTGATATTGCATTGCCCTGTGCAACACAAAATGAGCTCAATGAAGAAGATGCAAAAATGCTTGTGAAGAATGGTTGCTTCTGCGTTTCTGAAGGTGCAAATATGCCATCAACACCTGAAGCAATCGAGGTTTTCCTCGAAAACAAGATTCTTTACGGCCCGGGCAAAGCAGCAAATGCGGGCGGGGTAGCTACAAGCGGACTCGAACAGACACAGAATGCAATGAAACTTAGCTGGACAGATGTTGAAGTTGAAGAGAAACTGCATATGATAATGAAGAGTATCCACGAGGCATGTGTGAGATACGGAACAGAACCCGGAGGTTATGTAAATTACATGAAAGGTGCCAATATAGCAGGATTCATGAAGGTTGCAAATGCCATGCTTGATCAGGGAGTAATATAATGCCCCCGTTTATCCATTAATGAAATCCTCATAAACTGATGCATACAACAGGCCATGAATCCTACATCAGGCTAATATGACTAAAAGAATTTAATAATGCATTGGTAACATACCAGACCTGCATAAGGATGGAATTAACATTATAATATATATTTTTTATTAAAAAAGGAGGCTGCGGTCTCCTTTTTTTTTGTATATTTAATTTAGTAATGGCTGGTTTTGCAAATATTATTTTTGGATCCTTCAATATTTATTTTCCTGTTCAGATGGTAAGCATTGACGACCCTGAGTTAAAGTACAAAATAGGAATAACACTTATCCCGGGAATAGGCAGTGTTATTGCAAAAAAAATGATTGAATTTACTGGTGCCCCGGGGGAAGTTTTTAAAGCCGGGAAAAACCTTCTGGAAAAAATACCCGGAATAGGGAAAAGACTTGCAGCAAATATATCTAATCAGCAAATTCTTGATAAGGCGCAAAAAGAAATAGAATTTATTTCAAAATACGAGGTAAAAACATACTACTGTTATGATGAAGATTATCCTGAAAGGCTGAAGCAATGCCCTGATTCTCCGGTATTATTATTTATGAAGGGCAAATCTGATCTGAATCACCCAAAAGTGCTCAGCATTGTAGGCACCAGAAATGCCAGCTCTTACGGACTGGAGTTTTGCCGGGAACTGGTTCGTGACCTTGCCCGCAAAGGTCATAACCCCCTGATAGTAAGTGGACTGGCATACGGAATAGATATATGCGCACATAAAGCAGCTCTGGGAAATGATCTTAATACCATAGCCGCACTTGCTCATGGACTTTCGACCATCTATCCGCCACTACACAGGAATGTAGCACGGGATATTACCGGAAACGGTGCTTTGGTAACAGATTTCATAAGTACCTGTCTGCCTGAAAAAGGAAATTTTATCAAACGTAACCGGATAATTGCAGGATTGGCAGATGCTACATTAGTAATAGAATCCCGTACAAGTGGTGGTGCACTTTTAACAGCAGACCTGGCAAATTCATACAACAGGGATGTATTTGCGCTTCCCGGAAGAATAAATGACAAGAGATCCCAGGGCTGCAATAATCTGATAAAAACCCATAAGGCTGCACTGATAGAAGATTCAAAAGATATTGAATATATTCTTGGATGGACACCGGTAATTGATTATCAGGGAAAAACAGATTCTGACCACTATGCTGAAACCGGCGAAGATGAAAAATTAATACTTATGTTGCTTGCAGATAATGCAGAACTGTCCATCGACAGGATTATCGGTGAAACAGGACTGGGTGTTAGTAATACATCCTGCCTGCTTCTGGATCTGGAATTTAAGGGTTACATAACCTGTCTGCCTGGTAAAAGATACATGCTGGCTAACAGGCTCCTTCAACACCGGGATGAGAAAACATCATGAAAATAATTTGATGCAAGCCTCGCGTTCCTTCCAAAAACCAGAAAGTAATTAATGATCAGAAATAAGGGCTATTTTAAAGATATTAAACTAAAATTCATTTATGTTTGCTATCTGAACAAAAACCATAAACACCGAAAAAAATGGATCCCAGAACAGAAAAATTCATGGCAAATGTCATTGCCAAAAATCCCGGAGAACCTGAGTTCCATCAGGCGGTACGCGAAGTTGCGGAATCACTTATACCATTTATTGAGGAAAACCCCAGGTATAAACATGTAAAAATCCTTGAACGGATCACTGAACCTGAAAGAATAATCATTTTCAGGGTCCCCTGGCTTGATGACAAAGGTGAGATCCAGATAAACAAGGGTTACCGTATAGAAATGAATTCTGCAATAGGTCCTTACAAAGGTGGATTACGTTTTCATCCTACAGTAAATCTGGGAATATTGAAATTCCTTGCATTTGAACAGGTTTTTAAAAACTCGCTGACTACATTGCCCATGGGAGGGGGAAAAGGCGGATCAGATTTTGATCCCAAGGGGAAAACAGACAATGAGGTCATGAAATTCTGCCAGAGTTTTATGTCGGAACTTAGCCGCCATATTGGACCGGACACTGACGTGCCGGCAGGTGACATAGGTGTCGGAGGACGGGAAATAGGCTTCATGTTCGGTCAGTATAAAAGGTTGAGAAATGAATTCACAGGCGTGATGACAGGAAAAGGACGGGAGTGGGGAGGAAGCCTTATAAGGCCCGAGGCAACCGGATACGGCTGCGTTTATTTCGCACAGGCCATGATGCAAACCCGTAACGATTCACTAAAAAACAAAATTATCGCCGTATCGGGATCAGGAAATGTGGCACAATATGCAACTGAAAAAGCGACTCAGCTTGGAGCCAGGGTTGTAACACTTTCAGACAGCTCAGGATTTATTTATGATCCTGCCGGGATAGACGAAGAAAAACTGGCCTGGGTGATGGAGTTAAAAAATATCAGACGCGGCCGGATAAGCGAATATGCTGAAAAATTCGGTGTTGAATATTATGAGGGCAAACGTCCCTGGTCCGTAAGATGTGAGATTGCACTCCCCTGTGCAACGGAAAATGAAATTAACGGGGAGGCAGCAAAAACCCTGGTTGAAAATGGTTGTTTCCTTGTTTCGGAAGGGGCCAATATGCCATCGACAATAGAGGCTGTAGATATATATTTACAAAACCGGATTCTTTATGGTCCGGGAAAGGCTGCAAATGCCGGTGGGGTAGCTGTGAGCGGACTGGAAATGACGCAGAACTCAATGAGGCTAAGCTGGCACAGGGAAGAAGTTGATGTGAAACTACAGCAGATAATGAAAGATATTCATGGCATCTGCATCAAGTTTGGCCGGGAGCAGGATGGATTCATAAATTATGTAAAAGGATCCAATATAGGAGGATTTGTTAAGGTTGCCGATGCAATGCTGGCACAGGGAGCAGTATAACCAAACAGGGATAATGATTCTGATCGACACTCACACACATCTGTATTTACCAAATTTTAAAGATGATATTGAGCAGGTTATTCAAAATGCTGTTGAGCAGCACGTGAAAAAAATGCTATTGCCGAATATCGACACCGAATCAGTCCGGCCCATGCTGGAATTGTGCAATATCTTTCCAGACCAATGTCATCCGATGATCGGACTGCACCCCACATCAGTAGGGAAAGACTACAGGGAGAAACTTTCTGTCCTGGAATCATTGTTTGCAACAGAAAAATTCATTGCAATAGGAGAAACAGGAATGGATGCCTACTGGGATAAAACATTCATTCATGAACAGGAAGATTCCTTTATCCGGCACCTTGAATGGGCCCGTAAATTCGATCTGCCTGTGGTTATTCACTCAAGGGAGACAATGGATAAAACCATTGAAATAATACAAAAACATTCAGGAGGCAATCTCAGGGGTGTTTTTCATGCTTTCTCGGGAAGTACCGGACAAGCAGAAAAAATTGTGAACCTGGGCTTTAAACTGGGCATAGGAGGAGTTGTGACTTATAAAAATTCCGGACTTTCACCTGTAATAGAGGCTGCTGATCCGGGGGACATAGTTCTTGAAACAGATTCTCCTTACCTTACCCCTGTTCCCCATAGAGGAAAACGTAACGAAAGCGCAAATCTTCTATTCATAGCCAGGTCAATAGCTAATATGAAAGGCGTGCATGTTGAAGAAATTGCTGACATTACAAGTAAAAATGCCTCAGAACTGTTCAACCTGAATATTGAATGATGAATAGTAACATATTGTAAGGAGATGAAAGACAAACCATCAATTCTGATCATTTATACAGGTGGTACAATCGGAATGGCACAGGATCCCGGCACCGGTGAATTTTCTCCTGTAAATTTCCGGGAAATATCCGGACAATTACCTGAACTTATCAGGTTCGATCTGAATATTGAAACTATCTCTTTTTCTCCCCCGGTGGATTCATCAGAAATGGAACCCAGTATGTGGGTCAGAATGGCTTCAATAATCGGTGATAATTATGATGAATTCGATGGATTTGTTATCCTTCATGGTACGGATACTATGTCATATTCTGCTTCTGCACTCAGTTTCCTTCTTGAAAATCTCGACAAACCGGTTATTTTTACCGGATCACAATTGCCGATAGGAATGTTGCGGACAGACGGTAAGGAAAATCTGATCAGTTCAATAGAAATTGCTGCGGCAAAAAAAAATAATTCGCCCATAGTGCCCGAAGTCTGTATTTTTTTTCAGAATAAACTATTCCGGGGAAACCGTACAACAAAACATAATGTTGAATATTTCAATGCTTTCCGGTCCGATAATTATCCTTCACTTGCAGAAACCGGTACCCATATTAAATATAATCATCCGGTAATAATGAAATCCCCTGAAAATTTTAAGCTAAATGTTCACACTGAGATGAACACAAACATTGCCATTCTGAAAATATTTCCCGGAATCACGGAAAACCTTGTAAATGCTATATATAATATAACCAATCTGAAGGGTGTAATTATGGAAACATATGGAGCGGGTAACGCTCCTACATATCCCTGGTTCCTGTCCGCTACAGAAGAAGCTGTAAACAAAGGAATGACAATAGTCAATGTCAGTCAGTGTGCCACTGGCAGCGTTGACATGAGCCGCTACACGAATGGAAAAAGACTTTCGGAGGCAGGTGTTTTAAGCGGATATGACATTACTACTGAAGCTGCTGTAACAAAATTAATGTTCATACTTGCCAAAACTTCAGACTTAAAAGAGATTAGATTGCTTACAAATACTTCGCTTCGGGGAGAAATAAATTGACAATTTGTTTTTATTATAGTTTTTTTTGTAACTTGGCAGGCCTAAAACTGATAGAATCCAGATCTTTATTTTCACGGAGAGGTGGCCGAGTGGTCGAAGGCGCACGCCTGGAAAGTGTGTATACCTCACAAGGGTATCGCGGGTTCGAATCCCGCCTTCTCCGCACAAAATAAAATTGCATTTTTAAAAGTTATAACTTAAATTTGAACCACTTTAATAATTAAATTTTAGACTAATCATGAAAAATCTATTAACGTTTTTAGCAGTATTGGCAATGCTGTCATTTGGAGCATCAAAAATCGCAGTTGCTCAGGAAGATGTTGCGGAAGAAACGACCGAACAGGCAGTGCCTGAAACACCTGCCGAAGTTTTGGAGCCGGAAGAAGGTCAGCCATTGCATCAGGAAATCAAAAGGATATTCATTGAAGGTGGTGCCGGATTCATGGGTGTAGTATTACTTACACTGATTTTTGGTCTGGCAATTGCTATTGAAAGAATTCTCTATCTGAATTTTGCAACAACCAATACCGATAAATTATTATCGGACGTTGAAGAAGCACTTGCAAATGGCGGAGTTGAAGAAGCAAAGGAAGTCTGCCGCAACACCAGAGGACCGGTAGCAAGTATATTTTACCAGGGACTCAGTAAGATCGATGAAGGTATAGACGTGGTGGAAAAATCTGTTGTTGCCTATGGCGGCGTTCAGACTGGTCTTCTGGAAAAGAATATGACCTGGATATCATTGTTTATATCCCTAGCTCCTATGCTTGGGTTTATGGGAACTGTAATAGGTATGATTGCCGCCTTCGATTCTATCGAAGCAGCAGGAGATATCTCTCCTTCACTTGTTGCCGGTGGTATTAAAGTCGCGCTTATTACAACTGTATCTGGGCTTGTTGTTGCCATCATACTACAGATCTTTTATAACTATATTGCATCAAAAGTCGACGCACTTGTTAACACAATGGAAGATGCCTCAATCTCGCTCATCGATATTCTGGTAAAACATAACCTCAAAAAATAAGTATCATGTCCACTTTATTAACAAGAATAATAACCATTTTGCTATATGTTCTCATGGGCATATCGGTTGCGCTGATGCTGTTTTTCTACTTCGGCGCCGAGGTGCCGGGTACGGCAGATACCCCCATGAGTGAGCCCGTGGTTACCGAAACAATTCTGTTATGGGCAGGCATCCTGGTTGGTCTGGCTGCATTTTCAGCCATTATCTTTCCTACCGTAAGGATGATCATGAACCCTAAAAATGCCAAGAAAACCCTTATCGGGCTTGTGGCTATCGCAGTAATTGTGTTCGTTGCATGGCAATTTGCATCTGATGAAGTCCTTCAGCTGGCGACCGAACACCCTGACAATGTTCCGAATGTACTGAAAATGGCAGGAGCACAGCTGGGCACAATGTATATTTTACTGGCAATTGCTGTTTTGTCAATTTTTTATACTGAAATCAGAAACCTTTTTAAGTAAAATATTTGCTGCCCTTTGCAGCAATTAATGAATAAATAACATTATGGCCAGAAATATTCCGGAAATACCCACGGCTTCCATGGCGGATATAGCATTTATGCTGCTTATATTCTTCCTGGTCGCAACCACTATGGATGTGGACTCTGGATTGTCAAGAACTTTGCCGCCTATGCCTGAAGATGAACAACAACAAGATGATTCCCAGATCAGGGAACGGGATATATTTACCGTACGGGTAGATGGAAGCAACCGGCTTCTTGTTGAGGGCGAACTCGAAGATTTACGTAATCTCAGAGACAGGGCAAAAGAATTCATAGCCAATCCTAACGATGAAGACCATCTGCCTCGGAAAATATCTGAAGAGGTTGATTATTTTGGAGAAGTGCCCATTTCACAGCAGGTAATATCGCTTCAGAATGCCCGCGGAACTTCTTATGGAACCTATATCCAGGTTCAGAATGAACTTACAGCAGCCTATAATGAACTGAGAGACGAACTATCACGTGAACAGTTCGGGGTCCTTTTTGATCAGCTCGATGTTGATCAGCAGGCAGCAGTCCGTAAGATCTTCCCGATGAAAATTTCAGAAGCCGAACCCAGACAAGTAGGAGGAAATTAATTATGTCAAAATTTACAAGAAAAGATAAAGGTAAAATGCCGGCAATCAGCACGGCATCCCTTCCCGACATCGTATTCATGCTGTTGTTTTTCTTCATGGTTAGTACTACCATGCGTGAAGTAACAGTAAATGTACGCCAGCGCTTGCCCTCAGCTACTGAAGTAAGAAAACTGGAGAAAAAATCTTTGGTCAGCTATATATATATTGGGCAGCCAAGAGCTGGACTTCAGGGACTTCTGGGTACAGAACCCCGTATACAACTGAACGATTCATTTGCTACTACTGAAGATATATTTGCGTTTATTGCAAGTGAACGGGAAGCCCGTGACGAATCGGAAATCCCCTTTATGACCACATCACTGAAAGTGGACAATGAAGTAAGGATGGGTATCGTTGATGATGTCAAACAGGCTTTAAGACGGGCAAATGCCCTTAAGATCAATTATTCCACACTTACTGTTGAAGATCTATTCAATTAAGCAGGATGTTTTTGATATAAAACAAAAAGGCTGTCAGTAGAGACAGCCTTTTTGTTTTTATTTAAAATGTGATTCCTTGATGTGCTTAATTTATGATGGTATTGAATGTCCGTACATTAAAAAAAGCTCCGCAAGTTTGCAGAGCATTTAACTTCGTGACCCCTTGATGTGATTGATTCATGCCGGGACCAACCCGCATGGCCATGAATCGATCCCTCCGGGGTTATGATGGTATTGAATGTCCGGACACTAAAAAATGCTCCGCAAGTTTGCAGAGCATTTAACTTCGTGACCCCGGAGGGATTCAAACCCCCGACCTTCAGAACCGGAATCTGACGTTCTATTCAGCTGAACTACGGGGCCGGATCTAACCTGCAAAATTTAATGTACAAGGCCAAATTTCTTATAAGCTGCGAATTTATAAATTTTTTATTTCTAAACCTTCAATGAAACATCTTTTCTTTAACCGGCTAGTTATAATTAGTTGTTTATAAACTTCATCAGCAGGTTTTGTAATTCCAATTCATCTGATATGATTGTAGGCAAATGATTCCTTATAGAATGTCATTCGTATAAACATCATATTTTTCAATTAAAATAAATCTTTCCTGGTATGCCTGTTTGTTCTACAGACCCGGCAACTGAAACGTGTATAATCACAACAAAGTTTACTGATTTAAAACTCATTAGTTAAAGAAGTCTGAAAAAAATGACAAAGATTTCCTATTTTCGCAGAAATTAAAATTAACCAGTTTACTCTTCACATTTTCATAATGGAATACAATTTTTCAAAGATTGAACAGAAGTGGCAAAAATACTGGGAGGAAAACCAGACTTTCAAAATTGAAGAGGATCCTTCCAAACCAAAATATTATGTTCTCGATATGTTTCCGTACCCCTCGGGAGCCGGACTGCATGTTGGTCATCCACTTGGATATATTGCTTCGGACATATATTCACGTTACAAAAAACTTAAGGGCTTTAATGTATTGCATCCCATGGGATATGATGCATTCGGACTGCCTGCCGAGCAATACGCTATCCAGACCGGTCAGCATCCTGCAATCACTACCGAAAATAATATCCGCCGGTACAGAGAGCAAATGGATAAAATTGGTTTTTGTTATGACTGGAGCAGGGAAGTAAGAACTTGTGATCCTGATTATTATAAATGGACACAGTGGGTTTTTATTAAAATGTTCAAGCACTGGTTCAATAAAAAAACCAATAAAGCCGAACCGGTGGAGACCCTGATAGAGGAATTCGAAAAAAATGGCAACGTATATGTCCATGCAGCGTCGGATGACTGTCCCCCTTTTAAGGCCGCAGAATGGAATGCAATGGAGGAAAAAGAGCAACAACTTATCCTGCTTAATTACCGTCTTGCTTATCTTGCTGACACACTGGTGAACTGGTGCCCGAAGCTGGGGACGGTGCTTGCCAATGATGAAGTAAAAGATGGCTTTTCCATACGGGGTGGCCATCCTGTTGTACAGAAGAAAATGAAACAGTGGTTATTAAGGGTTTCTGCCTATGCAGACCGCCTGATCCGGGAATTGGATAAACTTGAATGGAGCGATTCACTAAAGGAAATTCAAAAAAACTGGATTGGCAGGTCTGAAGGTGCAGTCATACGATTCAGGGTTCTTATGCCCGGCAGGAATAATACAGGAATGCAGGAAATTGAAGTCTTCACCACACGGCCGGATACAATTTTTGGTTGTACATATATGGTGCTGGCACCTGAACACGAACTGGTAAATAAAATCACCACACCTGAATTCCGCCATCAGGTTAAAGAATACCAGAAAAAAGCAAATAAAAAAACAGAAAGGGAACGTATTTCAGATGCCAAAACTATTTCAGGGCAATTTACAGGTGCATATGCTGAACATCCATTCTCGGGTGAAAAATTGCCGGTGTGGATAAGTGACTATGTACTGGCAGGATATGGTACCGGCGCAATAATGGCTGTTCCTGCCCATGACAGTCGCGATTATGCATTTGCTAAATATTTCAGACTACCTGTAAGGGAAGTTGTAAGCGGAGGGGACATATCACAGGAAGCTTTTGATGGCAGAAATGGCAAAATGATAAATTCAGGATTTCTAAACGGACTTAATGTTTCAAATGCTATAGACAAAACAATTGATAAACTTGAAAATAGCGGACTGGGTTACAAAAAGGTTAATTACCGCCTGCGGGATGCAATATTTAGCAGGCAGCGATACTGGGGCGAACCTTTTCCGGTTTATTACAAGGATGAAATACCCTATGTGCTTGATGAAGATGAGCTCCCCCTGGTCCTTCCCGAGGTTGATTCCTATCTTCCCACCGAAAAGGGGGAACCTCCCCTGGGCCGGGCTGAGAACTGGCATACCCCGGAAGGATATCCTCTGGAGCTAAGTACGATGCCGGGTTTTGCAGGTTCGTCAGCCTATTATATAAGATACATGGATCCAAAAAATAACAAGGAGCTTGTTTCCAGGAAGGCGAACCAATACTGGGAAAATGTTGATCTGTATATTGGTGGCACTGAACATGCAACCGGGCATCTTATATATTCAAGGTTCTGGAATAAATTCCTTTATGATACGGGAATAGTTTGTAAGGATGAACCATTCAAAAAACTGATAAACCAGGGAATGATTCAGGGGCGGTCAAACTTTGTTTACCGGATAAAGAACACCAATAAATTCGTGAGCGTGGGACTTAAAAACGATTATGATGTAACTCCCATTCACGTTGATGTTAATCTTGTAAATAATGATATTCTTGATATTGACCGTTTCCGGAAATGGAATCCGGAATATGCCGGATCAGAATTTATTACAGAAGAAGACGGCACCTACAGATGCGGATACGCTGTCGAAAAGATGTCGAAATCCCTTTATAATGTAGTAAATCCCGATGATATTATAGAACAGTACGGAGCAGACACGCTGCGTTTGTATGAAATGTTCCTTGGTCCGATAGAACAATCAAAACCATGGGATACCAGCGGGATAGACGGCGTTCATAAATTCCTTCGCAAATTATGGAAATTGTTTCATGATGATAAAGGTGAACTGAATATTTCAGATGATGAACCGGTTTCTGATGAATTGAAAATTCTGCACAAAACCATTAAAAAAATCCAGGAGGATATTGAGAGATTTTCATTTAATACATCAGTAAGTGCTTTTATGATATGTGTGAATGAGTTAAACTCTCTGAGATGTAACAAAAGGAAGATCCTGTCTGATCTGGTAATCCTTATTTCTCCTTTTGCGCCTCACATAGCAGAGGAACTTTGGCAGATGCTTGGAAACAATGAATCTTTAAACAGTGAAAAATTTCCTGAATACAATAGTGAATTCATCACAGAAGATACTATCCATTATCCGGTTTCTTTTAACGGAAAGACCAGATTGAAAATTGATTTCCCTGCAGATTACAGCAAAGAAGATATTGAGATAGAAGTAATGAAAAATGATTCTGTACAAAAATATCTGAAAGGTAATACTCCAAAAAAGATAATAGTGGTCCAGGGGAGAATAATTAATATTGTTGTGTGACCGGCTCATCATTATTTGAGTAATCCCCATCACATTAGTGTAACATTCATATTTATAAATCTCATTTTTAAGATTCAACATCCATGTGGAAGTCCCCCGGAAAAAACATGAATAAAGTTATTCAGGCAACCCGTTCCTATATAATAATAGCCTTCGGATTGTTTATAATAGCACTTGGGTGGACGGCCTTTTTAATACCGGCCGAAATAACCGGAGGAGGAATAACAGGAGTTTCCACCATAATTTTTTATGCAAGTGAATTCCCCGTAGGAGTAAGCTACCTTATCATCAGCGCAATCCTTGTTCTTGGTGCCTTGAGGGTGCTGGGTGCGGGATTTGGAATTAAAACGGTCCTGGCAGTGGCCCTGCTGTCACTTTTCCTGGGAATCATGCAGGCAATTATTACAGAGCCAATAATTGACGATGCTTTTATGTCGGCAATAATTGGCGGAATCCTTGCCGGCTCAGGTGTTGGTATAGTTTTTACACAAGGCAGCAGTACCGGGGGTACAGATATCATTGCCATGATGGTGAACAAATACAGAAATATCAGTCCCGGACGGATAATACTTTATCTGGATCTGATAATTATTTCTTCATCATACCTTGTTTTCCAGTCCATCGAAAAGATCGTGTATGGTTATGTCACTATGGCAGTCATATCATACTCAATTGATATGGTCCTTTCCGGATCAAAACAGACCTTTCAGATGTTCATCTTTTCTCCTAAATATGGTGAGATAGCAAACCGTATTGATAAAGAAGTGAAAAGGGGCATAACGCTTATTGATGCAGAAGGCTGGTATTCCAAAAAGAAATCCAAAATAGTCATGGTTCTTATACGCAGGCAGGAAACTAGCCAGGTTATCCGCATTGTAAAGGAGATAGATCCCGATGCCTTTATCTCACAAAATAATGTTATGGGAGCATATGGTAAAGGATTCGAAACAATACGTCCATAAGAAGATATTCAATATCATGAAGAGAAACCTATTTATCATACTTACCCTTAGCATCACGATACTATCTATAGTACATTGCTATGTTGAAAATTCTATAGATCCGAGTTTTCAAAAAAACATCGTTTATGAACCGGATGATACACTTACTGTTCCGGAAATAAGGCTTGAATATGGAATTGCAGCTGATTCATTCAGGATGGAAGAAGGTATTATAGGAAGGAACCAGAACCTTTCTCAAATACTTTCAGAATATAATATTAGTCCCTCGTTAATTCATCAGATATCATTATCACCGCGGGATCTTTTCGATGCAAGAAGAATAAGGACAGGGAACGCTTATAAGATATATTTCTCCAATGACAGTCTCAACCTGCCTCGTTATTTTGTTTACAAAACAGATCCCGTAGAATATGTAAAAATCAACTTAAGCGACTCTATTATTATTGAGAGAGGAGCTAAAGAAGTCAGACAGGTAGTTAAAAGTGCTTCCGGACGAATTAACACCTCCCTGTGGAATGCAATGACCGACAATAATGTACCTGCAGTTATGGCAATAGAACTTTCAGAAATTTATGCATGGAATATTGATTTTTTCGGTCTCCGGCAGGGAGATCAGTTCAGTGTAATATATAATGAAAATTATGTAGACAGCACATCAGCAGGTATTGATCAGGTAATAGCAGCATATTTTAATCATATGGGCAGGGATTTTTACGCAATCCCCTTCGAGCAGGATAGTGTGGTGAGCTTTTTTGACCAGGACGGAAACAGTCTGCGCCGTACATTTCTAAAAGCCCCCCTCAGGTATTCAAGGATCAGCTCCGGGTTCTCCCATTCCCGGCTTCATCCCATCCTGAGAATAAGAAGGCCGCATCATGGAGTGGATTATGCCGCACCTGTCGGAACACCTGTTTACGCCATAGGGGATGGCATGGTAACAGAAACCTCATATTCTTCAGGTGCAGGACGCATGGTCAGGATAAAGCATAACAGCGTTTATACTTCAGCCTATCTGCACCTTAGAAATTATGCCACCGGGATAAAGCCAAATGTATGGGTTAGTCAGGGCGATGTAATCGGATATGTCGGCAGTACGGGATTGTCCACTGGTCCTCACCTTGACTTCAGGATATGGAGAAACGGGCAGGCGGTGGATCCTCTTAGCATTGAAGCTCCACCGGTAGAGCCGATTAAAGAAGAAAATACCGTGGACTTTAACCGGACTAAAAAGATATGGATAGACCGGCTTAATCAGCTAAGCATCGGTGACCAATAATTTTTCTATGATCCTGGGATACCAGTAATGCTCCAGTTCATGGATGCGACCGGCCAGGCTCTCCGGTGTGTCGTCTTCCCTGACTTCACAGGTGTGCTGGGATACAATATTCCCTTTGTCGTACTCTTCATTTATCATGTGTATGGTTATACCCGAAAAACGGTCACCCGATTCAATAACCGCCTTATGGACTTTCATGCCATACATTCCCTTTCCACCATATTTTGGAAGAAGTGCCGGGTGAATATTGACAATCCGGTCAGACCATGTCTCCAGAATGTTTTTCGGAATTTTTAATAAGAATCCCGCAAGAACAATGAAATGGATATTATGACTTTCCATAATATCTTTTACCACAGAAGTATTTTCAAGTTCCTGCCGTGTAAATACAAAATTTTTTATACCCGCTCTCTCAGCCCGTTCAAGCACCATCGCCCCGGGCCTGTTACATAGCAGCAGGCTTATATTAATATCTCTATTATCCGAAAAATAATCGACCAGAGCCTGAAAATTGGTACCGGATCCTGAAGCAAAAACAGCAATATTAATCAAGGGGCTAAAAAATTAGGGTTACAATATTGGTTAAGGGATATCAAAAAAAGGTATTTCATAAATGAAAAGGTGGTCCGGAGTAAAAAAATCGTCTGGAAATTCATTTCGTTCGAACTATAAAATGGTAAATATCTATCTGTTAAATTCATCTTGAAATAATCGGTCAAAAAAGCATTAAAAATGTTTGATAATATTGGCAGATTATCTTTCTTTGCAAAGTTAAAATTTTATTACTAATTAAAACTTATAGTTATGTCAGACATTGCATCAAGAGTAAAAGCGATCATTGTTGATAAGCTTGGCGTTGATGAAAGTGAAGTTACCCCGGAGGCTAGCTTTACAAATGATTTGGGTGCAGACTCCCTGGATACCGTTGAGTTGATAATGGAATTTGAAAAAGAATTCAATATGTCCATACCCGACGACAAGGCCGAAACAATAGCTACCGTCGGAGACGCCATTTCATTTCTCGAGGAAAACGCAAAGTAATTAGATCTTCGATAACGTCAGGTGTTTCATTCATACTGTCAGCTTACATGTTTTACGCAGCCCGAAAATGCAGAATTTACCAGGAGTAAATCCGCAATTTTCGGGCACGCGTTAAGCTGAAGGTGGTTTAAATGAACCAAACACTAATTAACCTTCAAAAGTTATAAATTATTTATCATGGAATTGAAGCGAGTAGTAGTAACAGGTCTTGGAGCAATTACACCTTTGGGTAATACTGTAAATGAGTTATGGGAGAATCTGAAAAATGGCGTGAGTGGTTCGGACCTGATAACTCGTTTCGATACGGAACTCTTTAAAACAAAATTTGCCTGTGAAGTCAAAAATTACGACTTTAAAAATTATTTTGACAGAAAAGAGGCAAGAAAACTCGACATTTATGCCCAGTTTGCTTTAATTGCGGCAGATGAAGCGATGAAGGATTCTAATCTTGACCTGTCAGACATCAATCTCGATAAATCGGGAGTTATATGGGCATCAGGAATAGGCGGACTGCAAACATTTTATGAAGAGATTGCCGGATTTGTAAAAGGTGGTAATGTACCTAGATTCAGCCCGTTCTTTATTCCCAAGATGATATCAGATATTGCATCAGGGCATATTTCCATTAAATACGGATTCAAGGGTCCGAATTTTAGCACGGTATCTGCATGTGCCTCATCGACCAATGCACTGATAGATGCCCTGACTTATATCAGATTAGGGAAAGCAGATATTTTCATTACCGGAGGCTCAGAAGCGGCGATTAATGAAGCTGGTGTCGGGGGTTTTAATTCCATGCAGGCACTTTCAACCAATAACGAAGAATTTAAAACTGCGTCCCGTCCCTTCGATGTTACCAGAGACGGCTTTGTCATGGGTGAAGGAGGCGGAGCACTCATTCTTGAGGAATATGATCACGCCGTCCGCAGAGGGGCCACAATATACGCAGAAATTGTCGGCGGAGGAATGAGTGCAGATGCACATCATCTTACTGCTCCGCATCCCGAAGGGCACGGAGCAGCAAGAGTCATGGAAAATGCGCTTGAAGATGCGGGACTGAAACCAGAAGATGTAGATTATATAAACGTTCACGGTACTGCAACCCCGCTTGGAGACATTGCTGAAGCTAAAGGAATAAAAAAAGTATTTGGGGAACATGCATACAAAATGAATATTAGTTCAACCAAATCGATGACAGGACATTTATTGGGTGCTGCAGGAGCTGCAGAAGCAATTGCATCCATACTGGCAATAAAGAATAATATTGTCCCTCCCACCATCAACTTCAAACAAGAAGATCCGGAGGTAGATAATAAAATGAATTTCACTCTCAATAAAGCCCAAAGCAGAAATGTAAATGTTGCTTTGAGCAATACTTTTGGTTTTGGAGGCCATAATTCGTCGGTAATCTTTAAAAAGTTATCCTAGCATTGTGCTTAACACACTTATCAATCTTTTCAGACAACCTGCAAAAAAGAGGTCTCTTCTTCACGGTCAAATATTATCCCTGACAGGATTCATGCCGGTAAATATAGATTTGTACAGGTGCGCCCTGACTCACAAATCCCTTGCACTCGTAACCCCAGAAGCTCATACTTTCAATAATGAACGACTGGAATATCTGGGAGATGCGATTTTAAGTGCCGCTATTGCTGATTTTTTATATTCCAAATATCCTGATTCTAATGAGGGCTTTTTAACCAAGATGAGATCAAAACTGGTCAATCGCGAAAACCTCAATAATATAGCAATAAAGATGGGGTTCGAGCAATTGGTTTTATTAGAAAATAAAGCGATACCTACAAAAAAGCATATATATGGCAACGCATTGGAAGCTATTATAGGAGCTATATACATAGATAAGGGCTATAACATGTCAAAAGGTTTTATAATTGAAAAGATTATAAAATCTAACATTAATCTTTATCTGCTGCAATGTGAAGACACGGATTTTAAAAGTCAGATCATCCAGTGGGGACAAAAAAATAAGCAGGAAATAAGCTTTGAAAGTTACGAGCTTACAGAGGAAGACAAACCCCGGCCTGTTTTCACAGCGACAATTCATATCTGCGACATGGTCGCGGGGGAAGGTGTTGGCACTACAAAAAAGGAGGCCCAGCAACATGCCGCAAAACAGGCTCTTAAAAACATTACATCCTGATCCTTTTATAATTTTTCAGTTCAAATTTTAACTTTTTTTTATAACTTGCCTCTCACCATACAGGATAAGTGTTTCGTGCCTTTAAACCAATTGCAGATACCATCCCGTACAATAAATATAATCACTCACAGGTTTTTATTAGAACACAATAAAACTGACGTTGAAAAAAAGGGTGCATAGACTTACCGGGGCGGGCCCGGACAATTACAGACTTCTAGGGATTTCTTCCCATGAAAATGATTACCGCCTGAGCTGGGCAATAAACAACAGACTGGGATTGAATTTCAGGAAATCTGAAAATATAACTGTTACAGATAATAAAGGTGGTAAACTTGAATTCTCATTGTTCCGGTCTCCTGCCAACGGGAAAACAGCGGGAATAAATCTTATTTCAAACAGATGTCCGGATGGTTTTTTAATCAGGGAAATGAAGAATATTGATTATTTTCTGCAGGTTTTTGAAGATCCAACTTCCGGGAATATTGAAAGCATTGCCATAAATCTCAAATCGATAGATATTGTCTCTGCAGTTTTCGAAATTCCCGGCAAAAATTTTAAGAAATCCTGGTGTCTCCCGCCCGAATAGTAAATATATAACCCGGAGTTAAAATGTAGCCTGGCTCATTGCCGATAAGTGACCGGCCGCAACTATTCATATAATAAATTTTACCAACCGGATGTTTTTGCAACCAATAAATCCGCTTAATCTACAGTGCTGTTAAACACTTATAATACAAGTTAAAAAGTGTTAAAGAAAGAGCTTAAGTATTAACTGTAGTTTATATTTGTATTAAATGATTAATGACACAACATGAGTAGAGGAACAATCTGGATATTGATCGGAGTAATGTCTATTGCAACCATCGGGCTTATAATTGTTCAGAGTTACTGGATAAGGAGCGCAGTTGATGTAAAAGAGCATCAATTCAGATTTCTGGCACACAGAACAGTTTCAACCATAGCCAGTGAGATAGAAAAGCAGGAAGCCATTACAATGGTTCTGGAAGAGTTGCGGCCGTCATTTACTGACAGCATAACCTATTCGTCCGGGTTTACCATAAATGTAAACCATCAGTCATATTTCAGCAATCAAACATCAAAACATACAAAAAGTTATTTTTACTCTGAGCAAATATCAGGCAGGTTAACCGGAAACAACCGCGATAATCTGTCAAACTATTTCCCTCCGCCTATAAGTCTGCAGGATGTCGATTCAATAAGAATATTCAGTCGCCCGAAAAACCTTATGGAAAGAACCTCCCAGTTAGGTCATACCCTTTCCAACAGGACAATGATGGTTGAAAAGATACTGGACGAAATGCTCAATTTCAACAAATGTATTGAGGAGCGGCTTGATCAGGAGATGTTGGACAGCCTTATTAACAGAGAGATGAGGAGCGCAGGGATCAACACACATTTCGAATATGCAGTCCGCAACCAGGACGGCAGATTTGTTTTGGCTTCGGAAAATTTCAGTGAACAGCGAAAAATGTACATGCGGAAACTCTTTCCAAATGATGCATATATGTACCCCAACTATCTTGCAGTATATTTCCCCGAACAAAAATCCTACATTTTACAGTCAGTCGGATTTATGGTGGGTTCATCAGCATTGCTGACCCTGATAATTCTTGGAACTTTTGCATTCACAATATATATTATAATCAAGCAGAAAAAACTATCGGAAATAAAAACCGATTTTGTTAATAATATGACCCATGAACTGAAAACTCCCATATCGACAATTTCACTGGCATCGCAAATGCTGCAGGATAAAAGTATCTCTCTACAGAAGAAAAATTTTGAAAACATATCCAATGTAATATATGATGAAAGCAAGCGACTTGGATTTCAGGTTGAAAAGGTCCTGCAAATGGCAATATTCGAGAAAGGCAGATTAAAAATTAAACCCCAGAAACTGGATATTCACGACCTGATAAATAATGTCGTTAACAGTTTTAAAATACAGGTTAACAATCAAAACGGCAAGATCCATCAAAACCTGGAAGCAAAAGATCCCGTTCTTTGTGTTGACGAAGTACATTTCACAAATATTATATTTAATCTGCTTGACAATGCTGTTAAATACAGCAATGGCAATGCCTTTATTAATGTCAGGACTAAGAGTAATAACAATAATTTCTTCATATATGTTGAAGATAAGGGTGTTGGAATAAGCAAGGAAAACCAAAAAAGAATATTTGACCAGTTTTACAGGGTGCCGACAGGTAATATTCATAATGTAAAAGGTTTCGGACTGGGTTTAAGTTATGTAAAAAAGATAGTGGAAGAACATCAAGGTCACATCAGTATTCATAGTGAACAAAAAAAGGGAACCAGGTTCGAAATTTCTCTCCCGTTAAACAAAAAATCAGATGACAACAAACAAAACTAAGATCCTGCTTGCAGAGGATGATGAAAACCTTGGATTGCTCTTAAGAGAATATCTAAATGCCAAAGGTTTTGAAACGAATCTTTTCGCCAATGGGGAGCTGGCATTCAGGGATTTCGTAAAAAATCAGTATGATATATGCATTCTGGATATTATGATGCCAGTAAAAGATGGCTATACACTGGCCAAAGAGATCCGGCAAATTGATGAAGAGGTTCCTATAATATTCCTAACTGCCAAATCCATGAAAGAAGATGTTATTGAAGGATTTGCTATCGGTGCCGATGATTACATCACCAAGCCTTTCAGCATGGAAGAATTGCTTTTCAGGATCGAAGCTATTCTGAAAAGAACAAGCAGTACTTTTAAAACTCCTCCTGCCGAGCAATTCCGGATAGGCAGATATACATTTGACCTGAAGAAACAAACTCTCCAGTCAGGAGATAAGGTGGTCCGCCTTACAACAAAAGAATCAGAGCTTTTAAAACTACTCTGCACTAACCAGAATAAAATTCTTGACCGTAATTTTGCATTGAAAACAATCTGGCTGGACGATAATTATTTTAACGCCAGAAGCATGGATGTTTATATTACCAAGTTAAGGAAATATCTGAAAGATGATGATTCAGTTGAAATTATAAATGTTCACGGAAAAGGTTTTAAACTGGTAATGTGACGATCAACTTATTTGGTTTTGTGTAAAATATAACAGACAGGTTGAAATAACTATAATAAATGAAATTTTCTATAGTTATTTTAATATATGGTGGTTAAAATTCTGTGCATCGGACTTATATAAATATCATCAGGTAAGTCTGAAAATTTCACAGAAACCAGTATCCTCAATAAAATTGCATAAATCTGACCAATCTTCAAGATATTAAAAGAAAAAAGCTAAATTGGCAGCAGCTAATTTAGCTTTTGTTTCAGTAGTAATCTACATATGATAAAAAAGACCATTTTACTTATTGTATTTGCTGTTTCAAATTTCATCCCACATGTGGCTTCAGCACAGAATACACCCATTGAACTAAGTCACGATGCAAGTATATCACTACTGACATGCTCCCCCGGAGATGAATTATATTCTGTCTTCGGACATAGTGCCATCCGTGTGAAAGATCCTTTGCAGGGAGTGGACTGGGTATTTAATTATGGAACCTTTGATTTTTCTGCTCCCGGTTTTTATATGAATTTTGTAAGGGGAAAACTCAATTATATACTTTCGGTTGCTGAGTACAGGCATTTCGAATATGACTATCTTATGGAAAACCGGTGGATATGGGAGCAGGAACTGAATATTACTTCCGGCGAAAAACAATATCTTTTTGATTCACTTATTATAAACTATCAGCCTGAAAACCGCTATTATTTATACGACTTCTTTTTCGATAATTGTGCCACCCGCATAAGGGACATTTTTACTGAGAGTCTGGAACGTGAAATTATTTTTGATTACCAGGAACTTGATCAGGGTAAAACATTCCGGGACCTGTTAATGCCTTATCTGACTGAAAAACCCTGGGCAAGACTTGGAATAAATCTTGCGCTCGGACTACCCTCAGATAAAAAGGCGGCTTCCTGGGACTACATGTTTCTCCCTGATCATTTGATGACTGTATTCCAAAATGCCAGATTAAAATCGGAAGATCAGATTACATATTTTACTAAAAATGACCGGACCCTTCTTGAGGGAAAATCTCCTCCACGGGCCGTTCTCAAATATGCACCACTATGGGTATTCCTGCTGGTATTAATGATATCTATAATAATATCATATAAAAACCTGCAGGCAAAACAGTTTACATGGTGGTATGACAGGATCCTTTTTGGTGTAGCTGGCCTGCTTGGATTGCTTATCGTATTTTTATGGTTTTTTACAGATCATCAGGTTACGGTATGGAACTTAAATATAATCTGGGCTCATCCTCTTCATTTGATCATAATATTTTTCTTTTCTGAAATCAGGTATGCAAGGCTGCTTAAATTTTATTTTAGCATCAATATTGCAGTTCTGGCCCTGCTTATCATATCCTGGCCCTTTTTGCCGCAGGCCCTTCCATGGATGGTATTGCCCTACATAGTGGCTATGATTATCCGTTCTGCAGTTATTTTAAGACTACTTTTTTCTGATCTTTTCCAGCATGAATAATCCATCATAAAACCCCGGATCATATTCCAGTGACTTTGCGAGGTATTCTTTTGCCATATTGAATTCTTTACTTTTAATAAAGATCAGTCCCATATAATAGGATGCCCTTGATAGTGAATGATCCTTTAATGGAGGCTGGATATTAAGATAGTCATTAAGAAACTCCTTTCCTTTACTTAAATTATTTCCTGATAATGCGGCTGTTTTCCCAATTTCAAAAAGAACCCGTTTTTCTCTTTTATCAGTTTTATATATTTCTTCAAAAATCCGGAATGCCTCATCGTAACGGCCGGCTTCCCTGTAGAACTGGCCCAGTGCATACCTGTAGCTATTCCGGTTACCTGAGGCCTTAACAGCAGAAATAAATTCCTGCTCGGCTTCACCGAACAGCTTGCTTCTGCAGTAAATCCGTCCCAAAGCAAGAAAACCCTCCGGTTCATTGATGCACTTGATATCTTCAGCTATAAATACGGCTTTTCTTAAACTTCCTCCCAAAGCTGAGGGAGTGCTTGTAAGCCAGTCGATAAGCTCCAGTTTAGCTTTGATATTTTCAGGCTCCCTGTCGACTATCCTCACAGACTCCTCAAGTCTTTCCCTTACTTCATTAAGCTCATCTACAAGGTTATTTTTCCAGAACGGCACTCCCTGTTTATAAGCGGCGCGCGCTATAATATGTGCCCCGACGGGAGCTGTAAGCATCATAAATGAAATTATGACAAAAGATTTGGTGGCGATAAGCAACTCATTAAAATATATTGCGATACCCACTACGATCAGTCCTACTCCCATTGTGCCGGCCTTGGTTATAGCTGACATGCGTATATAAAAGTCGGGAAGACGCAATATACCCAGTGCGGCAATTATCATGAAAATAACCCCGAAAATTATAAACAAAGTACTCAATAACTCCTGAAGTAATTCCATATTTAATTATTTTTTAGGACTACGGAATAAAAAGTATGCAAACGACATAGCCCCAAGAAAAGCAATCAGCGATAATAATAGTGCCACATCCATAAAAGCAGTGCTGCCAGTTATAACAGAATAAATAGCAATAATACTAATCACCAGGGCAGCGAAAAGATCAAATGCAGTAACCCTGTCAGGAAGACTCGGGCCTTTGATAAACCTGATAATTGCTAGCACAGAGCAAAGGCTCAGTATTATAATAGCTATATATAAAGCATATTCAACCATGATATGTTCGTGTTATTTCAAGTAATTTCCTTTCAAATCCATTTTTTATCTGTTGTTTTAATCCACCAACATCACCATTTTTTATATAAACAGCATGAACATAAAGAAATCTCCTGTCTTCCGAAACATCCAGACTCAGGGTGCCGGGAGTAAGGGATATAAGACTGGCCAGAATGGTAATTTCAAGGTTGCTCTCAGCGTCAAGAGGAAGTGCTATAACTCCTGATTCAATGCGGGACCTGGGTGTCAGCACATCCCAGGCAACTACAACACTGGCTATTGCCAGTTCCTTTATAAAATAAAAAAGTAATCCGAGTGTACGGGGTACCTTTACAAAATGGGAACGGTCATATAAATATGATCCCAACCAAAATATAAAATAAATCAGGATAAATGCAGCTGCATTATTTACAAAATTCCGGTCCAGGTTGCAGAATGCGAAGACAAAATAAACCCCTATGAGCGTAAGAACAATATGAATAATATATGTAGTGAGTTCTCTCATAATTTTTTGCTTTATTAATTATTAAAAACCGCATTAATATAGGAATCGCTATTCATGAGTTGCTCAGCTGTGCGCATTGAATAATCAACAAAAGGTCCTGCAAATAATCCCATTGATATAATTAACATGGTAAGGATAAACACTGGAAGTACCATAAGCCATTTCCCGGCAAAAAACTTTTTTTGTGTGGAGATCAAAAGCTCAGTAGATTCAGGCAATTTTTTCCAAAACACCTCTCCCCATATTTTTGTCATTGAAAACAGGGTAAGTATGCTAACAAAGAGAGATACAGCAACAATCACAATCTGACCGGCTTCCATACCCCCTAATACAAGAATGAATTTACCCCAGAAACCTGATAGTGGAGGCACTCCAGTAAGTGAAAATGCAGAAATAGCAAAAAGAATTGCAATTACGGGAAACCGGTGATAAACTCCTCCAAGCTTTTTCAGTGCGAAAGAACCATGAGTCTCATTCACCAGTCCGCTTATCAGAAAAAGGTTTGTCTTAACCAGAATATTATGCATTACAAAGAAAACTGTACCTGCAAGAGCAAGTGGCGTAAAGATTGCAAGGCCCATTATCATGTAACCAATCTGGCTGACTATGTGAAAAGAGAGTATCTTTTTGAAATCGATCTGGGCGGCAGCCCCAAGAACACCAACCACCATAGTGAAGCCTGAGAGTACTAATAAAATTGTGTGCGTAAAGGAAACATCAGACGAAAATATCAAGGTGAAAAACCTTAGAAAGGTATAAATTCCCACCTTTGTCAACAAGCCTATAATAAGGGAAGAAACAGCCACGGGAGGAGTATGGTATGAAGCAGGAAGCCAGAAAAAGAGAGGAAAAATAGCAGCCTTTATTCCAAAACTGACAAGAAAAAAGATCGCGCCAAGAGTAACCAGACCCTGATTCTCAACAAGCGGAAGCTTAACAGCCAGCACTGCCATATTCAAAGACCCGGTCAGGCCATATAAGACTCCAATGCCGGCAAGGAAAAGAGATGAGGAAACAACATTTATTACTACATATTTAATTGATCCTTCCAATTGAGAACGGGATCCTCCAAGAGTAAAAAGCACAAATGAGGAAACCAGCATTATCTCAAACCATACATATAAATTAAAAACATCTCCGGTAAGAAATGCACCGGTAAGTCCAAACACCAAAAAATGCATTATGGGATGATAAATATTGGAAACCTTGGTTTCCCTGATGGCTCCAAGGGAATAAAGGGCAGCAATAAATGTCAGTACACCGGTAAGCATAATCATACCTGCAGCCAGAAAATCAGCTACCAGGGTTATCCCGTAAGGCACAGGCCAGTCACCCGCCTGAAGCGTAACGTGACCCTCATTCCAAATCTCGGCCAAAAGCGCTGCTGCACCGATAAGGTAAGCAATGGCTCCCAGTAAAAATACAATACGCTGACTCCGGGATGAATTCCAGAAAAACAGGCTTAAAACAGCTGTGATCAGCGGAATTAATAAAGGGAAAAGCAATACTTCAGGGTTCGTATTCATCATTATAAGGCTCTACAATATTAATATTAACCGGTCACTTCAATTCTGTCAGTATTATTTAACTCATCTATATCACTGGTGCCGGAAGTTTTATATACCCTTTGCAGCAATACAATTGCGAAAGCCTGAATACCAAATCCAATTACAATAGCAGTAAGGATAAGAGCCTGAGGCAAGGGATCAGCAAAGGGTTCCGGAACATGCTCCAATCCATCCGGAACCAATGCAGGAGCCCCCCTGGTAAGACGCGCGATGACAAAAATAAACAGGTTAGAGGCATGTCCGAGAACCAAAACTCCAATAATTACTTTCACCATACTTTTTTGCAGTATCATAAATAGAGCAGTTCCGTAAAGAAGTCCGACGACTATAGCAAGCAAAATATCCATGATGTTTATAAAATAGACAATGAAAAGGTAATTCGTAAAACCACACCAATAACCAGGATATAAACTCCGGTATCAAAAAGTATCGGAGTACCCGGTCTTCCAATCACCGGCAGGTAAAAATCCGCCCACAAAGCCGACATAAAGGGAAGTCCAAAAAACAATGCAATGATACCGCTTCCCAATGCTACAAATAAACCAATGGCAATTAAACGTATGGGGTTTAACCTGAAAACTTTAACAGTGGTATTTGAGCCAAATACCATAGCATGGAAAACAAAAGCGATAGATCCTATCAAACCGCCGATAAACCCTCCTCCGGGTTCATTATGCCCCCTGAATAAAAGGTAAAAAGAGAAAATTATAAAAAGGGGCATAAGCAAATTAATAGCTGTTTGAGATATTAATGTTTTCATTGATTGGTCCCTCCTTCATTCGATTTAACTTTGATCATTGAGAAAATACCTACAGCGGCTATAGCCAGCACCACAATTTCACCCATAGTGTCAAGCTGCCGGAAATCAACAAGTATAACATTAACTACGTTCCTTCCCTTGCCAAGAGGATAGGAACTTTCTGCATAAATATCTCTGAGTTCAGATTCAAGTGGGTAGCCTGTTATCATAAGAAGAAGGTATGTCATCACCAGTCCGAAAACTACAGAAATAATAATATATCCGGTGCCCTGATATTTTTTTGTTTTTATATATGATGGAAGACGGTGAAGTATCAGGACAAAAATAACTACAGTAAGAGTCTCAATAAGAAACTGGGTCATGGCAACATCCGGAGCACCATAAAAAAGAAATATAACAGCTATGCCATAACCAAGCACTCCCATGGCGAGCAGTGTTGTAAGCCTGGATCTGGCGTTTATAATAACAAAGAAAGCAACTATAATGAGACCGGCTATTATACCCTCATAGATTCTGATACTACTGAAATGCGTCAGTCTCCCAAAAAAATCAAATCCCGGGTTTCGGATTATCAGGGTAAGAATAATAAAGAATGTAAATACACCTATTACTGTGCTGATATAATTTCTGAGATTCCCATTCTGAAAAAATCTGGTCTGCAAGGTTGCAAAATTCAACATTCCGGGAATAAGCCGTTTGTATCCGGATTCGGGACCATACCTGTATAAAGGTTCCAGTCTTACTACCCATAGCCTTATTTTATGACGTACCCTGAAAAGCATATATCCAATACGCAAAGTCAGCACACTGCGCAATAAAACCATTGTACAACCGTGCGAGAGCGTACGTTTAAAAACATTCTCTACATATAGCACTGCAGTCGTCGAAGAGCCACGAACAGGCTGTATCAGAAACTCAGCAAACAATCCACCTAACAGGCCCAATGTAGCAATAATCACAGGACCGGCCAACATTAAAACGGGAGCCTCATGAGCTTTTTTTGGAGTTTCCCTGTAGGGCCCGAAAAATACAGCATAACCGATTTCCAGGGCCAGGGCTGAAAAAATCACCCCTGTCAGAAATACTGCCATGATGATTAGTATATTACCTGCAGAAAATTCGATGGCAACTTCATAAAGAATTTCCTTTGCAATAAATCCAAAGAAAGGCATCACCCCGGCCATGGATAGAGCCGCCAAAACAGCCGCATAAGCAGTGAAGGGCAGTTTTTTTGAAAGTCCGGATAATAAAGTAACATCTCTGGTACCCGTCTCATGATCTATATTGCCGGTTACCATAAACAGTGTTCCTTTATAGAGAGCATGCGCAAATAAAAATACCATGGCTGCCTGGATAGCAAGATTAGTTCCTATTCCTATTAGAAAAACCATAACTCCAAGGGCACTTATGGTGGTATATGCAAGAATTTTTTTCAGGTCAGTAAACTGGATTGCCAATAAGGCTCCCATAAACATGGTAATACCACCTATGCTGGTCAGAATTACGTGCCATTCGGGAGTGTCGCCGAATATCGGACTGATGCGGGCCAGAAGATAGATGCCTGCTTTGACCATAGTGGTGGAATGCAGGTATGCACTCACAGGCGCCGGAGCTTCCATCGCATTGGGTAACCAGAAATGAAAAGGGAACTGGGCTGATTTTGTAAATGCACCCAACAGAATAAGGATCAGGGCTGCGAGATACCATGGATGTGCGGTTAAAGTTCCGGAGTCATTCAATAATTCACTGAACTGGTAACTACCTGTAATCATCCCGGTTAAAACAATACCGGCCATCATTGCCAGTCCACCGAAAACAGTTACAAGCATTGCCTGAAGAGCATTTTTCCTTGATGTTTCGTTTTCATTATAAAACCCGATAAGCAGGTATGAACTGAGACTTGTAAGTTCCCAGAACACAAACATGCTGATGAGATTTCCCGACAATACCAGTCCGAGCATTGACGACATAAAAAGAAACAGGTATATGAAGAACCTGTCAAAGTATCTGTGCCCTTTCAGGTAATCACTGGCATAGAGAAAAATAAAAAATCCGAATCCACTGATCAACAAAACAAAGAAGATACTTAATCCATCCAGAAAGAAACTTAACTCTATGCCGAGGGCAGGTATCCAGTCATAGTTTATCCATAAACCTTCACCTGCAACGACTCCGGGAAGGAGTGTTAAGAAATATATAAATACAGATGCTGGTAAAAGAGAATAAATAATACCTGATACCCGTGGGAAAAATCTATGCACAAATGGAACCAGGATGCTGAACAGGAAACCTGCAAAAACGGCAATCAACATTATTTTAATGAAAATTTAACTTGTTATTCTGACTGGCAGATTTTTTTTCTTATAACAGCAGGTATAAAAATTTGTTCACCTGAATCCTCATGATATTAAAGTCTCACGCAATAAACTCTGTAACCCAGGGGGATTGACCTGTGGTCAATCTCACATGCCGTTGATTTTCAGTTTTTAGAAGAAGGCTGATGTGACATTCACCGGACCTGTAAAAATGAACATTCAATCCACATATTCGGACCATGCTTTTACCTGCAGTCCAATATACAAAAAAATCATGAACTGATTATCCGGTTGTCCGGAATGAAAAAATATTCACTGCTTTATAAAATCTTTTACAGCTTTAAACAAAATATTTGGATTCAGGGGTTTGGTCAGATAGTGATCGAATCCTTCCCGTAATGCTTTTTCACGTTCATCAGAAAAAGCATGTGCAGAAATACCCAAAACAGGAACGCCGGGGTTAATGCTTTTTATCCTGCGTGTAGCCTCAAGGCCGTCCATTACCGGCATTTTTATATCCATCAGGATCAGATCAAAACTGTTCCCCTTAACCAGATCAACAGCCTTTTTCCCATTTTGTGCATGAATAAGTTCCACATTCATATTACTGAACATCTCCTTGATTAAATGAAACCCTATCATATCGTCTTCAGCAACAAGGATCCGGACTTTCCTGTCTGTTAAAAACCCGGTATTTTCATCACCAGTAGGTTGATGACCATCTGTTTTAGCAGGTAAATAAGGAATACTGAAATAAAAAGTACTTCCTGCTCCCCATTCGGAGTCCAGCCAGACCTCCCCTCCCATTTTCTCAACATAGGCTTTTGCAAGAGCAAGGCCCAGTCCGGTGCCACTGCGACTCATCCATACACCATGAACTCCCTGTACAAAACGGTTGAATATTTTTCTGATATCTTCCTTCTTTATGCCGGTACCAGTGTCCTTTACCTTAAAAACAAGATTCCCGTCATCCCGCTTTACAGAATATTCAATATAGCCTTCAGAGGTAAATTTTAAGGCATTTCCTATCAGATTGGAAAGTATCTGGGTAAGTTTCAGCTTATCTCCCGAAAAAATAAACGGCGATTTTACAGAATATCTCAGTTCGATGCCGGGTTTAGCGGACTGGAATCGTTTCTTCAGTTCGCTGAAAAGCTCACCTATATCTATAGTTTCCCTGCTTAACTGTATATTTCCGGACTCAATCTTTGAAACATCGAGGATGTCTTCAATCAGCCCAAGCAAGTGATCGGCATTCGAATTTATTATTTCTACATAACGATTCACCTTTTCCTCATCGAGCTTATCATTTTTAAGCAGTCCGGAAAATCCCACAATGCTGTTCATGGGTGTCCTTATCTCATGACTCATATTTGCAAGAAAGGCAGATTTAGTGCGATCGCTTTCCTCAGCCTTTTCCTTGGCAATTATCAGTTCTTCTATAAGCTGCTTTTTATCGGTAATATCTTCTTTAATCCCAATAAAATTAATGATGTCGCCCTTGTCGTTCATCACCGGGGAAATGACGGCATTTTCCCAGAACAGCTCACCATTTTTCTTTTTGTTGAGCATTTCTCCCTGCCAGTCCTTTCCCGAAAGTACAGTTTCATAAAGCTTCCGGTAAAATTTTGTATCGTGTTCTCCGGATTGAAGAATATTCGGGTTCTGACCTACCACCTCTTCATAGGTATATCCGGTAAGCTCGACAAATCTGGGATTTACATATTCTATTATACTGTCTGTGCCGGTAATGACAACGCTCACCGGACTCTGTTCGACGGCCCTGCTCAGTTTCAGTGATTTTTCCTCATCACTCTTTTTGTCAAGATAAAAAGAGAGTTGACTGGCAACAGACTCCAGAAATTCAATGCTTCCTGAATCGTAGGCGCCGGAATCATGATAACTCTGAACAATAATAGCACCTTTAGCCGAATCTTTGCCCCTCAGGGGCACCCCGAGCCACTGTCTGGCCCTTGATCCGTAAAGTAAAATTTCTCCCGATGCCGCCATTCTTTCTATTTCGGTGCTATTTAACAACAAAGAATGATTATTACGGATGACCATACCGGTGAGTGATCTTTCTGCCGGCCATTCCAGCATTTCATGTTTTTCTCCCTTTTCAAAGGGAGCAGTGATCATATCCCTTTTCTCATCATAGAATGCTACAATAAAGTTTGAAGTATCCATGATCCTGCCCAATTCCTTTCTGACGATTTCAAAAAGTGTATTAAGATTCTCTGACATCAATACCGCATCAGCAAGTCTGTATTGCACGTTCCTGAATATCTGGAGCTGTTTTCTCAGGCTTATATCGCGGGTAATGGACAAAATGTGAGGCTCATTATCGATATTTATTATCCTGGCAGACATAAGGCAGGTTTTGATGGTTCCGTCCTTGCACCGGAAATCGGATTCAAGGTTTTCAACAGAACCTTCCAGTTTCAGTCCGGCCATAAGCTTGTTCCTGTCCGCCGGATTATCCCATATATTTATGTCAGCAGACGACTTACCTTCAACATCAGCCCAACTATA
Organism: uncultured Bacteroidales bacterium; assembly: GCA_964520585.1. Lineage (GTDB taxonomy): Bacteria > Bacteroidota > Bacteroidia > Bacteroidales > PUMT01 > PXAP01. The sequence goes on from CAZFOO010000016.1 coordinate 44,055, forward strand.
ACCGGTAAGCCTTGAAAAACCATCATTAATATCCACAAACAATCCGTCCATCCGGTTTATATTGATTGCATCGGGACTGGTTTTGAATGCCAGCCTGTACTTCTCCTGGCTTTCTTTCAGGGCACGCTCAAACTTTTTTTGTTTTGTGATATCCCTGATCGATCCCCACATTTTCGAGGGCTTGCCTCCTTTCATGGCCACTTTAACCTCATCCAGAAGCCAGGCATATCCGCCATCTTTCTTAAGGAATCTGTATTCGAAAACATGATTTTCTCCTCTTAGTGTACATTCTTCGCAATACTTAGCTGCCCATTCCCTGTCCCCGGGGTGCAGATGATCAACCCAGAACTGCAGGTTGGTCCATTCTTCGGGTTTCCAGCCAAGGATCCTTTCAACCTGGGGCGAAACATAGGTCCACCGGTCAGCTTCAATATCAAACTCCCACATCACAGTTTCAGTATTCTCAGCAAGCTGCCTGTATTTTTCCTCACTTTTCCGAAGAGCCTCCGTAATATTGTACCTGGCAGTTACATCGGAAAACACAAAAACCACTCCTCTGATACTACCCTGGCTATCGAGTATAGGTGCGGCACTGTCGGCAATCTGCCTCTCGTTTCCATCCCTGCTGATAAGGATCGTATGGTTGGCTAACCCCATTGTTTGTCCTGTTTCAATCACCTTTGTAACGGGATTCTCAACTTTATCACGTGTTTTGGCATTAACTATAGGGAAAAGGTCCTCAAGCGGCTTATTATGAGCCTCTGTAAATTGCCAACCGGTAAGTTTTTCGGCAACAGGATTCATTCTAACGATACGCCCCTTAACATCTGTAGCAATCACGCCATCACCTATGGAATTAAGAGTTATGTAAAGGTCCTCCTCGTTCTGTTTAAGCCTTAACTCGGCCTGCCGCCTGCAATACCACTGTCCCGTAAGTCTGGCAACCTGATCGATAAGAGCTTGCTCCTCAGGTAAAATAAACTTTGCCTGTCCCGTATTGAAAATTTTAATAACCCCTATCTCTTTTTGCCTGCAATAAATTCCGGCTTCCAGATAATTGCCGGAATCTATGAATTCCTCAGCAGCATAAAATTGTTTATTCTCAAGTTCAATAACCGGGAAAAAATATTCGGGCTCTGAAAATGCGTCTTTAAGATGAAATATAAGTCGGTTGCAGAAATCCTCTAAAGATATATCCTTCTGCATATCTTCGCTGACTAACGAGATGCATGTCAATTCCTTAACCCTCTCCTGCAAATCGATCCTGACCTGTCTTTCATTATTTTCTGCCTGCTTTTGCTCTACTATCCTCCATACTGCCTCCATAAGCAACTGCAGCTGAATAACATCTGTCTCATCATAGTCAGATTCCTTATTTGCAACTCCTATTACCGCAACTATCCGGCTGCCGGAAAAAACGGGGATTGTCAGGTATTTTTTGATTGTAACATGGCCACTGGGATAACCTTTTTTCAGTGGATTATCTGATTCAAAATCATTTACTACAATTGGTTTCTGCTGTCTTACTGCTTCACCCCATAAACCGGTATTATCAAGTTTATAGCAAGTTTCCGGATTAACAATCCGGCAATCCTTCATCACATCTTTGGACCATGAATTCAAGATAAATTCACGGCGGGATAGATCATATCTGTAAATGTACCCGATTTTACTCTTTGTAAGAGCTATTGCTTCATCCAAAACATAGTCCAGGAATTCCTGGATTGTTTCACTCTGATGCTTAAGAATGCGGAGGAGACTGTACCATCTGTCATCCACAACTCCTGAGGCATGTTCGCCTGATTTTTTGTCTCCGGGATAATCTTCGGAAGGAGTAAAATTTTTTTCCATAAGTTTACAATTAACCGGCCACAAGCCAGGTAGACAAAAACCGGTTGCAATTCTTTTAAACGTCTGAAAAAGTGCTGATATTTAATCCCGAAAGGTATGAAAATTAATCAACTATACAAATTTCGGAAGAAATAAATACTCTCATCAAAAAGTAGTTTTAATTGCTTCACAAACCTAACAATCTTTTCAGGG
>CAZFOO010000016.1:46197-55724 GCA_964520585.1 uncultured Bacteroidales bacterium
TTTAACTCCGGTTTTTACAGAATTATTCTTATGGGAATTTCGTCCGGGCGGACGACACAGAGGATACCTGGAAAAAACCGCGGGCACCTTCGCTGAGGTTGGTAGGAATGTTTGCCGGTGGTGCTCCTGCAAAGGGATTTCCCGACAGGTCGGTCTGAAAAAAGAATATCTGATAAAAATCGTATTGCTCCTTTGAAATACTTCTTAGTTTTACATTAATTGTATCGCCCGGTTCAAGATTATCCTTATTTATAGTTTTTACTGCCAGTGAAACATATTCATCAAGCGACTCTGTGCTTATTACAGTTTTTTGGGAAGGACGGAAGGTCTGCAGTCTTTCATTAATATCAAGGTCAACCAGGTAATGAGCATCATTGCCCGGAAGTGTGGAGAAATGTATTAATGCATCGTAAAGCGTATCACTGATTATTCCCATGCTGGTAAACAAGTTTAATTCCAGACTTACGGAATCAATATCGGGAACGGATTGCAAAACACTGCGGGCTGTATACACTTCGCTGTCCTTTACAATTCTGAGTCTGTAATTTATTCCTTCCTTCAGACTGCCTGCGATGATGTCATTAAAATAGAGACCCTTTAGACTGTCCACCGGACTTTCGGTAAAATTGAATTCAGCCCCGCCTCCTGAAATTTTTACTGAGGCATTACTGACTGGAGGTCCGCTTGTTACTTCATAATATGAACTTGATAAAGAAAGCTTTATAAACTGATTCTTAGCGAGGTTATCTATATTCGCTTCTACTATCAGATATGCTCCTTCTTTATCCGCGAGATCCAGAATAACTTCCTTTTCACAGGAGCCTGAGAAGAAAATTATAATAGCAAATCCAATCATTAATCTGTTATTCTTCATCTCAAAAAAATTAAAAATTAAAGTTCCATGTTATGGCAGGTACAGGTCCCGGTATAAAAAAAAACGATGATCTTGGTATTCCCGGGCTATCATCATCTTCAGCGAAAGAAACAGATATTGGATTTACCCTGCCATAAACGTTGAAAACAGAAAAGTTCCAGTTACTAATAAACTTTTTCTCCTCCCGGGTACTCCCCGGTACCCATGAAACCGAAAAATCCATCCTGTGATAATCGGGCAGCCGGCTTGAATTTCTCCCGGCATAAATGGGTGCAAATGCACCCTGATAAGACATTTTTCCTGACGGCAATGTAAATGCTCTTCCGGTTGAATAGATAATGTTAACCGACATACTTACAGAAGATGATAACGCATAGTTTCCGGTCAGACTCAGATCATGGCGCCTGTCATTCGGAGCATAATAGGTCTCTCCGTTATTAATACCTTCAATCTTTCTCCGGGTGAATGCCCACGTATAGCCTGCAAATCCGGTAAAGCGACCTTCATCCTTACGAACCAGCATTTCTGCACCATAGGACCAGCCGTTTCCAATACGCAACTGACCCTCCAAAAATTCATTTCCAAGAATATCGCCATTATCAATTATATCGGAAATATTACGGATATCTTTATAATAAAGCTCTAATGATGCTTCCACCTTATCGTCTATAAAGTTGCGGAAATATCCTGCTGTCAACTGATTGGCAATCTGCGGCGGTATATTATTGCTGCTTGTATACCATACATCATATGGAGCTACCGACTGGGCACTCTGGGCCTGTTGTATATACTGTATCATCCGGTTATATCCGGCTTTCAATGAGCTGTTAGCATTGAGATTAAAACGAAGGCTCAAACGGGGCTCAAATCCGTAAAAGGTATCATACAAATTTCCCCTTTCGAGTAGAATGGTGTCACTCACCTGCCAGTTATTGATATCAGTCTTATCAAAAACATATTGTTTTCCCGGACCAATTATCTGGAATGCAGAGATCCTTGAACCATAATGAATGGAGAGGTGGTTGTCAAATAAACCTTGCTCGTTATTAAAATAAATTCCATGCTCCAGTGCATTTCCGGCAGACAGCTCAACAGTAGTCTCTGATGCTCCCTCTATTGATGCTTTGATGGTTCCGGGATCGAGCATATGGAAAATGCTCTGAGCTCCAAAAGAGAAAGTACTGCTTTCATTAAGCAGGTAGGTGAAATCTGCTTTAATATTAAAATTGTTTATATCAGAAAGCCACCTGAACCGGGTAGGGCCGGCATCTCCGGCAATATTAAACTTATAATTACTGTAAAGCAACGAAAGATTCCCGGAAAACCTGTCGGAGATGATCCTGTTCCATCGCAAAGTGGCGGTGGAATTTCCCCAGTCAAAGCCAAAAAGATCGGTAAAAGCAGTTATATCCTTCCCATAATACCCGGACAGGAAAATCCTGTTGCGATCATTAATTACAAAATTAGTTTTGGCATTCAAATCATAGAAGAACAGACGTGTATCACGCTGATTTTCATCAGGTGAAAGCTTCAAAAAAAGATCAGCGTAAGTCCGCCGCCCTGCAAGCAAGAAACTGCTTCTCCCCTTTTGAACGGGTCCCTCTATACTGATCCGGCTTGCTATAAGTCCAATACCACCGTTAACTTTATAATCATTCGTGCTGCCGCTTTTCATGTCTATATCCAGCACAGACGACAGTCTCCCCCCGTAAGAAGGGGGAATGCCTCCCTTGAACAGTTTCACGTCCAAAACCGCATCGGGGTTAAAAACCGAGAAAAAGTTAAACAGGTGGGAAGCATTGAATACAACAGCATCATCAAATAAAACCAGGTTCTGGTCCGCGTTGCCACCCCGGACAAAAAATCCTGTATTGCCATCGCCGGCCGACTGAACGCCAGGCAGCATCTGGATGGTGCGTAAAACATCAACTTCGCCCAAAAAAGCAGGCATGTTCCTTATCTCTTCTATACCCACAACAATAGTACTCATTTCTGCCTGCTCCACATTACGATTGGCTGCCTGAGCAGAAACAACAACTTCTTCCAGACCGACACTGGAACTGACAAGTCCCACATCCAATCTTATATCCCCCTCAGATGCCACTATTTTCTCAAAACTTTCATATCCTACAAAGGAAAAGACAATTTTGTATTCGCCTGCAGGTAAGGGAAGTTCGTAATTACCATCACGGCCGGTAACCACGCCATACTGAATTTCAGGTACAAAAACATTTGCCCCTGCAAGAGTTTCTCCGGTTTCCGCATCGGTTACGGTTCCGGTTACAGTATAACCTTGCGCCAGAATATTAACCGGATTAAATAAAACTATAAATAACACATGAATTAAACCTTTCTTAAATATCGATAAATTCATTCCTCTACCATTGCTTTTTAAATTCGAGCTGACGAAGTTCCTACCCCCATTGCTGATTAAATGCCTGCTGATTAAGTTCAGGTTAATTCTATATTATCAGTATATCATCCGGTTTAATCAAAACAAACCGGCAATATGGAAGTTCATATCTTTAATAACTATTTTCCACCAGAAAAGTTTGATTCGGTTTTTTAGAAACCGCTTTTACTATAGCCTATCATTGTTTTTATAGCAATAGATGATCTGAGCCCTGAAAAAACCATGAAATAGTTGAGCAATTACAATCATTTTGAGAAAAAGGAAATACATGACTTTATTAATTATTAAAACAATTGAAGATGAGGGTAAATTTGATATCTTTCGTTTTTGATTTATTTTAGCAAGCTGCACAAATAAAAGCAGGGTGAAAACATCAAAAAACGGAAAAAATATACCCAATATATTTACCAAAGATGATGAAATAAAGCAGAAAAGTTATACGATCATGAAAAGAATCCTGCAGGAAATGACAATGTCGCCGATCAAAAACAGTATAGCGGAGAAATTGGGCAATTTTCATATGAAATAGACTATATCAGAAATACTAACCTGCTTAAATAATTGATTATGTGTTATTTTATGAAATACACGACCGGAATTTTTGTTTTTTTGTTCATTCTTTTAAATGTAAGTTTTGTAAAAACAAAAACAAAGAATTCAAAAAAAATCAGTGATGAATACAAAGTAGCAGCCTACGTGTGGCCTTCCACTCATCACGATGAACGTTTTGGAGATATGCTCTGGCCTGAAGGTATTGGTGAGTGGGAAGTCATAAAAAAAGGGAATCCCCGTTTCGAAGGGCATTACCAGCCCAAAGTACCCTTATGGGGTTACGACATGGACGATGATCCTGAAGTAATGGAAAAATGGATTGATGCAGCAACCGACCACGGTGTAGACATCTTTATCTTCGATTGGTACTGGTTTGATGAGGGTCCTTACCTGGAAAGTAGTCTGAACAACGGGTTCCTGCAAGCAAAAAATAATTCCAAAATGCAATTTTACATCATGTGGGCCAATCACGATGTGAAAAGAAATTATTGGAATGTGCATAAATTCAAGGACGATGATTCGCAGTTGTGGGATGGCGCCGTTGATATGGAAAATTTTAGAATTATTGTCGATCGAGTCATTCGGCAGTACTTTTTAAAACCTAACTATTTTAAAATTGAAGGCAAACCTGTGTTTTCAATTTTTTCATATTGGAATCTGGTAGAAGGGTTCGGAAGCCTCGAAGAAACCCGGGAAGCAATAGATTACTTCAGAGAAGAAACCAGAAAAGCGGGTTTTCCCGACTTGCATCTTCAGTTGATTGGAAATGGTGCTCCCGGCCAGGACATGGTTAACAATATTGAGGTGTTGGGTATCAACAGCATTACAAAATATAACTGGGGCGGTCCACATCCGGAGGACTACATTAAGTGGGGAACAGAAGCCATGCAACGCAGGGAGCAGTGGGATAAAGCGCTGGACATCCCATATTTCCCCAATGTTTCCATTGGCTGGGATGATACGCCGCGGTTCCCGGCCAAAGGGAAAGATGACATTGTTTATTACAATAAAACTCCGGAGGCTTTTGCAGGTTTCCTGGAAAAAGCAAAAGCTTATTGTGATATGCACCCGGACGAAACCAATCTCATTACCATTTTTTCATGGAACGAATGGGTTGAAGGTGGTTATCTGTTGCCCGATATGAAATACGGATTTGAATATTTGGAAGCAGTAAAAGAAGTGATGAGCGGGGAGTATAACCCTTATCCGAAATCAAAATAAATCTGTTGATATGAATTTTGGAATATGAATCGTAAATCTGTAAACGCAAATCCTGTGACAAAAAACAGGTAAAAGAATTGAGGCTGGACTTTCTCAGTTAGATGGTCTGTTTATGTTAGGGCGCAGCTAGGTCGGAGCTAAAAAAAAGCCTGCAAATCATTTGACTTACAGGTTTTTGGTATTTTCTGGATTTCCTGTCCGTCGGGGTGAGAAGACTCGAACTTCCGACCTCGTCGTCCCGAACGACGCGCGCTGCCAACTGCGCCACACCCCGGATCTAAATATCTTATCGTACTAATTTAACTTTAATGCGCATTACTGTAGTGATCATGGCGGACTAATATAACAAAACCGTGAAATACAGAAATGTTCCTGGTGAAAATGCTATACAGTTATTGCCAAAACGTCTGCAAATTTAAAAAATTAATTAACAATCTACACCAAACATCGCCACAGATATTTCTATTATAAGAAACAATAAAACAAGAAGCCCTGAATTTGTCCGGAAAACACAAAATCCTGATCTTCTGTCGATTGCCAATTCAATATAATATGCCTGGTTGAACTTTCAATTGATGAGAACCCGACCTTCCTCCTAAAACCCTCTTTGTCTCAGGGCCTCATACAAAACTATGGAAACGGCAACAGAAACATTTATTGAGTCGGCACTGCCAAACATTGGGATTATAATATTGGAATCTGAATGCTTTTGCCATATTTCTGTTACTCCTGTAGCTTCGGCACCAGATACAACTGCTGTGGGTATATTATAATCAATAAGATGATAAGGCTTTGAGGCCGACAGTGCTGTGGTGTATATCCTTATATTCTTTCTTTTAAGCCATTTAATGGCATCTTCAGATGAGCAGCATACTACCCGGTTAGTAAAAAGAGTACCGATGCTGGACCGGATAACATTAGGATTATAAATATCAACACCTGTATCACATACAATCACGGCATCCACCCCGGCCGCATCGGCAGTCCGCAATATAGCTCCCAGATTCCCAGGCTTTTCAACCGCTTCAATCACAAGTAACAGAGGAATACCAGCAATCCTTATATCGTTAAGCAAATATTTTTTTTGGTGTACAATAGCAACCAAACCGTCAGAATTTTCGCGGTAGGCCAGTTTCTTAAATATTTCCCTTGTGGTCTCAACTATCTGTACCTGTCCAATAAGGTCACCTGTAATCTGACTGGCATCATTTTTTCTGGCTGTTTCTGGACAAATAAACAAGGTTTCAAACTGATACCCGCTTTCCATAGCCAGCCTAATCTCCCGCAAACCCTCAATAATAAATAAACGCTCATTTTTTCTAACCGGGGCTTTATAGAGGGAAAGAGCATATTTCACCTTTGGGTTTTGCGGACTTGTTATCCTCAGACTCATAAACTATCCCCAATGTCCATCCCTGTAATCCGGTTTGATCCATTCCAGGTCGCGTCCTGTGAAAAACGGAGATAGTGAAGATAGCATGGCTGATCTTTCGGCAGCTGTCATGGGGGTGAAGTTTTTCAGTATCTCAATATTCGATTTAACAACATCAAGACTGTCCATTCCCAGTACCAGGGCCGAGGGTCCATCAATTGAAAGAGCAAACCTAATAAGGTCGTTTGCACTGATACCGGATACTGTTTCTTTTGGACGAACCACTTTCATAAGCAATACACCAAGATCTTTCTCGAGAGCAGCAGGAATTATCGTCTCCTGACGTTCTTGTGAATAATCGCCATACTGGTTCATGGCAAACAACACATCATCAAAGTCACCTCTGTCCATCATAAGTTTCATTGCCCCGGCATTTGAATGACCGGAAAAACCTATATTACGGGTAACTCCCTCTTCTTTTAACCTTGTCACCATATCTATGATCCCGCCTTTGCGGCTAAGACGGTCAACCTCTTTAACTGTAGTTACACTATGTATCATAAGGTTATCAAGGTAATCTGTCTGAAGTCTCTTCAGACTTTCTTCAACCTGCCTTTGCGCTTCGTCCGGTTCTCTTGCGGCTATCTTAGTAGACAGAAAAACTTCCTTTCTGCGGTTTTTGAGAAATTTTCCAATCCGCTCTTCACTTACCACTCCCAAATTACGGTTCGTGTAAGAATTGGCTGTATCCCAGTAATAAATTCCGTTATCCAGTGCGTAGGCAAGTATATCCTGTGCCTCATCTTCATCGCTTACAGCGCAGAAACGGCTGCCCAGTCCAATTGAAATTCTTGGTATTCTTACACCGGTTTTCCCAAAGACCACTGTTGGCAGGCCTTTAGGGTCAAATCCATCAGGAGTACTGAATGAAGATAACCCCGTGAGAGCAACACCGGTTGCCAGAGTTTTCCGCAGAAAGCCTCTGCGGGTAAGAAATTTATTTTCCATAGTAATAAAAGTTTATTATCAACGTATTTAACACGATTATATATACTTTTGTTAAATTATCATTCAAAAAAATACATATAAAAGAAATTGAAAGTTAAGCATTTTTTTGCTACAGAATTATAAATTACACTAATTTAGAAACAAGTTTTTTGAACAACTCAAATAATTTATATACTTTTATGGCGATATAAAAAAGGGACACCCATCCATTTTGCAAAAGCGAAATGGTTCGTTTTTTTAAGGGGATCAAAAGAAAGGCCGGCAAAGAATCAATTGTATAACCAAAAACGAAACCCATGGAGAGAAGTCTGCTTAAGATTATCAGAAGTCAGGTAGACTATCCAAATGTCTCTATCCTTCTTCCCACACATAAAACAGCCCCGGACAATCAGCAGGATGGCATGTTGCTAAAAAAGCTTTTTAAGGAAGCCAGGCTGAGACTGATATCTGAATTTGACAAAAAAGAAATAGTCGGGTTACTTTCAAAACTTGATAAGACACTATCCAGAATTGATGTAAGAAAAAACATGGATGGACTGGCAATTTTTATAAACAATAGTTTTGAGAAGATAATCCATCTCCCTTTTTCCGTCAATGAAAGAGTCATAATAGATAAAAACTTTGCCGTACGCGATCTGATCAGAGCTGTGAACAGAGGAATTAATTATTACACTTTGTCCATAAGCGCAGGCTTTATAAGGTTATTTGAAGCTCACCGTGATAATTTCTCTGAAATTACGGAAAACGGCTTTCCTTTTGTAAACCCGTTGCCCCGCCGATCAAACCACGAAGAATCAACTTCATTGAAAGAAAACAGGCTGAAAGAGTTTTTCAACATGGTGGATAAATCTTTCGGGGGGATTTATAACCAGCATCCGTTGCCCGTTGTAATTGCCGGTGTGGAGCGAAATATCGCCTTATACACTGCTATTTCTGCCTTTGCCGGCAAATTTATCACAACAGTTCAGGGAAACTATGACGAGTATTCTCCTCATGAACTTTCGCTCGTAATATGGCCAGAAGTTAAAATAAAAATGACCGATAAACGCAGACAGGAATTAAGAAAGCTTGATGAAGCATTAAGCAAAAGAAGATTTGTATCAGGTATAGAAGAAGTTTGGAGACTTGCAAGCGAAAACAGAGGAGAACTTCTTATTGTTGAAGAAGACTATCAGCAATCAGCAAAGATCCATAAGAATGGTGGCATCATGACCCTCTCACCAGCAAACGGATCGACTGATTCCACTGATGATATCGTTGATGAGATAGCTGCCAAAGTTGTATCAGCGGGAGGAAAAGTTATTTTCACCGAAAACGGGAAACTCCAGGATTACGATCATATAGCATTAACCCTTAAATTTTAAGTTACAATATTAACAGGCGATTTATAAATATTTTATAATAACAATAATTAAACCGGATGAAGTTGCTTTTTTTAATACCTGTTTTGTGTATATCGCTAACTTTAAGCGGACAAACAGGAACAAAAGATATTTTTATCAGGGAAATAGATTTCAAGCTTGAAGAAATCAGTGATAATGAATACGAAAATGAATATTTTATCACCCTGAACCTGAATAACGGGAGTCTGTATAAATTTGTCATTCAGAATCATATCGGGGACTTCAAGGGAGAAGCTGTAGTTTCTATATACGATAACGATAAGTCATTGGCCAGCAATTACATAGGAGATAACTACTATGACGAATTCCATTTCAAATGCACAAAAACCGGCTTTTATGATGTAATCATCAACTTCAGGGAAAACAATCTGGGCTCGTCCATAATCCGTGTATTCATGGTACAGTGACCATTCGGGTTAACTGAAGATCAGGTATCAAGTTTTAAGACGGCCAGAAAAGCTTGCTGTGGAACTTCCACATTACCAACCTGCCGCATACGCTTCTTGCCCTTTTTCTGTTTCTCAAGCAGTTTGCGCTTCCGGGTGATATCACCACCATAACACTTTGCAGTCACATCCTTGCGCAATGCTTTTATCGTTTCCCGGGAAATAATTTTGGCTCCGATTGCAGCCTGAATGGCAATATCAAATTGCTGCCGGGGAATAAGTTCTTTTAGTTTTGAGC
>CAZFOO010000017.1:0-47265 GCA_964520585.1 uncultured Bacteroidales bacterium
GGGTTCCAGTCCCCGAAATTACAAACAGCAATAAGCTCCTTATTGATACTCCCCAGGATTTCAGGATCATTTTCCATTAGGTAAACCATACTCAAAACATTCATTCTATACAACAGCTCACGCGAAACCGAAAGAAGTCTCCGGCCGGTAACGATCCTTTCCAACAGGGGCTGATTAAGAATATTTTCGGCATTAAGCTTCATAGCCTGGTAATAATTACTTACCAGGGGATCAGAAGATATCTTACTCTTTAACTCTTTCTCTATTTGAGGAGTAAGGATCAGACGGGGAGTGGTATTACTTAAATTTCTTCTAAGATAGCGGACTGAAACGGGATTGTCCAGTTTTTGAATTCCGTCTTCTGCCAATGAATTGGAATTGCCATTTATGTATTTTCCAGGTAACATTAGAAAAACAAACATAAAAGCAAAGGTTAAAACGAAAAAATCGGCTTTGGTTTTCATGATCACAGGGTTATTAGGTTTGACGGGTTTAAAAAGAGATTAATAATATAAGCCACAATATAAGCCAAATTAAAAATTAAATCAATATAAAAATTCATTATCAATAAGCAAGCAACAGCTAAGCCACCAATTACCTGTCACAAACTAAAATTACCTGTCACAAACTAAAATAACCTGTCACAAACTAAAATAACCTGCAAATAAGGTCTTAGCCTGATTAATTCACAAACTTTGAAATATCGTTAAGTCTTTGAACTTTTTGTATAAAATCATTCTCGCCATAAGGAAACTAATACTAAGAAATTCATTATGATGATAATCTTTAAGAATTAAAAAGGAAAAAGACCAAAGCCGCAGTTTATATTGTTAACTGCGGCTCCGGCTTTCAATCATAATGTCCAATCACAACAAACTAATCCCAACCGGGATTCTGCCCGATTTCAGGATTCTGTGAAAGATCATTAAGCGGAATAGGCCACAAATAATGTTTGCTTTCATCAAAAACCGGATTAGCATAGTCAGTTCCCTGATATGCTTCTATATATTCAACTCCATCGACGATAGTAGTTCTTCTTGCATCATCATCGGTAAGGAAATACCGTTCCCGGTTAGGAGCATCCCAGCGGAAACCCAGATCGGGTTGCTCCAGCTTTTTACCCCATTTCCAGCGTCTTATATCATTATAACGAAGGCCTTCGCTGGCCATCTCGATCCTGCGTTCCCTCCTTATCTCAATTATCAGCGGATCTGTATGCCATTGTGGAATATATTTGGGATCAACAGGTATATTGTTAATATCCATATGCGGCATCCCAACCCTGTCGCGAAGCAGATTGATGCTCATATCAAGGTCGGCCTGGGTAAGCGTGCCAAGTTCAGCCTTTGCTTCAGCATAATTAAGCAGAACCTCTGCATAACGCAGGGTGATGGCAGCAAGATCCTGTTGACCAAAAGCACGGCCTTGCTGATTTTGATTAAAAAATTTGATATTACGGTAACCTGTCCAGCTGCGCAATGCCCCGGGTGACACAGTCCCCTCAAATATCCAGCTCTCATCGTCCGGGTGCAGAATAGTCTGGCGCATCCTGGGGTCCCTGTTCTCAAAAACATCTTCAATCATTGCATCGCCCTGGTAAAGATTTGATAACCTGATGGGAAGACCATCAGTATCAAGATAATCCTCAACAAAATCTTTGGTATGTCCACCATGATAACCATTATAATAACCCTGTATCTGGTTATTAACTATACCGGAAATGTATTTTCTCCAGTATATAACTTCTGGATTACCAGTCATATCGATCTGATTCTGCCAGGAACGGTAATCGGTGGTTGGATCACCTGTAGTGTATATTTCATAAACACCGCTTTCCATGAGCTCCAGTGCAGCATCAGCGGCAATCTGAATCCATCTGTCGGGATCGGTGCCACCGTGATATTTACGCCATGTTCCTTCAAACAGGGCCACCCTTGACAGGACAGCCAACGCGCAATATTTGTTAAGCCTCCCGGGATCGCCTCCCCAGTTCCTGTCCGCCGGCAAATGTTCAGCAGCAAATTGCAGATCCGCAAGCACATTCTCCATCGCCTCTTCTCTGGGAGTTCTGGGACCGTAAAGTTCAGGAGAATCGACATTCAGCTCCTTATCCAACCAGGGTACATCACCAAATTTAGACACCTTATCGGCATAAAACCACCCGCGGAAAAGTCTTGCTTCGCCGGCATACATATTGATTGTGCTTTGGGGAATATCAGCCCGGTCGTAATTTTCCAGGCCAATATTGATAGCCCGGACGAAGTGCCAGTTACTGTAACCAAATCTCCTGGGTCCTGTCTGAACCTGATGTATTCCGGCCCTAACCTCATTAAAATTATCATGCCTCGGATTTTCAGGTGCAGCGTCATCTGTAAAACCATCCTGGAACCATAAAGAAGCCCAATGGCTATTGAAAGGGGAGTCAGTGTGCCCCATCATTATAGGTATATTTCCATCGTTCTTAGCCCTGTTATAAAGATTATTATTGTATACCATAAGGTCATTTTCAGTATTCCAGAAGGTTTCAGAACTTATCTCGTCCAGGGGTGCCCTTTCAAGAAAATCTTCCTGGCAGCCGAAAAGAAATGTGGCCACAAAGAATAAAAAGCTGATATTTTTAATTAATTTTTTCATATTATCTATTTTTTACGTTTACAAGATATATTAGAATGTCACCCTCACCCCCAGAGAATATGTACGTTGCATATAATACGTCTGGGTTCTGGTTACAATGTCCTCAGGATCAATAGACGGATGAATGGGGGAATATTCCCATAAATTCATTCCTGCAAAATAAACCTGTGCCCTGGTAATTGCCATCCTGTTCAATAATTGCTCGGGAATGTTATAATTCAGAGTCAGATTTTTCAGCCTGATATAAGCAGCATTTTGCAAATAGCGTGTCTGGGGCTGGGCGTTGTGCTTAACATCACTCATAATATGAGGATGCGGGAAGTAGGCATCGCGGTTATCTTCAGTCCACGAATCCTCAATCATGTAGTTTTCCACATGCCCTGCAATATGAGGCCAGAAAGACTGCCAGTTATTTGCTGGTGGCCAGTAATCCCTGAAAAGCCCCTGAAAGAAAACATTCAGAGTCCAGTTGCCATAGCTTATATCCGGATTTATACCAAAGGTGTAACGCGCTGATTCATTACCGATTATCCTGCGATCTCCGGGGTTATCAACGGTATTTTCACCGGGAGTGATCCTGTCGTCACCGTTAAGATCCCTGTACTGGATGTCACCGGGCCTCCAGTTGGCTCCAATAGCACTCTGATCGGCATGATTGGCAACCTCCTCCTCAGTCTGGAAAATACCCACCGTTTCATATCCCCATATCTCTCCTATTTTCATTCCCACGTAATAATCGTTAAGCGCTCCCGTAGGGTTCTCATACTTGGTGATCTCCGACCAGCTGTCCGCTAAAGAAAAATTCATCCCGTAATTCAAGTCCTGGTTAATCCGGTCCCGCCAGGTAATCTGTAATTCCCAGCCGCTTGTCCGCAGATCGGCGGCATTAGCATCAGGGGCGCTGGTTCCGAGCAGTGAAGGGAAAGTCTGCTGCATTAACATATCTCTGGTATCCCTGTGATATGCATCGAAATCAACCTCAAGGCGCTGGTTAAGAGCCGATAAAGACATGCCTATATTCTGGGTGGTAACCGTTTCCCAGGTAAGAGTAGGACTCACAAGGCCAGCAGGATTCACATAGGGACTCCTGGAATTTTCAAAGATGAAATTAGTCGAACCTGCTCCCATTGTGGCTATATACGGGTAATACCTGTTTCCCAGCAACTGGTTACCCAGGGTACCATATGATGCACGTATCATCAGGTTATTCAACCAGTCATCCGTACCATCCATAAAACGCTCGCTCGAAATTCTCCAGCCTGCCGAAAATGAAGGGAAAAAGCCGCCCCTTGACTCTGCAGGAAAACGGGATGTCTCGTCATACCGCCCATTGAATTCCAGCAGGTATTTATCATTATAAATATAGTTCAACCGGTAAAAAGCACCTGTGAGAGCAACATGATTTTTGGTGCCCCAGGTCTGCATATTACCAACGGTTGCATTCAGGGCAATCACCTGTGGCGTGATAAGCTCATTGGCCTGGGCACGCACCTGGGTATTCTGGCCCCACTCCTGGTTATACCCGACCATAGCTTTTACGTAATGATTATCAAACTGGTCAAGTGTGTATTCCGCATAAGTGTTGAATACGTAGTACTGGTTGTAATTTCTCCTGGCGTCAATCCAGTCATTACCACTAAAACCGTTTGATACCATTGGTGATGACCGCAAATTAGTAGATACTATATCAATCTTGCTCGCTACATCCTCATAATCCCTCCAGTAGGTCTGGTAAGAAAAATCGCTGTTTATCACCAATCCGTCAACAGGAGTGAGCTTAACAGCCTGGCTTAACCATGTATCATTAGTAGTAAACTGCTGACGCCCCCCATTCTCAAGATACGGAAAAAAGTTAGTGCCTCCGAAATGCATACCGATATACTGCTCAAACTGATCGCGGTCCCCGGGCTCAAGATAATAGGGAAGGTCGGGGAACCTCAGAGGCATCATAGGGGCAACCCTCACGCTGGTATTGATATTTACATCCCAGTTATAAAAGTGAGGCTTGTCACTATCCTGGATATTCATAATCATCTTCGGCTCAAGATTCAGCCAGTCAGTTACCTGGTAATCAGCTCTCAGGAGGATATTATACCGGTCATAAAACTCATTCTTTTCACTATTTCTAAGGTAACCATCCTTGGTAAGATAACCAAAGGATGCATAATAGTTAGTCCTCTCGGTTGTACCTGAAATACTGAAATTGTATTGTTGCTGAGGTGAAAAATCGGTGATCAGCTTATTATGATAATCGTTGAACCCGTAATACCTGATATTGTCATTGAACACACCCCAGGCATTCTCCTCCGTCGGGTTTGCAACCCAGTTAGCAAATCCTTCCATATAATCATCATCCCACCTGCGGGTACCCCTGGTACGCAACCTTGCCAGATTGGTCCATTCAGCAAATTCAAGCGGATCATGGACAGGATCAACGGTATAAATAGGTTTAGACAATGACTGTTCAGTACTGAACTGAACATTAACCCTGTCCGCGCCTGTCCCCCTCTTGGTTTCGACAAGAACTACACCAAAAGCAGCCCTTGCCCCGTATACAGCAGCAGAAGCGGCGTCTCTCAGCACACTGACACTTGCTATATCACTTGGATTAATACGTTCAAGATCCATCGGCACCCCGTCAACCAGAATAAGTGGCGAACCGCCTGTGATCGACTCAAATCCACGGATATTGTAGTTGGCAGATGTAGTGGGGTCACCATCATCAATACTGATGTTAAGGTTAGGAATTACTCCCTGCAATCCATGACCTGCCGAAGTAATAGGTCTGTTCTCGAGTCTTTCTGAACTGGCCCTGCCGACAGAACCAGTCAGGTTCGCCCTGATCTGGGTACCATAACCAATGGTCACTACCTCCTCAAGTCCAATGGCTTCAGTTTGCATTGTAACATTAATTACAGCCTGATCCTCTACCGGGATCTCCTGTGTTGCCATCCCGACAAAAGAGAAGACCAGCACGTCATCCGGACTAACATTTGGCAGAGAGTAATCACCATCATATCCGGTTTGAGTCCCCGTGGAAGTTCCCTGGATCATAATGGTCACACCGGGTAAAGGAACTCCGCTATCATCTACAACTACTCCGGTTATAGTCCGTTCCTGCGCATAGGCATTCCCGGCAACCACAACCAAAAACAAACAAAGCAGAATAAAGCTTCTTGCTTTTTTAATCAGAATTTTGTTTTTCATAGATTAATTTAGGTTAGGTTAAAAAATGATTGATTGTTTTACAATAACAAGATGTTGCAAAACATATAAATACCACTAAAATAAATATTTTTTATATATTTAATCTTTTTTAACTATTTTTTTTTGTTTTTTTTAAATATTTATTTATAAGACCAAGGATTGTCTAAATAATATTAATTTACAATCCTTTAAAAACATATATTTTGAAGGATTTATAAATTGCTTTTAAAAACAACATGTTTTTTCATAAGTAAGGTTTTAGGTTCACTTATCGATTAAGAACATTGCACTTATCCCTAAAGTCCTCTCATTAATGATTTACAGATCTCTTTAAGTTTTTTCTTTTCAAGCCTGATCATGACTCATAATTTAAAAGCAAACTAAGGTATAATATACAATCATGTGATATGCACATCATCAGTATAAAGAGACATACGGCATCATAATATTAGGATAATAACGCATAATCTGGAGACAGGAACATGCATTATGATACAAGCTATCTTCAGAATGGCATAGTGTAAAGAAAAGAAATAAACCGGGTGGGTCAGGAAACGTAGGAAAAGCAGGTCAGTGAAGGAAAAAAAGCAGGACAGGAAACGAAAAAAAGCCACAACCTGGAATTAATATCCGGTTATGGCTTTTTAAATATTACTAACCTGAGTTACAGACTCAGGCAAAAATTGCTATTGAACAACAACAGGTGAATAGGTTTCCATAACCACTCCCCTGTCTCTTATAACAAGAACATCATCTGCTTCATAGGTATTAGTACCATCGGATACGGTAAAGTTTAAAACAATACCATCACGGTCCTTATTTCCCCATGAGTAGGCTTTGGACTCGAACTGACCAGTACCAGAAATGGTGTATGGAGATCCGTCAGGTGCAGACACGGTAATGTCATTACCATTAAAATCAAGGACCAGTTCAACTTCTGCGGCCATAACCTCAGAGTTCAAAAAAGTGCTTGCAGTAACCTGGTTACGTCCTGTAGTAGCAAGACGCATCGTGCTATTCTGCTCAACATAGGTTTCACTGTAAACAGTTGATTCGATCACCGAATTTGAAGCATCCGTCACGTTACTCTCGCCGTAATGGAAATAAGTTCCGTGATACTCATTTATGAATTTAACCGCAAACATGGTGTAGTTCTTGGGTGTAACTGTCCAGTGTGCAGGGTTCCGTGGATCGGGATTTGATACCGCAGGCGTTCCTGAGAGAATAGTGTCAACATCGGCTGAGCTGACAAGCCTTATTGGCACAACATATCCAAGCTGTATAGCAAGAGGATCGTTAAAAAAATCCTCGGTCAGCTGTACCTCCACTCCACCGTTAAATTCGCCGCTGGGAATAACTATAGAGTTATCCGAGCTCAAGGTATAATAATCGCTGGGCAGGGCCTGCACTGGTTCTCCACCTTCTTCAAACAAAACATTATCACACAAAGATTCATCCACTTCAATGGTGAATTCCCTGTCCTCCTTATTAGTGTAAACGCCACCCATGGCCACAGAGATAACGAATTTGTGATCGTTGTCGTTTGAATTATCATAAATATAATCGCCAAGCACCAGGGTCCTTACAGGATACTGATAAGGGAAATATCCTGAGGTATAGTCATAATCGGGAAATTCATTTTCAAAATTTTCACATGATAATAACCCGATGATCATTGTCAATATTAAAAATATTTTTTTCATATTAATATAATTTTATTTATTATATACTTTACCAACCCTGATTTTGCACAAAGTCAAACTTCACTATTTCATTGTAAGGAATGGGTCCATAGTGCATGTACTCATTATTATACCTCCGTTGCTCAACATCGAACACGGTATAAGTACCATCACTGATCCTAACCCCTCTGGCCGGTTCGGTCAGATCTTCTTTCCATCGGCGCATATCCCAGAATCTCTGACTCTCAAAGCAAAGTTCGAGTCTCCGCTCATTACGTATCAACTCACGCATTTCGTCCTTTCCGGCTATTGACATCAGGTAATTATCGGGTTGTTCAATACCGGCCCTTTCTCTCAGGGCAGCAATAACGTCTCTTGCGGAAAATCCAAATGTGCCGGTACCATCGGGCCCCCATGCCTCATTAGCAGCTTCGGCATAGTTAAGGTACAATTCGGTATAACGGATATGTATGTTAAAATGACGCTGGTTGGAAGGTGAGGATGGATTAAGGTTTACATCCTCCCTTAACATCTTCCTTAAATAATAACCGGTCCGCGTCGAGTTCTCCATAGCTTCGAGTCCGTCATCGCCGGTGCCTGGGCCGGTATTGATGGTTTCGTTCCTTACGGTACTACCGTCATATACAATATACAATGACAAGCGGGGATCCCTGTTGGCATAAGGATCATCAGGATCATAACCCGATGAAGGATGGGTAATGGGGTATCCGTTTTCCATCGGGAAAGCATCAACCAGATTCTGGGTTGGGTTTATCCGGCCGTTCCCATAAACCGAAGGAGGAAAATTATTCTGTTCCCTGGTTCTGTTGTCATAATAGGGTCTTCTCCACAAGACTTCAGCAATGTCTTGGTTATCACCGGTGGTGAGGTTTGATTCGTCAACCTGCTCTTTCAAATAGAAAATATGACCCTTTTCATCAATACCGCTTATTCCTCCATTCTCATCAAGCAATTCGCCTGTATACTCCGCAGCATCCTGCCACAAATCCATTGAGTTATCGGGATTGAAAGCGGGACTTGCGGCTAAAAGAGCAAGTTTTGCCCTTATACCTCTGGCAATACGCCCAGTAATCCTTTGCTGGGTAAAATCGCCGAAAACGTCATTATACACATTCACCGAAGGAACCTCGGAAAATCCAGCAGGCAACTCTTCAAGGTCGCTGATATTCCCATAGTCCATGGGAAGAAGATCCAGTGCCAGGGAAATATCAGCATACGCACTGATAACAGACTGGGTAAAATCAGGTCTGGGCCGGAAGAATTCTTCCTGATCCCTGATGAATTCATTGTATTCCGGGGTACCTAGCAACTGACCATTGGCGCCAACCCCACCGTGATTACGCAGCAGAAAATACTTGAATAATCCTCTCAGTGCATAAGCTTCTCCGCTGAGACGTCTTACATACAAGTCATTAATTGTATCATTGGTCCATTTGAACGGTACCGAATCGACCACTTCAAGAAAGTGGTTGATATGCAGAATTGCAGAATTGGAATTGTTCCAGATATTCTGTGGATTAAAAATTGCAGACCATTCGCCGGTGGCCATGCGCATGTAGGCATTAAACGGGTCGTTTGAAACTGCATCGTCGGTTGCCACTTCGTCCCAGTTATAATCATTGGTAGGAATATAGGCATAAGCCCTAATCAATAAGCCCTCAGCAAATTCGGGATCCTCATAAACCCGGTCGATCGTGTCGATATTCTGAAGTTCGGGTTCTAATAGTTCGCATCCGGTAAAGATCACTATTAAAACCAAAAACGATGATAATATTTTAGATAATCTCATAATCTTAGTATTTAAATTAATTTAAAATCTAGCTTTTAGCCCAATTGAAAAGGTACCATAATAAGGCTCTCCGCCTACATTCAGATCCCTGATCTCGCGATTTTCAGCAAACTGAAAAATATTGGTGGCATCTGCATAAATAGATACATCGTTCATAAGCAAAGATCTGGTAAATGAACGGGGCATGTCGTATGATAGCTGAATCCTCCTAATCTGCAAGTAATCATTATTATACAACCAAAAACTAGACCTGCGATGGTTATTGCTGTTGGTTTCAGAGCTTAAGCGTGGATAGGTGGCAGTATTAGCGGTCTCTGGTGTCCAGCTGTCAAGAACAACTTCGGAATACTTTTTATTCCCGTCAACCCAGTAATAATTACCCTCCTTAAAGGTCTCCGATCCTGTCCTTCCTTCACCCAGTAAAAACAGGGAAACATTTTTATAAGCCAGTCTGAGTTGCAGACCTCCTGATAAAGGTGCCTGCCAGCGCCGCAGATAAACTTCGTCGTTACCATCGACAATGCCATCACCGTTCTGGTCCACATATTTAATATCACCGGGCACCACATCACCATACGCCTGTATGGGACTGTTGGCTATGTCTTCCTCATCACGGAAGAATCCGATGGCTTCGAGTCCGAAGGATGCATCCCTAGGATGACCCTGCCTGTACTGGTAATCATTATCCCAGACTTCATCAACCTCGGTTCTTTCAGAAGTAACATAAAGTGCATTGACACCTACAAATACTTCAAAGTCGCCGAACGACTGGTCAATACTCAGGCCAAGCTCAGCTCCCCTGTACTCGTCGGCACCAAAATTCTCCCAGGGTGTAAAATTGGAATAAAAGCCCGGATAAATAGAATTCGGTCTGCTGACCTGGTCATCATAAAGATCATAGAATACGTTTGCTTCAAATCCAAGAACCTGGTTAAAGAACAAACCTTCGATACCAAAGTTAACCTCTTTCCGGCTTGCAAAACTAAGATCCGGATTGGCCAGCCAGTTAGATGATGTTCCACCACGGCTTCTTGAACCATCATACCAGTTATACCATCCCGAGCCGCCATACTGCCCTTCATAGCGATAGAACCCGCCTACAGGCATATCGGAATTCAGGATTCCGCCCGACAACCTCAGTTTCAGGTAATCAACAATGTCTGCCGATGCCATAAAATCTTCTGAACTGATCATCCAGGCAAGTCCCAGAGAAGGTGAAAGAGCTCCCTTGTTTCCTTCGGGCAAACGGACAGAATTAACATACGCACTACTGAAATCAACCATGTACTTTTTATCAAATACGTAACCAAGCTGAAATCCAACATGTGCCTGCTTAACACCCTGATAATTCCCTTGTTGTTTAAAATTACTGCCGTATCCGATAAGGGAGCCTGTTACATGATGCACCCCGTCGAATGTCCGGTCATAACTGAACTGGCCATATGCACCGAACCTTCTGCGAAAGAAGGTACCTCCTACAGATTGTGTTCCTGGTCGCGCATCTACACCATGCTGGTTCAATCCTGTGATTATGTCTTCATCAGGGTCCCAGGTTGGTTCGTAAACCGAATACTGATTAAGTATTGCCTGATTATATCTCATATAGTAATCGAAGCTTATGTTGGTATGAAAAGAAAGGCCCTCGGTAAACTGGCTCATGTCAAAATCGACCCGGTTATTGAAAGAAAAATTCCGCTCAATCCTTTCGGTTACGCCTCCGGAATATCCGTCACCAAAAGGTGTGTCACGGTAAACAGAAGTTCCGCCAAGGAGGTACTCTCCGAAAACATCGTTTTTCCTTGCCTGAAGAACGGAATTTTCAGGATCAATGAGGTCAAAAGGAAGCAAAGGAGTGTAAAGATGTGGACGAAGACTGGCAGCATCGCTGAAATAATTGCCTCGCTGACTTTTATCCTGTACAAAAATTGCGGAACCGTCTATGGACGTTTTGATCCGGTCGGTAATTTTAAGATCAACATTACCACGTGCATTAAAGGTATTGTCACGTGCATTTGCTCCCTCTCCGAAATCGAGTAACCCACCTGCGGTGGACCAGCCAAAATTTGTGTAATAGCTGGCATCATCATTTCCACCAGAGAATTCACCTACAACGTCGGTATGATTCTTTAACGGACTGATATATTCATCTGAATAGTAATCAACGCTGGGATAACGGTATGGATTACCTGTCCTGTAATTCTCGATTGTCTCCTCACCGAAAGTTTCACTCCTGCCATCATTGGCCCTTGCCATATCGTAATATGTCATATAGTCGGCCGAATTTAAAAATTTAGGAAGTGCCCTGGGAGTGGATACGCCGGAATTTACAGAAAACCGCTTTTGGGTTTTAAAAGGTTCACCTCTCTTGGTGGTAATTAAAACAACACCGTTCACAGCGGCACTACCATATAAAATAGTCGAATTTACATCTTTCAGTACGGTAATACTTTCGATTTCATCTGCCCTGAGATGATCTATGTTTCTCGGTAACCCATCTACGATATAAAGTGCATTTCCGGAGCGGAGTCCTGATCCGGTAATTTCAGAAACATTGATACCGATACCAATTCCCCTGATGCTGTTACCGCCAAGCATCCCAAGCGTGCGGCCGGTTAAAATATCATTGGCCCAGGTAA
The DNA here is from genome assembly GCA_964520585.1 of uncultured Bacteroidales bacterium. Classification (GTDB taxonomy): domain Bacteria; phylum Bacteroidota; class Bacteroidia; order Bacteroidales; family PUMT01; genus PXAP01. The sequence goes on from CAZFOO010000017.1 coordinate 11,970, forward strand.
GATTGTCATATTCATCAACCCGGGTGGGGTTTACTGTGCTTACTGCTCCCACAACATCACCCTTATGTGCGGTTCTGAATGGAAGAGCTACTTTATCATCACGGTCATATAAAAACCTGGTGGCCTCCAGGGTAATTTCGTCTATATCTTCTGCAGCAGAGTAGCTGAGAGAAATATTTTCATACCCTTTAGCCTCAACAAGTAATCTTGCCCCACTTTCCATTGAGATGGTAAACCTGCCGTTAGCATCGGTGGTTGAATATGCATTTCCACTGAATACCTCGACATTGGGAATAGGATTTCCGTCAGCATCAGTAACAGTAGCCTCTATGCTTATCGTACTTTCCTGCTGTGCAGCAACATCCGAATTTGCAAAAGCAAATAATAACAGGCCACATAGAAAAGTAATTATAATAAAATATTTATTTTTCATCTGTAAAAATTTTTAAATTTATAATTCCGATTTACCATCCTGGATTTTGCTGGAAACCTTCAAATATTTTCGTCGATCCAACATCAGGTATTGGCAGCCAGTTATGCCTTTCTTCTGCAACCCTTGTTATCAACACTCTCTCAGAAACATTAACAGGATTTCCATCGGCATCCCTGTCAAAATCGATAGCGGTTTTCTCAAGATATCTTGGGTCTCCGTTCCTGTTCCAGCGGCGTAAATCGCAAAAGCGTGCGCCTTCCATAAATAATTCCACAGCACGTTCACGCACCAGCTCTTCAAAAAACAGATCATTGCTTGCGGTATATTTAGGATCCATGTCAGGGATCTGGGCACGGTTCCTTACTGCATTCACTGCATCAACAGCACTCATGCTATAATTAGAGGAGCTGCTCTGTGGAGTACCATTGGGGCTGAACAATACAGCCTCGGCATACATCAGATATACATCGGAAAGTCTCAGGTAAGGAACAAAAGCCATTAGATTACCGGCTGCACCAACTGAGAAACTGGGTCCTATTGGTACGTATTTTCTGGCATAATAGCCGGTTACACTTGGAGGATTGATCTGGGAACGGTGACGTCCACCGTTGTAAAGTTGTGCATACTGATCAGGACCTGAGACAGCAAATATATGATCACCATCCTTAACGATCAGTTTAGAAAAACGGGGCTCAAGACCATTCCAGGGATCCTGGGGATCATAACCCGAATCGGGATCATAAATTGGCAACCCATTATCCATTGCAAAATTTTTCACAATGTTATGGGTGGGTACATCGGCATTTGATCCGCTGTTCAAACCAAAGGAAGAGGGAACTGTTGCTCCAACTGCTGACCATCTTACACGGCTGGGATTGTAGTTAGGGGGCGTCATTATAACCTCAACACCACCGGTCCTGGCATTCCTGATTCTGAACATTTCCATGTAATCATCCCATGGCTGAAGCTGGTAAATGCCGGTGTCATCTGCCAGTTGCAGCAACTCACCGAAGGCTTCGGCAGCCTGGGCACTCATTGCAGCATTATAAGAATTGTCGCCGGTGGCTTCCTGGTTCATCATGGGACTGGCTCCATATAATAATGCTTTTCCTAAATAACCAAGAGCATGAAATTTATTGATCCGGTCCATATTGTGTCCCAGTGTAGCCTGCCCGGGGCCCGAAAGATCCCAGTGATCGGGTAAAAGATCGGCTGCAGCTCGGAAATCCTTGGCCATCTCGACGGCCATCTCCTGGAAGTTAAGTCTGGCAAATTCACTGGTAGCAAGGTCTTCAGTAGGTTCCAGAACCCTGGTAACATAAGGCATTCCTCCCCAATAGCGTCCTATTTCAAAGTAAAACCATGCCCTGTAAAATAAGGCCTGTCCCTTGATATGATCTTTCTCTTCCTGGGTCCCTTCAAATAATCCTTCCTCATCAATCTTTTCCAGGGCAAGATTTGCTTTCCTTATGGCAGCCCAGGACCATTCCCATACTCTCCTGTTTCTTCCTGCACGAGTCCATGGGTTAACATTTGGTTTTCCCCAAAAGTATCCTTCCTGAGACCAGTAATTCCCAATGTCAAAGCTGTATATTTTATTATTAGCGTTCTCATCGGCAAACGAATAGTTATTCCATGCCCCTCCTTTGTCAGGATCCATTATATGGTGATGAATCTCCTCGATAAACCCCTGGAAGCTCCTGAAATTACCAAAGGCATCCTTTTCTACAATATCGGCTTCCGGCGCCCTGTCCAGATAATCTTCGCATGATGTTGACACAAAGGCCAGCATCAGGAAAATAGAGAAAAACCGTATATAATATTTTGTATTTTTCATATTTCTGATTTTTAAAAAGTTAGATCGATTCCTAAGTTAATTCTCTTGGTAGTCGGATAAGCTCCCTGGCTGGCACTTGCACCGCTGTGAGTTGTCTCCCTGTCATCGGGCAGTGATGACCAGAAAAGCAGGTTGTTCCCGTTAAGGAAAATCCGGAAATTAGAAAACCCTGCAGCTTTTGCCCAGTTAGAATTGGTAAATGCATAAGCGATCTCGGCAGTTCTTAATCTCAGATAAGATGCATCATAGAGGTGGTAATCACCTATGAATTCACCGTTGGTTTCCCACCTTGGCAGATAAGAAGTTGCATCCGGATTGTCTTTCGACCAGTAATCGGCAACATGAGCAAATAATATATCGGTCTTGGCATAATAATTATTTAAAGGTATACTACGGTTTGCATTGTTGGCACCAAAAAACTGAACCATAAAGCTGAAATCACGGAACCTGCCACCAAGTGATAAATTTCCGGTATTTTGGGGGACACCTGAATAACCAATTGGAGCCCTGTCCTCATTGGACCTGATAACACCATCTGCATTAAAGTCCACAAGATTATAATAACCCGGAAGTTTTTGTCCGTCATTGTTTTCAGAAGGAACGCTTGCATAAATCTCATCCCAGTTATTATAGAAATCCGCCCTGATCAGGCTTCTTGCCTGCCCGATCTGATAGCCGGCCTGCTTCAGGTGATCATCAAGTAATGGCGGGTCATCTCTGAAGATGATCTCATTCTGGTTATGAGTCAACGCCAGGTTGGCCCAAAGTCTTACATTATCATTAATCTGCTGGTTATATCCTAACTCAAGTTCAAATCCCTGGGACTTAACCTCTCCAAGGTTTGCACTGGGTGGTGTAGCTCCAAAATATGGAGGCACACTCCTGCTCCCCCCTGACATCAGTACATCGGTCCTGTCCTCCATAAAGTAATCAGCACTTATGGTGAACATATTCCTGAGCATTCCGAATTCCAGTCCGATATTATTTTTCAATGCTGTTTCCCAGCGAATATCAGGGTTACCTACAACAGATTCACGGTAAAAGGTATAAGGACTGCCGCCCCATCTGCTGCTGCTGAACCTGGCGCTGCCGCCATAGCCAAGCTGTGACTGGTATAGCCAGCGTGCACCTGCAACCCTGTCATCTCCTACCATACCAACGCTGTATCTCAACCTTAAATTATTGATCGACTCAACATTGAAGAATGGTTCGTTTGAAATTATCCACCCTAATGCTACAGAAGGGAAAAACTCAAAACGGTAACCGGGACCGAATTGTTCGGAACCGTTATAAGCCCCGTTAAATTCAAACAGGTATCTTGAATCATAATCATATGTGGTACGGAAAACCCAGTCTTCCCGGAAATTAGGGAACATACTTCCTCTTGCATATTCTTCACGCTTAAAAACACCCATTGCGCTAACCCGGTGAACCCCGAAAAGACGTGAATAGTTCAATTGTCCCTGATAACTAAGCCTCCTGAAAACAGGAATATAGCCCGACCAGTTGGCTGAGCCTACATTTTCACTTCTCAGCGACCATGGTCTGAGTATCCAGTCATATTCCTCGTCGCCGATCGGAAGCAACTGTGTATATTCACTTGGATCCTGATCGGGTCCCTCGTAGAGGTGCGGATAGATCTGCTTGTAAGGAACATTTGTACGAGCTTCATTCGCCCGGACACTGTTCTGACGGTCCCATATTCCACCCTCAGACCGTATGCTGTTATCATAAAACAGGTTTGCCCTTGCACTTAACCCTTCGGTAATAAAATCAAGGTCCTGTTCTAGGACAAAGTCCGAATTTAGCTGAGTGGAACGGGTCTCCCTGATTCCAATATTATGTACAACAGCTACCGGGTTAAGTGTAGTATTACCGCCTTCCTGGTATGTACCCCATCTTCCGTCTTCATGCATTGGAATGAACAGGTTGGGAGCCAGGCGGTAAGTTGCGGCCCACATCCAGGCATCTGCCCTGCTCGAGCTACCTTCATTATTCCAGTTTGTATTCTTCTGGCTGTAATAACCAGACAGGTTCATCTGGAGCTTGGTCGTGTTGGTTAGCTGGAAATCTATATTACTCCTGAAGTTAAGACGGTCGAAGTTGTAATTAGCGTCATAACCCTTCTGATTTTCATAATCTTCAAACAAGTCGCCTTCATGAGTATAACCAACGAGTCCGTAATACTGAACAGATTCGCTCCCTCCACGCGCACTTAAAGTTGACCTGTGGGAAAAACCCATATCCTTGAACATGGCATCTTCCCAGTCAACATTGGGATATATCACGCTATACTCTTCAGATTGAGGCTTTTGGTATCTCTGAACTATCTCATAAGGCACATAAGCACCCCATGATGGTTCATTCAGCACACCTTCACGTTCTATCATTTCATTCTTGGCATTCATAGCTGCGTATGAATCAAGCTTCTCGGGCTGTTTTGAAAGCATTATACCCGTTCCTGTATAATTAAAATTCAATATTGTTTTGCCTTCTTCGCCCCGTTTTGTCCTTATAAGGATAACTCCGTTTGCACCTTTAACACCGAATACGGCAGTAGCAGAAGCATCCTTTAAAACAGAGATGCTTGCAACTTCATTAATATCAATGTTATTCATATTCCTTTCAACACCGTCGACCAGGATCAACGGCTGTCCGCCGTTCCAGGTATTCTGGCCGCGGATAAAAATGTTGGTACCGCTTTCCCCTGTAAGAACACCACCTGGCTCACCCGATGAGGTAAGAGTCACAATGCCGGGAAGCTGTCCCCCCAGTGCCTGTCTCAGGTCGGTCACGTTACCGGTACTTTGCAGCTGTTCGTCAGTTACCTGGGCAATTGAACCGACAACACTTTCCCGTCGCTGGATACCATATCCAACAGCTACTACCTCCTCAATTTCTGCAAGTTCCTCCTCCATAGTGACGTTTACAGTATTAACTCCTTCTATGGAAACTTCTGTAAGCCTCATTCCCACAAAGGAGAACTGCAGGAATTCAGCATCGGCAGGAACATTAAGAGAGAAGTTACCGCTAACATCAGTTACGGTTCCGATGTTCTGATCTTTCACCATAACGGTAACACCAGGAAGAGGAACCCCTCCTTCATCTCTTACCGTACCGGTAATTTCTCTTTCCTGTGAATATTCTCCGGGAACTTCTCCTTTAACACTGACCACCGAAACAGCCATGGTTGCCAGCACTAACAGAAAAAGAAGTCTTACCCTTTTAAATGAAACTCTAAGCAAACCTTCTTTTGGAAAGCGTGCCATTTCAGGATTTTTATTCTCCATCATTTGATTAAGGTTTAGGTTATACATAAAAAAAACGATTGATATTAACTTAAAACGGCTGCAGCTTTTAATCAGCTGAAGCCTTTATTAAGCAGGGACTAAACTGGTAAATTTTCAGTTTTTGACATTTAATAATGTATTACGGTTATTAATTGTATTGTTAATTATTAAAAAATGTACAAAAGCTTTATATTTAATGCTTATTTCTTGGTATGCATTAATATACAAAGCCCGGTAAAAGTTCAATAATTTGATCAGAATAACTAATTTAAATAATTGTTTTACACAATTATATTAATACAAACTTAATTTTACATCCCCACAAATATTCAAACATTATTTTTGATTTCCAAGTTACTTTGTTAAAAAAAAATAATTTAACATTTCTACTCTTAAATATTCTGAAATTCCTCAAACAATTTGAACTACATAATCAATTCAAAAATAATTGGTTATAATTAAATTAATATTTTAAAAAAAATTAATTTTATATACTATTAAATAAATATCCTTATAAAGATTGATTAAATATTATTGTTAATTAAATATTCTTAATAAGAAATAATTACAAGTTATTATTTCTTAATTATTTAATAATTATGTCATATTGACTGTCGAAGAATATTTATCGCCTAAAAAAAGCATTGCCCGGTCCATGATCTGCATCAATCATGACCGGGCAATGCTTTTAAAAATGTTATCTATTCAGCAACTACAATCAGAGGCCGAATGCATAATATCTTACTGAGCCATCTGGATAAATTCCTTCCAGAAGAACTCCTCCTTCAAAATCTTCAAGGATGTTACGAACATCTGAAGGATCATTAACAGGTTTATTATTGATCTGAACAATAATAAAGCCTTCCCTTACATTGGCGGAGCGGAGTTTTCCTGGCATGAGCTCTATTACCTGTACACCATTTGGAATATTAAGCCTCTCTTTGAGCTCACTGTCAACCTCCCTCAACCGGGCTCCCAGAAAGGCTTCCTGGGGTTCTATCAAATCCATTTGGCCTTCAATATTACGCAGGGTTACGGAAATTTCCTGTGTCTTGCCGTTTCTTCTGATTAAAACGTCCACTTCGTCCTTCGGACGGTACCTGGCAATCCTCTCCTGCAGTTCGGGCATGCTGTTAATCCTGGTGTCATCTATCTGTAATATCACGTCACCTTCCATGATACCTGCATCCCTGGCGGCTCCCCCTTCAGTTACCTCAGCAACATAGACCCCTTCTACCCTTTCAAGTCCCTCTTCGCGCGCCAGTTCTGCGGTAACTGTAGCAGCACGTACTCCAAGCAGGGCTCTTTGGACCTCACCAAATTCAATAATATCCTCAACCACCTTTTGGACAATGCTGACCGGCACGGCAAAGGCATTACCGGCACTTGCACCGGTGGGGGAAATAATTAGGGTAGGAATACCCACAAGTTCTCCCCGGAGGTTTACGAGGGCGCCCCCACTGTTTCCCTGGTTAATGGCAGCATCGGTCTGTATAAACGATTCGATGGCAAAATCACCAGCCTGCCTGGCAAGAAATCCAAATCCACGGCCTTTGGCACTGACAATTCCTGCAGTTACCGTGGAAGTTAGATTCATGGGATTACCCACGGCCAGTACCCACTGACCGATCCTTAACTCATCGGAATCGCCATATTCTATGAAATGCAAGTCATTTTGCTCAATCTTCAGAACAGCAAGATCGGTATTCGGATCTGCTCCTATTACTTCGGCCTCAAACGAACGTCCGTCATTCAGGGTAACATCAATCCTGGTTGCTCCTTCTATAACATGATTATTGGTTACGATATAACCGTCTTCCGAAACTATAACTCCGGAGCCGATCCCCTGTACCGGTTGGCTCTCACGTTCACGTGGACCGAAGAAAAAATCATACATGGGGTCACTTCTACGTTCGCGTTGCGAAATCGTGGTAACGTGAACCACCCCGTGAACAGTTTTTTCAGCCGCATAGGTAAAATCGAATTTATCAGCCTCAAAATCATCCGGGAGACTGGCAAACCAAGTTGGTTGTTGCTCTCTGTAAGTTACCTCATGTACTGCTGACGGAGCTATCTGTGTGTAAGCAAAAACGGCAACCAGTCCGGCGATAAGGGCTACTGCGAAATAAACCAGAATGTTTCTTATTTTCATAATTATAGATTTTTGTTATTTAAGTATAAAACAAACACTATTTTATACCATAATGTTTATTATTTTGTCTTATTGTTTGGTTGTATCTTTGTTACTTAATTTCGTTATGAAACTAGCCATGCAATAATTTTGATATAATAGCAGATAAAGATTAATAAATGCCCGGAACCTACATTTACAAAAATAATGCCTTTGGCAGCATAGTTGACATAACGTCTGGTTAAATAAATATAAAAAATCCATTATCAGATCATTCATCTGCCGGCAGCTTATATCTACACTAAATAATTTAATTTAAGAAAACAGGTCAACGAGAAAAAATGAAAATACCATTCTGGAAATATCACGGCAACGGTAATGATTTTGTTATTACCGACAACCGCAGCGGGTTCTTCCCCGTCGGAAACCAGGCTCTTGTTAAGGCAATATGTAACAGGAACTTTGGGGTCGGGGCAGACGGGATGATGCTCCTTGAAGATGCAGAGGGCTTCGATTTCCACATGCGGTACTTCAATTCCGATGGATTGGAGGGGAGCATGTGCGGAAATGGTGGACGGTGCATGGTTCATTTTGCAAAAGAGATTGGGCTTATAAAAAAAACTGCCATATTTTCAGGCATTGACGGTACACATGAGGCTACACTAGACCATAATGACATAGTGCATCTCAAAATGCAGGATGTTACCGAAATAACAAAGAATGATCAGGCATATATAATAAATACCGGTTCGCCTCACTATATATTATTTGCCGGAGGCATCAATGAACTGGATGTCGTGGAGGAGGGACGCAAGATAAGATATAACCGGGAATACAGCGAGGAGGGAATAAATGTTAATTTTGTGGAACCCGCCGGGGACGATATACTGATCAGGACATACGAAAGGGGCGTTGAAAACGAAACCCTTGCCTGCGGAACCGGGTCGGTGGCTGCAGCCCTATGCACGGTTATCAAAAGTGGAAACGAACGGAACAGGATAACTATCCAGACCAAAGGAGGTCCGCTTGAAGTAAGTTTCAGACAAACCGGGAAATCATCTTTCAGCGATATCTGGCTTACAGGTCCCGCAAGAAAAGTCTTCAGCGGCACTCTCGAAACAGGAGCTCTGACTGTTACCTGAAAAGGTTCTAAAACTAGGGTTTTATGGCTACCATGCGGATAACACTTGCCGGTCCTTTGTGAAAAAAACCTTCATCGAGCTCTATTTCCTCTTTATAGAGGGTTTCAATATTCAGGGATTTGAAATCATCCTTCAAACAGGCAATGTCGTAAAGCATATCAATGTTTCCCGGTCCCCCGCTCTTGAAATTAAGCTGCTCCTTCGAGAATGCCTCAATAAAGAAAAATCCACCGCTCCTGAGTGAATTGACAAGCTTTTGGTGAATATACGACCTGTTACGAGGTTTAAAATGGATATGTATCAGGGCAATTGCATCGTACATATCCTTTTCCAGCTCATGAAATTCAATATCTGCAGTAAAATAGTCTATATTTACCCCTTCACGGCGTGCAAGTTCAAGAGCTTTTGTCCTTGCATTCAGGCTGAAATCGAAGGCATCAACTTCCCAGCCCCTATTGGCAGCAAATACGGCGTTTCTCCCTTCCCCTTCGGCAGGCAATAATATCCTGCCGGGCTGAACACCCTCAATGAAGGTTTTGAAGAAAACATTCGGATGTTCACCATACACATAATCCTTATTCCTGTATCTCTCCTCCCAGAATTCTCTCATTTTAAAACTACATTTGTCCATTAAAACCAGCCGGAATTTATTGTAAAATATAACAAATCTTTACCTGTGCTATGTTATCGTGCCAAAATTAGTATCTTTTAGCAAATATACATCTAATGAATCCCCGTGATCCTGTGTCTCATAAAATACAAAAAATAAACCAGGAAGCTCCATCCATTTAAAGCACTAAACATGAATTACATGCCAAACATAATTAATTTAATATTTACTTGATTAACTTGTTTATTCAGGATGCATCCTGAATAGACCTAATAATAGCATGAATAATCAACCGCAGGTTAAAATTTTGTAACTTCTTGACGAAATTTTGATTTCGTGTTTTTTACAGAATAAATATTAATCAGTTATAAAAATATGAATTATTCATCGAATATCATAAAACCGGGTGACGAAACAGGTGATTTTTTGCCTGGAGAGCTTGTGAAGCCAAAAATATTTGACTTAAACGAACCACTCCCGGTATTCGGTGCAGGAATGGATTACCGTATCATATTAAATAAACTTGAAACACATAACGGGATACTGGTACACGGTAGCTTCCCCACTGCCTTAGCCTTTTACACCTGGCTCAGAAAGAAGCTCACTTCAAAATACCCGGTTCATAACCATATTTCATCAAGAAGAACAAGGGAGATAGTAGCTGAAAAAACTAACAAGATATTTGTAAGGATAAGTCACCATAAAATTGATCTTGAAAAGGCTCCGGAGATACCATGGCTGAAGTTTTTTTATCCTGACAGAAAAGAATTTCTGATTTCACTGCCTGATATACTGGGGATGAACGGTGCCTGGCAGTGGTATAAAAACGGGATCGAATATCCTGTTATTAACCACAGGATCCATCCTTTTTATGGAGTATATTTCCCTACCCGCACCGGACACCTGCTCATGTTTGACAAATGGCTTGAAAAAAACAGGGACCGGTTTGTAAATGCAATTGATATCGGGACCGGCTGTGGGATCCTGAGCTTCATCATGGCAAAACACAACATTAAAACCATACATGCTACAGATATAAATCCAAATGCGGTATGGAGCACGGCGCAGGAGGTGCGGCGACTCGGACTGAAAGGCAGGATAACCGTTGAGCAGGCACCTTTCTTCGGTTCTTTGGAAGAATTCGGGGGACTGGCAGTGTTTAACCCGCCGTGGGTACCCGGGAAACATAATGATATATTAGACAAGGGTATATACTATGAAAAGAGGTTTTTTGATCAATTCTTTATTGATGTGGAAAATAAAATGAAGCCTGACAGCACCCTGGCAATCATCTTTTCAAATTATGCTGTTGAAGCCGGTATAACAGACAATAATCCTATTGAATATAATCTGAAGAGAAGCAAAAAATTGATTCTTTCCGAAAAAATTACCCGGCAGGTGGATGAAAGGACAACTAGAAAGTCAAAAACCTGGATCAACCGGATCAGAGAAAAAGAACAAACCGAATTATGGATATTAAAGATGGGGTCAGACCAATAAACATGTTTATCATGTGCCCGATCCATCCTGTTTTGATCCGGTTATAATGCGGATCAGTTCCCGGTAGGTAGCAATACCTTGTTCAAGGGCATCAATCGGCATCCGTTCATTTACATTGTGAATGGTTTCGAGCAGGTGAACGGGAAGGTAAACAGGCAGAATGCCGTAGGCAGGTATTCCGTGGGCCCTAAAATAATCATTGTCATTTGCAGCCGGAGCAAGGATGGGCAACACCTCCGATCCGGGAAAAACTTCCTGAAGCGCATCTTTCATATAATAGTAATATTCATCCACGCTTGTAGCGGGGGTCTGTCTTCTCTCGTGCAGAATTCTTATCTCAACATTTTCATTGTCAAGTGTTTTAGTTATATCTTCAAGAAATTGCCCGGTGCTGACTTCGGGCAGAAGCCTGCAATCCAGAACAGCTCTTATTTCCTGGGGTACCTGGTTAGTTGCACCTGGTGGAGTATTTATAGAGGTGACAGTTATTGTGTTGGTTATTAAAGAACGAATCACCTCCTCTCTTTTCATGGGAGGAATTACAAGAGGCCTGAAGAGCCAGATATTTCTCAGGGCAAGTCCCCTGAGGCCACCCTCTATTCTGCCAAGTTCACTGAACATGTTCCTTGTTGTCTCGGAAAACTCCACCTTTCTGCTTCTTTCAAGAAGCCGGTTAAGTGCCCTGTTCTTTTGCCTGACAACATAATCGGAAGGTGGTATGGCAGCATGTCCCGAAGTGCTTGTCCGCAATATCAGTTCAATCCACAGACTTCGCTTGAAAGCTACGGATACCCCAAAAAGCTGCCTGTCTGCTTTTCTTTTTAAAACTCCGGGAATCCCGGCCCCACCCTCACCATATACTACTACAGGGTTGAGGTAATCCATGAATTCTCCGGCAACTACACCAGCTCCCCTGTAACCTCCTGTTTCTTCTCCTGAAACCGATAGCATGGTAATATTATAAGGAAGATCAACTTCCGAGGCCAGATCGAGATAATATTCCATAGCCATCAGCTGCATCACTCCTTTGCCCTTATCGTCAATTGCTCCCCTGCCCCATACTTTACCATCTGCAATGGCTCCGGAAAAAGGGGGATGAGTATATTGACGTTCAAGCTCTGCAGAAGGAGGAACAACATCTATGTGATTCAAAAGCACAACATTTGGCTTGCCGCTTTCAAGTGGATAAAGTGAAGCAGTAAAATTAAAACTTCCCGGCTCATCGGTAAGGACATCAACATGAAAACCTTTCTGCCGGGCAACTGTTGAAAAAAACAGGCCGGCCATGCGTTCATTGCCGGTAACAGAGGAATGCCTGATATACCTGCTTAAAAGTTGTGCGGAATGTGGAACAGTGTCGGTTCCATTATATTCAGGATGAGCAATACCGGCAAAAAGAAAATGAGAAACAATTATTAAAAGAAAGGTTTTACACATAACACAAAAATATAATTAATGCAAAACAAAGCTAAATAAAATTAACAAACCGGCATGAGCAAAGTTCATAACCCGGAACACAGGTACAGTCTACAGCCTTAAGGCAAGAGGGAATTTACCCCTGAAATTTCAGGGGTTAACAGAAAATTAACCACAGGGAAGATACATGGAATACCCTGATGCTAAAACACGTGCAAGAGGGTTTAGGAATTAACGGTATGAAGGCTAAAGGTTTTACAAAGCCGGATCATAGCAGAACATCAGACATCTATATTGGCATATTTGGCATGCTGTTCAATAAATTCCCTTCGTGGAGGGACTTCATCTCCCATAAGCATAGCAAATATCCTGTCAGCTTCGGCAGCATTTTCAATCGTTACCTGCCTTAATTTCCTGGACTCGGGATTCATTGTGGTTTCCCAGAGCTGTTCTGCATTCATTTCTCCCAGTCCTTTATATCTCTGAAGATGAATACCGCTCTCCGAACCCTGGCCAAGTTCAAGTACAGCTGCCTTGCGTTCTTCCTCTGACCAGCAGTACCTTTCATGTTTACCCTTTTTAATTAAATAAAGGGGCGGGGTAGCTATATACAAATATCCGCGTTTTATAAGCTCAAGCATGTGCCTGAAGAAAAAGGTCATTATCAGCGTGGATATGTGACTTCCGTCTACATCGGCATCGGTCATAATCACAACCTTGTAATACCTGATCTTTTCAAGATTAAGCTCTTTGGAATCTTCATCGGTTCCTATGCTCACACCAAGAGCAGTAAAAATATTCTTTATCTCTTCATTCTCAAATATCTTGTGAGGCATTGCTTTTTCCACATTCAGGATCTTACCTCTTAAGGGAAGTATTGCCTGGAATTTCCTGTCCCTTCCCTGTTTTGCAGTACCACCGGCTGAATCTCCCTCAACAAGGAATATCTCCGAACCAGACGGATCACGCTCCGAACAATCGGCCAGTTTACCAGGAAGGCCCGATCCCGACAGCACATTTTTGCGCTGCACCAGTTCCCTGGCTTTTCTTGCAGCATGTCGAGCAGTAGCAGCAAGAATAACCTTTTGTACAATGCTTTTTGCATCTTTTGGATTCTCTTCAAGATAATTAAAAAGCGCCGTACTTATAGCCTGGTCAACGGCTCCCATTACTTCCGAATTTCCAAGCTTCGTTTTCGTCTGCCCCTCAAACTGTGGTTCCTGGACTTTTATCGATAAAACCGCTGTCAATCCTTCCCTGAAATCATCTCCGCTTATATCAAACTTTAGTTTGCTGAGCATCCCTGATTTCTCGGCATAGTTTTTAAGTGTCCGTGTAAGTCCCCGACGGAACCCGGAAAGATGAGTGCCACCCTCAATTGTATTAATATTATTCACATAAGAATGAACATTCTCCGAAAATGATGTATTATACTGAAGAGCAATCTCAACAGGAATATCATTTTTTTCTGTTTCAATGTAAATAACATCTTCTATTATGCTTTCCCTGGTAGCGTCAAGAAATTTGGCAAACTCTTTCAGACCTTCTTCAGAATAATAAGATTCATGACGGTAAGACACATCCTCAGATTCATCAGCATTGCCGTTTCCATTTTCTTCCACATCCCTTTTATCAGTAATACTCAGCCTGATTCCCTTATTAAGAAATGCCAGTTCACGAAGACGGCTTGAAAGTATTTCATAATGAAATTCCGTTGTGGCAAAAATTGTTTTATCCGGATAAAAAGTAACTATAGTCCCGGTTTTTTCAGTTTCACCTACTTCTCTTACTTCGGCCAAAGGCTTTCCGGCAGTATATTCCTGATAGTAAACTTTCCCTTTGCGGTGCACATTAACATAAAGACGGGATGACAATGCATTTACACAGGATACACCAACGCCATGCAATCCACCTGAGACTTTATAGGATTCCTTGTCAAATTTACCACCTGCATGCAATACAGTCATCACCACTTCGAGAGCGGACTTTTTTTCTTTTTCATGGTAATCGACCGGAATACCGCGTCCGTCATCAGCTACTGTAATCGAGCCATCCTCATTAATAACAAGATCGATATTCCTGCAATAGCCTACCATGGCTTCATCAATGGAATTGTCAATCACCTCGTATACCAGATGGTGAAGACCTTTGATCCCTACATCACCAATATACATCGCCGGACGCTTACGTACCGCTTCAAGTCCTTCAAGGACCTGAATGCTGTCTGCCAAATATTCCCTTTGCTTTTTGATTTCTTCCTGTTCCATTAAATATATTAAGATTAATCTACCTGTTTTAAAAACAATTAAAGCTTTTTAAAAATTATGTAAATATACTAAAAATAAAGCTTTCCGGAGCATGATATCACCTCCGGAAAACCGGTTTTTTCAACAATTAACTAACAGGCTTATAAGCTGACTAAATGCACCTTACATGGAATAGGTAAAGCCGGCCATGATCGAAAAGCCCTGAACCGGATAATTGTTCCATTTATAATAGCTTGTATTGGCAAGATTGTTCAAACGTAAGAAACCGGAAAGTATCTTGTTGTACCTGTATTCCAATCCCAGATTCACATCGGCAAATCCCTTGAGCTCAACTGCTTCGCCACCACTGAACGGCTTTGCGTATCTCCTGCCTGTATAAAAAACATCTGCATTCAGTAAAATCTTATCACCTAGATTGTATTCACCGGAAAAGGTTATATCCAGTTCGGGCTTGTGCCAGGGATGCTCCTGAATCTTTAATCCGTAACTGTAATAATTGATCCTGGTAAAAAGACTGAACCGGTTGGAAATATCTGCTCCTATTTCACCGGAATAATTAAGCAGCTCTATATTATCATAAACCACATCAAACTGGTTACCCAAGTACCGGGTACTGTCATTGACAAAGAAATACATATCTTCATACACGGCATATGATACCTTAAAATTAAAAGACACATCACGGGTGAAGTTCCCTTTTACCCCGGCAAACAGATCCATGCTGCGGTCAGTATTTCTAACATTCAGTCCCGGAGATATAAATGGATTCTCATAAGAAATTTTCCTGTGGTTGTTAACAATTAGTCCCCCGTCAATCCCAACAAACGGTATGACATAATTTCTGATGATACTGAATTGAAGACTGGCCCTTGGATGAAAGTACAATTTTGATTCTTCTCCTGTCTGATCATAGTACCCATGGAATCCGGCAAAAACCTCCCATTCTTCGTCAGCCTTATTAAACCAGGGACTAAGTTGCAGTATAAGGTTGGAGTTATCCTGAACCAGGGTATTGTCATAATACATAAGATTAAGACCCGTGCCTATTATCTGGCTGCCGATAAATTTATCAAGACCAATTCCGAAATCAAGTCCATGTTCAGCAACATCCAGACGGTTTTGAAAATATTTATAATCTGCCGATATATCAAAATTCAGGCTGCTCGAATCTGCATGCGCCGATTTGAAACGCAATCCGGCATTGGCAATCATAAATTGCTGCCTGATATCATCTTTCTCCGGCACGGTATCAAGGCTGGTATCATAGCCATAATAATGAAAACCGTTGGACTTGAGTCCGGCTTCCGCCGATAACACATTCCTGCGTCCGGTCCGCTTGCCATAAAAGAGCATATCGTTATCCGCAAACTGGGAAAAAGCTTTTTCATTGTCATCCAGCCTCAGCCGTCCCTGGGAGGAGTGATGTTTCAGGTAGAGGCCACCTGAATACCTGTTATTTCTCAGGCTGTTGATACTGAGTTCGGCAAAAGGGGTAATATAGCTTCCTACTCCCAGTTTGATATGGCTGCCATATAAACGGGAAATTGTCTCGGCCGACATCCGGGCAGGTGTTATAGGTTCAACTTCAAAATCTGATCCAAGTGGAATCGGAAGTATGGAATAACTAAATACAGGCGTAATATTTATCGTATCGGTTAATGAAGGCAATATATTTATTTTTGAAGATTCGGCTACAGTTGGCTCGAAGGCTCGCACAACAACAACTTCCTTATCGATATCTTCATCCTGTGCTGACAAGTCCGGTGAATTGAACAGTCCCATTACCACTGACAATAGCACCAGCAGCATTTGTCCCGGAATATTATTAAAATTATTCATGGTTACTAAAATTGTTTTCCCGTTTTATTGATTTCTGATCCTTATCTCCAGTGTATCCTCTTCACTTACCTGCTGCACATCTTCGCTGTCTTCGATCCTGCGTAAACGGCTTCGTGCATCAGCAAGTATTCCGTCGTCAGAATTATCATAATTATCTATTATACTTTGTAATGTATGCCTGGCCTGAAAATCATCGCCCATATCAAGATATATATCGGCAAGAAGAACAAAGGATTTTGCCATCCAGTACTGATGAGGTGTATTCATGGATACCAGATCATACACCTCTTCCTCAGCCTGATCAGTCTTGCCCTGCAGAAAATATATCTCGGCTATCCTGTATTTTGATTCGGCACCTTCGCTGCTGGTAACCTCCTGTGCTGTTACCCTGAATTCATCCATTGCATGATCAAGCTGACCCAGCGCCTGATGAGCCTTCCCCATACTGAAATGTGCTTCACGCTTAATCTCCTCCGGCAGATTATCTGTTGAAAGCACCTTGGCAGAAGCATCAATTATCCGATTATTATTACCTAAAATCCTGTTGCATCTCATTTGGCCAATTCTGGAATCAAGAAGGTTGGAACTCATCTCAGCAACCCGTTCAAGTTCCATGTAGTTCACCAGGGCATCCTCATAATTTCCTGACTCAAAATTGATTTCAGCCGCCCCGGCAAGTGCCGGCTCGGTAAAGGTATTCCTGAACATTCCTGTAACAAAATTATAGGAATCCAGAGCTTTTTCCTGCTCATTTAATCTTTGATGACATTCGGCCTTGTAAAAATGGGCATTAAGGATAAAGCTGCCATTTCTGAACTGTTCTATATATTTTTCAAAACTCTCCGTTGCCCGGCGACAGTTACCTGCCATATATAGATTTTCTGCGGCTATATATGTCAGTGAATCCTGTTCTGAAATTGTAACACTGGCAAAATCACCAAGTGTCCGTGTATATGAAACATAAGTATCAACATCATTCATGTCAAGATAGATATTGCGTAATCCGGCGAGAGCAGATCTGGCTTCGGATGTCCCCGGGAAATTTTCTGCAACCTGTTTGTAGTAACCGATAGCATCCTCATTACGGTCACGGTTATATTCGATCAATCCAAGCTGCAAAAGTGCTGAGCTCACATACGAGCTTGCAGGATACTCGTCAACCAGTCTTTTGTAATAATTAACAGCTCTGCCAGGTTCATTGCTGATCATATAGGCGTTCCCCATCTCAAATAAAGCATCCAGCCGGTAAGATGAAGAAGGATGATCTGAAAGCAACTCTTCCAGTACCCTGATCTTATTGTCCACATTATCCATTAGTCCCATTGCAATAGCCTTCTGAAAAAGGGCATAATCCGGGTCTGCCATTCCGTTGGATATTGCTCTGTCGTAATATTCGACTGAGTTACGGTACTGATTCATTGTAAAATATGAATCACCTACCCTGTTCATTGCGTCGCCAACCATCCTGGACCTGTAATCACCGGCCAGGTTAAGATATCTTCTAAACCATGAGATGGCATTGGAATAATCCTGGTTATTATAATGGGCATATCCCATATTATAATGGGATATATTATACTCATCAAGCTCAAAAGCCCCGGGAGAGAGCATAAAACGGTTATAATTCATTACAGCTTCATCATAACGTTCGAGCCTGAACAACGATTCTCCCTTCCAGTAATAAGCTTGTGCTGCAATAGCCTGGTTAAATTGCGCATTTTCGAGTGACAGATCAAATATCTTTACAGCATCTTCAAAGCGAAGATTACTGTAGAGTTCAAGTCCCCTGAAATAGGCGACCCGCTGATAAGCCCTTTTTATTTCATTTGTCTTTACATTAATTTTCTCAATTGATGAAAGGGCTTCCCGGTAATTACGTGTATTCATATAAGCCATTACCAGATAGTTATAAGCTTCATCAATTCTCCTGGAATCGGGAAATAATTCGATAAAAGTATTGAACCCGTTTATTGCCTCATTGAATGGGGAATAGGCTATCTCGAAGGTAAGAAGTGAATAGTTGAAAAGAGCATCTTCCTGAATAGTTTTATCGTAATCTGAACGGGCAGCAGCAGAAAAAGCCATACGCGCCTTTTGTTTGTCGTCCATATTGACATAGCAATCAGCAAGATGATAATTGGTATTCTGGCCCAGGAGATCATCCCTGTCCCCCGCCCTCTCAAACATTGCGGCAGCCTCTTCGTAACGGTTGGTATGATAATAACAGTAGCCCAGCTGATAACGATCTTCACGTGAAATAGTACCGGCATGATCCATATATTTCTCAAAATAATATATAGCCTCCTGGTATTGACGTCGTCGATAATGTGATTCGCCTATTATCCGCGAAATCTCAGGCACCCGCCTTGAAACAGCAACTTCCAGAAGTCCGGGACCATTCTCGATAACATCCTCATATCTTCTCTGCTTATAATATATCTGAATAATGTAATATGGAGCAAGGCCGGAGAAAGATTCATCATTACGTAAACTGAGGAAACCCTGCAAGGCAGTAGCAAGATTATTGTCGCTATAAGCAATGTGTGAATAATAGTAAGTGGCAGGTGCAGCATAGGAAGATTCCCAATCCTTTATGACGAAAAATGCTCTGGAAGCCTCTCCAAATTCTTCCCTCATAAAATAGCCATAACCCAACATGAAGAAATACTCGTCTCTTATATCTTCATTCAAATATTCATGTTGAGCCCCCTCAAGCCAGGCAGTGGATTTTCTGTAATTCTTTTTTCGGTAAAAAAGACGTCCGAGATGAAAATGCGCATCATTGAGATGAATACTCTCCGGATTATTACCAACAAAATTGGTCATCAGGTACTCACCATCATCATTGAATAGGTTAATGGCACAGAGGGCTGAATAGTATTCAGCGTTCGTCTTTAAGAGTGTTTGTGATTCTCCAAATTGCTCAATGGCTCTCTGAAAATGTTTTTGCGCAGCTCCATACTTCTCCTTATCAAAAAGTTCCTTTGCTAACCAGTAGGAAGAATCATCATTATCATAAATCATTGATTTTTGTCCCCTGGCATTTTGAAAAGGAATAAAAAGAAATAATACTGCCAATAAAGAATAGCAGGCAATCCGTGTCATTCGTTTAATTTATATTATATAATATAGTAATGTAATAATCCATATATTCCTAAACTACAATCATTTAATCCTGAAGGTGAATTTTTGAGAAAAAACTGCAAGTTTTATCAAAGTAAACAAAATTGTACAAAAGCCAAAAATAATTATAAATTTGGTTTACATTTAGTATATACGGCACTTTAATTATCAATAACTGATATTTTAAATCTTTATTCTGTTATTTCTCTCAAAAAAATAACTATTTTAGCGGCCGGTGAAACCAGGTATTAATTCCGGCACCGGTAAGCTGATGTTCCAAAGGCATATAATTACCGGTCTGTGCCGGTCTGTAGTCCGGCACAATCTGTCCATTGAAAAACTAACCCGATTAATTTTCATTAATTAAAATGTCACTTGATCTGATTATTGATATCAACAAGGTAAATATCTTTCAGGATGAAAACCTCATCCTTTCAGAAGTATCCTTCAGTGTCAGCAAGGGTGAATTTGTTTATATAATAGGAAAAGTTGGAAGCGGAAAGACCAGCATAATAAAAACCATAAATGCTGAATTGCCCCTTAAATCAGGTGAGGCCATAGTTGCCGGCTACAATCTCGGATCATTAAAAAAGCAACAGGTACCCTATCTCAGAAGAAAGCTTGGAATTGTTTTTCAGGACTTCCAGCTTCTTGGCGACCGTAACATATATGATAACCTTGCATTTGTGTTACGTGCCACCGGATGGAAAAGCAAAAATGAGATAAATGACAGAATTGTTGAAGTACTGGAAAGGGTTGACCTTAATTATAAAGGCTATAAGATGCCTCATCAGCTTTCAGGTGGTGAACAGCAACGAGTGGTAATAGCAAGAGCCCTTCTCAATAATCCCGATATAATACTGGCAGATGAACCCACGGGCAACCTTGATCCCGAAACCTCTGAAGAAATATTGGAGTTGCTTCTGGAAATCAGTAATAATGGCAGGGCAGTAATTATGGCAACCCATAACTACACTTTACTTAAAAAATTCCCGGCACGAACAATAAGATGTGAAAAAGGAAGAACCAGAGAGGTGGATCACTCCGCCGAGATTGACTTTAACAGTCTCATGGATTAAACTGAAAGTAACGGGACCTTAAAACAGGCGTGCCTTCCATTCAATGCCACGCGAAGGCATGACATGACCGGGCTAATTAAGTAAGTTCATCGTTTTGAAGTTTATTTAAGGACATTCAGAGGGAAATTCAGCCTGTTGACTTTCAACCTCCGGTAACAAGTCCCCAATGCACCAAACCCTTTATAAAAACGGGCCAGACCGGGTTTCATCGACCCGTTAAAATCCAGCATCATTCCATTTCCCGCATATTCCTTTATAAAGCTGTCAATTATCATGAACATGGCACCCTGCATTTTCCCCTCCCCGGTATTTGCAGAGAAATAAAACACATACCTGTCGTAATCCCTTAAAAAACAAGCAGCTGCAATCACATCACCGTTTTCGGCACGGGCAGCCCTTGTAATAATAAAACCATCAGCAACTCCCCTTACCAGAAAATCATAAAGTCTTTTATAGTTCATTTTCCTGATGTTAGGAAGGTTTTTACCATTATTTTCGGCAAATAAGCTAATAATTTTCGATGGCTTATAACCAGATATCAACTTAATATTCAATCTCTCTGCCTTTCTTAAATTCCTCCTTGTATTGCTGCTGTATCCTTTATATATGAATTCATAAGGTTTATCCATCCACAGAAGATAATTACTCATCGGGGAAAGAGTATAACCGGATATAAGCATATCATTCATTTCGTTAAGCGATATGTCAATGAACCTGTATAAAGAGGATAGTTTTTCAATGAAAAAAGGAAGGGCAGATAAATAAGAGTCATCCCGGCAAAAAAAACCAAGATGCTGCACAAACAATGGCTGATAAACATACTTAATCCAGTACTTCCGGTTACCTGTAACTGGCATGAAAGCCTTACCGTCATCCATAACAAGGGCTTCCCAGCGTGGACTGAAATTGTCGAGACAGAGAGAACTGGCATAGATGCGCCGGTTCATAGCTTTGCCAACCCATTCATCCCACTTGTCCCTGTCAATGAGATCGGCTGATAAATGCTGGATATTGTGTATCATGTTACAGCGGACTTGATTATGTCAAGATACAAATTTTTCCAGTCTTTCCATCTTCCTTTTCCTGAAAAAGATTCATTGTGCCATAAGGTAACAAGTGTGCCGCCATAACGTCGCACTTTCTTTATGATGCGGTCTGAATGCATAAAAGCCTGTTCCTTATCAAGTTTTAAATAATCACGTAGTGTACCGTCCATTATATGGAGGGGCCAGACTTTAAGAGCCGTGGTTTTTTCTAGTTCCAGATCATAAAATAAAAACGGAGTACTGGTCCCTGCACGGAATCCGGGCATGTCAGGCCATCCCATGGTGTAATCTTCACGAATGCCATTATCAATAAGAAGTCTGTAGGTGACAGGCAATTCCAGCCGCAAATAATGCTGCCGGCTTTTAACCGGGTATATACCAGACATCTCCCTGAACCGTTGAATTTCTCCAGACATTATTGCCCGGTCATTATATGAATAATAAGAAGGATGAACCCCTGCCGGATATTTGTCCCCAATATAACGTACCAGTCTGCGATACCCAGAATTAGATGCCGCCGCACTTTTATCATACCGTCCATAGGTGCCGGGTGAAAAGAAAAATACGGGAGTCAGTCCGGCCTGATCATGAATCTTATATATATCAGAATAAGTATCGTAAGGATCGGTGTTTTTTCCGAACAAAACCCTGTACCTATTGGAAAATTCCTGCATCTGTAATTTAGCCAGTGCCACGCCAAATCCGGCGAAAGTCCTCCCGAACCCCTTGTTTTTATATGCCCAAGGCACATCAATATCTATTGTTGGAATAAACGAGAACTTCCTTTCAGGAAACAGGACCCGGGGGTATTTATTCAAAATGGCCTTTTGGAGTTCGCAGGCCCACATATCTACCAGGGGCAGATCGGAAAGCTGAAATTTACATGCCATACTCACTTTGTAGGTGAACCTTCCGTGAGAATCCCTTCTGAATGGCAAATATTCCTCATAACGACTCAGCATAAAGAATGAAGCTGCCAGGACATCAAACCCTGTATCATAATTGCCGTCATTTAAAAATAATACAGGTATACCATCACACATCGTGGGAACAACATCTAGGGGATCTTTTCCGGTAGTATGAAGAAGTCCACACGGCAAAATATTAACAGCTCCGGAAATATGTTCAGGGGAATAAGATATTACGGGTACAGCAGCGGAGATCGCTTCTTGCCTGTCCCCTGTAAAAACCAGGTCCGCTCCCAGCAATCCGGTTAAAATATGAGTTGCAATATAGTTGAGCCGGGGGGTGATAGTGGTGGAATAAAGAACAATTTTCTGCCTGACCATAAATGCAAAGGTACATGACAATTTTTAAATCTCTTTGCATTATTTTTGAACAAAAAAAATGCGGCAAAAAGGTTATAAGAGTTTGCATCTGAAATCAGAATTTCCTCTTGAGTCAGGAGAATATCTTCCCGGGCTTGAAATAGGCTACCATACATATGGCACTTACAATCCGAAGAAAAACAATGTTGTCTGGGTGTGTCATGCTTTCACTGCCAACTCTGATGTATTTGAATGGTGGAACGGATTGTTCGGCGAAAACCATTTTTTTAATCCGCATGATTATTTCATAGTATGCGCCAACAAGATCGGATCCTGCTACGGATCTACCGGTCCCCTCAGCCTGAATCCGGAAACCGGCAAACCCTGGTTTCACAGTTTCCCGGAGATTACTATCCGCGATATGGTAAATGCACATGAAGCTTTGAGAAACCATCTCGGCATAGAAAAAATTCATACTGTAATAGGTGGATCTACCGGAGGTCATCAGGCTCTTGAATGGACTATAATGAGACCGGGATTACATGACAATCTCATATGCGTTGCCAACCATGCAAAGGCTTCGCCATGGAGCATAGCATTCAGCCAGTCCCAGCGACTGGCTATTAAGGCGGACCAGACCTGGCAGGATGAACATCCTGATGCCGGTAAGCAGGGATTGGCTGCGGCGCGCTCAATTGCACTTCTCAGCTACCGGAATTATAATACCTACTCTGCAACCCAATCAGATGAGAGTGATGATAAATTAAACGATTTCAGGGCAATGAGTTATCAGAATTACCAGGGAGAAAAGCTCGCCAAACGTTTTAATGCATACTCCTACATGAGGCTTCTCAATGCACTGGATTCGCATAATATTGGCCGGAAAAGGGATGGTATAAAGCCGGTCCTGGCTTCCGTGAATACCAGGACCCTGGTAATAGGGATATTGAGCGATTATCTTTTCCCCGTGCAGGAACAGCTGTATCTTACCGAAAATATACCGGGAGCCACATTTACCGGCATTGAATCTCTATACGGACATGACGGTTTTCTTATCGAAACAGATAAAATAAAATCGGCAATCAGCAGGTTTTATAACAGATGATGAACGCGGGAAACTTAAAATAAAACATAAACCGCAATTTAACATACAGTCAATACGTTATATAGTATTGTACCATGTTCCTATAACAGTTGCTTTTGGAAAAGTAAAAGTATTTACTGAACTTTGTACCCCCTTAAACGAAATATTAAGGGTTATCATAATTTAAATAAACATCTATGCCCTGGTTGTGGAATGCAGTCATATTATTGTTCGCCTATCTGCTCGGATCTGTTCCGAATGCCGTCTGGATCGGAAAAGTATTTTTTAATACAGATGTAAGAGAGCATGGAAGCAAAAATGCCGGCAGTACTAATACGATCCGCGTTCTCGGATACAAGGCTGGTATTCCCGTATTGCTCCTGGACATTCTGAAAGGATTCCTTGCAGTCAAAATGATATATTTTACTTTTTACTATATTCCTGCTACTGGTGAATATATAAATTTTCAGCTTTTACTGGGATTGGCCGTCATTACAGGTCATATCTTTCCTGTCTTTGCAAATTTCAGAGGAGGAAAAGGTGTTGCTACACTGATAGGAGTAATTATGGCCATTGATCCTTTGTCTACGCTGATATGCATAGGAGTTTTCATGGCAACTCTTTTGACCACCAAGTATGTATCCCTGAGCTCGATGATTGCAGGACTTTCTTTTCCAGTGCTGGTAATAGTAGTATTCAACACTACCACTTCGTCGCTTGTTATATTCTCACTTATTGTATTTGTATTGCTTTTGTTTACGCACCAGAAAAACATTGAGCGGCTTGTAAGGAATGAGGAATCTAAAGCCAATTTCCTGTTCAGAAAAAGGGATGATCTCTAAATAAAGCAGGAAAAAGTCACTATTATCATGTAAATTCACTAACGTAGGGATCATGAATAAATTCCCTCTCGAGGTACTCCGAGAGTTCCCTGAGGCTGAGGTTCATTTTTATCTTTCCTCCATCAGTTATTGAGATCCTTCCCGTTTCTTCAGAAATCACAACAACTACTGCATCAGTCTGCTCTGACATCCCCAGTGCAGCACGGTGACGCATTCCCAGTTCGGGAGGCAGGGTGGTATTCTCTGAAACCGGCAGGACACAACGTGCTGCATGAATCTTGTCGCCTATGATAATTACCGCTCCGTCATGCAGAGGACTCCCCTTGCAAAAAATACTTTCCAGAAGACGACTGGAAGTTACAGCATCAAGGGTATCGCCAGTTTGAGCATAGGTCTGTAATTCTGATTTACGTGCAAACACTATAAGGGCTCCGAGCCTTTTCTCGGTTAACTTCTTAAAAGCCTTTACCATGGAATTAATCCGGATTTTTGGTCTGCCACCGCTTACCGATGAAAACAGTTTCTCAATGGAAAAAGTACGGTTTGAAATATAACGGGTGCCTATAAGAATAAGAAAGCGCCGGATCTCCTGCTGAAAAACAATAATCAGTGCAATAACACCTACACCTATAAACTGCCCGAGAATGGAACCAAGCAGTTGCATATTCAGCGCTCTTACCAGCAACCATACAAGGTAAACCGAAAATATTCCGATAAAGATATTAATTGCAATAGTACCTTTTACCAGGCGGTAAACCTGATAGAACAATAACGCAGTAAGTATAATGTCAAAAACATCAAGTATCCTAATAGTTATGAAAAGACTGATCATGAGTGTGTTTTTAAATACTGTACTACGCTGACAGTGTCTTTGGCTTCTTTCACATCGTGGACTCTGATTATATCAACACCCTTCATTATTGCAATTGCATTAAGGGCAATTGTGCCCGCCAGGGCCTTCTCGGGATTGACTTTGAGCAAACGGCATATTAAAGATTTACGTGAAATGCCGGCAAGCAATGGCATTCCCAGCATCTCAAATTCCTCCAGTCTGGCGGCAAGAATATAATTATGATCCAGCGTTTTTCCAAATCCGAAACCAGGATCTACAATTATATCATTTATGCCCATTCCGTGCATAATTTTAATTTTTTCAGCAAAAAACCTGATAATGTCATTGACCACATCATCATACAGAGGTTTTTCCTGCATAGTTTGAGGCGTTCCCTGCATATGCATGGCTACATAGGGCACTTGCAGGTCTGCTACCGTTTCAAGCATCTTTTTATCAAAACTGCCGCAGGAAATATCATTTATAATCGCCACATCATACTCTTCTACCATTCTGCGGGCAACTGCCGACCGGTAAGTATCGACAGAGACAATTACTTCGGGATAATGGTGCCTTAATACATCCATTACAAAACATAGTCGCCGGATCTCTTCTTCGTGAGGTACATCACCCGCTCCGGGCCTGGTAGAAACACCACCTATATCAATAATATCGGCCCCCTCTTTTATCATTTCCCCTATCCTGGAAATAATTGCTTTCTCATCATAGTGGCATCCGCCATCGAAAAAAGAATCGGGTGTATAATTAAAAATTCCCATTACCAGTGGCCGGGATAAATCATAAAGAACACCTTTTATGCAAAGGCTCCTTTTTCTGTCGTGAACATCCATTTTCCGGAAAAATAATTACCTGACAAATGTAGATGATTTTTTTTTCATTAAAAATTACACAATGACAAATGAAAAAAATACACGCATGCCGGTTTATTTTATCAAACTATTCAGGTTGTCGTATTTTTTTCACAATTTTACAGATGCACATTTGGGACTGGCTTCGGCTTACATACCTGCAATCCCGTTAGTACGAACAAATTATTTCAGAATGTCATTTCTTGTATTGGAGGGTCTGGACGGCTCAGGTAAATCCACCCAGAACAGGCTTCTGCGCCGTTATCTGGATAAAAATAATATCAAATATAAATATCTCCATTTTCCCCGTACAGGCACAGGCATTTTCGGAGAACTGATTGCAATGTTCCTGAGAGGTGAACTGGGTGAGATCGGCGAGGTAAATCCTTACCTGGTGTCACTTATTTATGCTGCTG
Organism: uncultured Bacteroidales bacterium; assembly: GCA_964520585.1. Taxonomy (GTDB): domain Bacteria; phylum Bacteroidota; class Bacteroidia; order Bacteroidales; family PUMT01; genus PXAP01. Next base: position 38,994 of record CAZFOO010000017.1, read on the forward strand.
ACAGGGAAGATGCTAAAAAAATGTTGCAGGCTTGGTTATCTGACGGTTATCTGGTTTTGGTGGACAGGTATGTAATGTCAAATGTTGCATTCCAGTGTGCCAAGCTAAAAACAGACCGGGAAAAAAAGCAACTGAAAGACTGGATCTTTCATCTTGAATATACCCGTTACGGAATACCAAGACCGGATCTGAATATTTTCCTTGATGTGCCGTTTGAATTTACAAGGGAGAAACTAACCTCAGGCCGGTCAGGTGATGAACGCGATTATCTTAAAGGGAATATGGATATTCATGAAGCAGACCTGGAGTTCCAGCAAAAGGTGAGACAAATATACCTCGATGAGTCAAAAAAGGAAAATACCCTTAAACTTGTTTCATGTCACGATGAACAAATGAGAATGCTCAAACCGGAAGAAATTTTTCAAAAAATTATCGGTCTTCTGAAAAGGGAAAACTTCTTGATTAACCAATAACTAATAAAAATATCTGTTATCTGAATATCCATTATAATGTATTTCATCCAAACATCTAATTTATGAACGTCAAAAAATTACCGGGAGCATTTCTGCAATTTTCGAGACTCATTGCAGGTATTGTTTTTGTTTATTCAGGATTTGTGAAAGGCATTGATCCCCTGGGTTCTGCTTATAAATTCGGGGACTATTTTGCGGCTTTCGGAATTGAGTTTTTAGAATCTTTTGCATTACCCCTGTCTGTTATATTATCAACTGCAGAAATGCTTATTGGCGTACTTCTTCTTACAGGGGTTCACATGATCCTGGCTTCATGGGCAGTTTTACTGTTTATGGGATTCTTCACTATACTGACCCTTTTTATAGCTCTTACAGATCCGGTAGCGGACTGCGGGTGCTTTGGTGATGCGATTATCCTTAGCAACTGGGAGACATTCTATAAAAATGTTGTTTTAATGCTACTGGTGATAAACCTGTTTGTGATGCGGAAAAAATTCCGCCCGGTTTTTACCAATAAGATATATGAATGGCTTACGCTTACAAGCTTTATTATCATAATTATGGGAATTTCATTTTACTCTTACCGTAATTTGCCCGTGATTGACTACAGACCTTTCAATGTCGGAACAGATATAGAAGAGAAAATGAGTATTCCTCCGGATGCTCCTGCTGATGAATATGAAGTTATATTATATTACGAAAAGGATGGAGAGGTAAGTGCTTTTTCAGTGGACAGCCTGCCAGATTCTTCCTGGGAGTGGGTACGAACTGAAAGTACTTTGATAAGCAGGGGATACGAACCACCGATAACAAATTTCCAGATAGAATCTGTTGATGAGGGAGTCGATCATACCTACGACATACTTCAGTATGAAGGCTATACATTTTTGCTGATATCATGGTTTCTTGATGAAAGCTCTGAAAAAAGTCAGGAAAGAATAAACCGTCTGGCAGAATGGTCACAAAGCCAGGAAATAAATTTTATATGCCTTACTGCCAGTCCCCCACCCCAAATAAATGATTTTATAAGACGAACAGGCGCAGAGTACAAATTTTACCATACAGATGAGATAACCCTGAAAACTATTATCAGGAGCAATCCGGGACTAATGTTAATAAAGGAAGGAACCATACTGGAAAAATGGCATTACAGGAATATTCCGCATGCCGACGAGCTCAAAGAGAATCTGCTTTCATATACCCTGGCCCAGAAAGAAGAATTAAATAATGCCCTGATAACACGCGGATTCGTTCTTGCCCTAATATTTGTAATGACTTTCCTGAAAGCAACCAAACCTTATGTCAATAAGAGTAAAGGAAAACCCGGTTCTGTGACTGACCGGAAAATCAGTAATCAAATTTGAAAAAAAATATTAATTTAGCAGTTAGTTAAAGATTTAAACGAAAAAGCATATAAAAAACAACGTTATGAGAAAAAAAATTGTTGCAGGAAACTGGAAAATGAATACTTTGCTGCCGGAAGGGCTCGAGCTGGCAGAAGCAGTAATAAAAAATGCAGAAAAAGGATTACCTGATGATGTATCTCTTATCCTGGCCCCGCCTTTTACCCACCTTTCCGGAATAAAAAAAATATTACCTGATAATATCGGACTGGCTGCACAAAATTGTGCATCTGAAGATTCAGGTGCCTTTACAGGGGAAGTTTCGGCTGCCATGATAGCCTCTGTTGGAGCAGGATTTGTCATTACAGGACACTCAGAAAGAAGGATGTTTTACAGGGAATCTGATGAGGAACTTAATAAAAAGCTTAAAATAGCACTTGCAAATAAGTTGTCGCCAATATTTTGCTGTGGAGAGAACCTTCATGAAAGAGAAAAAAAGATTCATACAGAGGTGGTTAAAAAGCAGATCGAAATTGGACTGGCCGGAATACCGGAGGCAGACTTCAAGAACATAATCATTGCCTATGAACCTGTATGGGCAATAGGAACAGGTAAAACAGCCACTGCCGATCAGGCGCAGGAGATGCATCAATATATCAGGTCGCTGATAAAAGATCTCTATAATGAAGAAGTTGCCAACCTGACCACTATTCTTTACGGTGGAAGTTGTAAACCTTCAAATGCCCGGGAATTATTTGCCAACAGTGATGTTGACGGAGGCTTAATAGGTGGTGCTTCTCTCAATGCCGACGATTTTCTGGCAATCGCCCGTTCATTTTAATAACATTTTTCAGGATTAAGCGTATAACTCCACAAACTGATACCGGAGTTAATACAATTCATAAAGAACGCCTCCGGATCATCCGGAGGCGTTCTTTCTATATGGATTATACTTTTTAACCAAAAAAATATATCGTGTTAAAACAAAAACCGGCTTATATCGAATTAAAGTGCCTTCTTCCTCAATTTAGTCCACAAGGCTGGGATAATCTAATGCCACTTACAGATAACAGAGAAAAGATGGTATCAACCCCTGAAATTTCCGATATGTTGACTGCCGGCCTGCTTACCCTGGGGTATGAAGGCTTTATTCCGGAAGAAAGATATCTTTTTGCATATATAACGGAGGACTTGTTTTCTGAAACTAATTTAAATGAACTGGACATTATCAGGACAATGAAAATTGAATTTGAATTCAGACTCCTGGAAAACAAGAACTGGAATGAAGAGTGGGAAAAGAACTTCACTCCTGTTACCATAACGAAAGAATGCCTGGTCCGCGCTCCTTTCCATTTGACCTGTAAAAAATATCCTCTTGAGATAATAATTGAGCCAAAAATGGCATTCGGTACAGGTCACCACCCTACTACTGCTATGATTGCTGAATACCTTATAGAAAACAAACCCAAAGGACTCTATTTGTTTGACATGGGATGCGGATCAGGTATACTTGGGATACTGGCGTGGAAAACAGGTGCTGATAAAGTGGAGATGGCCGATAACGACCCGGATGCTGTTGCAAACGCCATGGAAAACATTATTAAAAACAACGCTTTACCTGTAAAGGTCTGGTTAGGAGGCAAAGAACTGCTAAAAAACAGAAATCCCGGAATGATAACCGCAAATATAATAAAATCTGTTCTGATGGATCATATGAGCCATTATTTCAAAGCTCTTTTGCCCGGAGGAATACTTGTGGTAAGTGGAATAATAGAGCCCGATCTTGACGATATGTTATATGAGGCCACCAATCTGGGTTTCATATTATTAAAAAAAGTCCACAAACAGGAGTGGCTGATGCTTGCATTTAAAAAACCGGAAAATTTCTGAATATCTGCCTATGCGTAAACTATTCTCTCTGACAATCTTATGTATTACAGTCTTTCTCTGGCATAATATCCTTATAGCCGGAGAAAGCAGATTTTCAGGGGATCCGAAGCTGTTTCCCGAGGAATTATCTGGTTTTATGGGAGGCAATCTTAATGAAGATCAAGTCCTTGTTCTCGAGGACTTTATCACGCAATGGAACTCGGAAGTATTTGCCAAAAATGAAATGCAAATTATTGTTGACCACGTAACCCTTCTTACAGAAAGGAATGCCAGGCCGGCACCTCATATGATCAATTATCTGAAAATGCTCTCTGCTATTTTCAGTCAGGAAAAGGGATCCGGGCAATTTGATAATTGGCAGAGAGCATTAAACATGTTCCTTGAAGATGAGAGCCTCTCTCTCCAGAAAGTCAATGAATTTATAACGCTGGCCAGGGGACTTATTTCTGAAAATGAACTTTACAGATCCGGTTCAGTGACATGGGAAGTCAGCAGGTCTGATTATTCTTTTGTCTTCGGAGATTCCATCAGGATAGTCTTCGGTGAAACCGACCTGAAGGGATTCAACCATGCAGACACCCTCTTGATCTCCGGCACATCAGGCATCTTATATCCTCTGGAACATATATGGGAAGGAAAGAGAGGAAGGGTTTCATGGGAACGGGCAGGTCTAAGTGAGCAAGAAGCGTATGGAGTGTTAAGTGAATATAAGATAGACCTCAGCAGATATGAATATGTCGCAGATTCAGTATTATTTACTTATAACCTTTATTTAAAGGCGCCTGTAGCCGGCAGGCTTACTGACCGGGTCATGAGCAATATAAGTTCAGAAGATGCCACTTACCCCAGGTTTACCTCCTACGGACAAGAATTTGACATCAGGGAGATATACCGCAATGTTGATTATGAAGGAGGCCTGAGTATGGAAGGTGGTAAACTAATAGGATCTGGCGGAGAGAATGATAACGCAAGGCTCGTTTTCTATCGTGACGGTGAAAGATGGATGACGGCTGAATCCAGGCATTTTGTATTCAATTCACAAGGAGTAAGTTCAATAAGCACAAGCATTGTTTTCAGCATCGAAAACGACTCTGTTTTTCATCCTGACCTTCATTTGAATTATCTGGATGAATCCAGGGAATTGTCACTTAACCATAACAACAAGGTCATATCGCAGAGTCCATGGTATAATCAGTTCCATCAGGTTGATATGAGCTTTGGGCAACTTATCTGGAAAGTAGACGGGCAACAAATATTCCTAACAATGCCCCGCGCCAGTTCGATTGGCAATGCGGACTTCAAGTCACTCAATTTCTTTAACCGTAATCATTATCAGAAACTGCAGGGTATGGATGCAGCACATCCCCTATTACTTTTAAAAAAATTTGCAGAAAAAGCCGGTTCTGCCGAATTTGCGGCAGGGGAGTATGCAAAATTCCTCAGAATGCCTGCGAGCAGGATCAGGCACCAGTTGCTGGAACTAACACTTGAAGGATTTGTTTTTTATGATACCGGCAGTGACCTTATCCGCGTCAGACAACGACTGTATGACTACCTGCAGGCTAACATCAGCCGCATAGACTATGATATCATAAATTTCTCCTCTACTGTCGATGCTCCTCTTGAAAATGCGGTTATAGACCTGGACAGCAATGACCTTAAAATAAACGGGATTCCCAGGGTATATATCAGTAATACTCAAAATGTCAACATCTTTCCGGAAAAAAGCATTGTAACCCTTAAAGAAAACAGGAATTTCCGTTTCGACGGTACAATAAATGCAGGTAACCTGAGCTTTTTTGGCAGTAATTACTTTTTTGACTATGATGGTTTTAATATTAACCTGCAAAATGTCGATTCAATTAGCCTTAGAGCCCAACTGGAGGAGAAAGACGAATACGGCCAGGCCAGACTAACCAGTGTAAAGAACCTTATTAGGAATGTTACCGGCGAACTTATAATTGATAAACCCTTTAATAAATCCGGAAGGGTTGATCATCCCGACTATCCTAAATTCGGCAGTACAGAAAATTCATATGTTTTCTATGATGAACCTGAGATTCAAAATGGTGCTTACGGGAAGGAGGACTTCTATTTTGAGCTTTACCCTTTTGTAATGGATAGCCTGAACACATTCCAAAACGAAGAGCTTCGCTTCAGGGGCAGGCTGGTTTCTGCAGGTATTTTTCCCGACATAGAAGACATGCTGGTATTGATGGATGACTACTCCCTGGGCATAAAACATTCGGCCCCCGAAGCCGGCCACCCTGTTTATGGGGATAAGGGGACTTATTATTATGACCTTCAGTTGAGCAACAGGGGATTAAGAGGAAGTGGCAAACTTGATTATCTTGCGTCTGAAATGTACTCGGAAGATTTCCTTTTCTTTCCTGATTCAATGAACGCAATTACAAATGATTTTTTTGTGACCAGGCAGACTGCCGGAACTGAATTTCCAGCTGTAACTTCGAAAGATAATACCGTCCAATGGTTACCTGGTGAAGATATAATAACGGTACAACAAAACGATGCGGGCTTCAGCATATTCAGCGATCAGGCAGAACTGAACGGATCTTTGGAAATTACACCGGGCGGGCTCAAGGGAGCCGGATCTCTGGAATTGGGAAATGCAGAAATTTTTTCGGACGATTATTCTTTTGAGGCAGAATCTTTACAGGCTACCGGCAGCCGCTTTGTATTCCGCGATCCGGAAAAAACGGACATAATATTGAACGCTTCGGGATTAAATTCATATATCGATCTTGAAAAACGGGAAGGAGAATTTTCAAGGACCCGGGAAAGCGGGATTTTATCTATGCCCTTGAACAAATACAAGTCTGATCCTGAATCCTTTTCATGGGATATGAACAAACAGGAATTTGAGTTTATCTCATCTGAAACAAATCCTGAAAACGGATTGATAGGGGCGGAATACATCTCTGAAGCAAAAGAACAGGATTCTATCAGTTTTTTCTCTCCACATGCTGTAATGGATTACAGCAAGCATCTTCTCGTAGCAAATGAAGTTAAATATATTGAAATTGCCGACGCAACAATATTTCCATCTGACGAAACACTGACCATTGGTGAAAATGCAGAAATATTTCCTCTGAAGGATGCCAGGATTTCTGCCAACCGTGAAAACACCATGCACGAAATATACAATGCCGGAATAAACATAACAGCAAAAAATGAATACAACGGATCAGGATATTATGATTACAGAAATGAACTCGATGAGGTTCAGACAATTTTTTTTAATGAAATATCGGTGAATCAAAATACAGAAACCATTGCTTCAGGAGAAGTGGATAAAAGCAATGACTTTATGCTGAGCCCCAGGTTCTCTTTTACCGGTAAGGCAGAGATGCTCGCTTCACGCAACCATCTTAACTTTAATGGTGTATCGGGACTGCCACATAACTGTAGCAACCTTAACAGTCAGGAGTTGGCTTTTGAAAATATAATAGACCCAATGGAGATACTGATCCCGGTTTCTCCAGGCACACTATCCGGTGAAGGCGAAAGGATATATTCAGGAATTTTCATAGCTACCGACTCTGTTCATATTTATCCTGCATTCCTGACTAAAAGAAAAAACTATGCTGATCAGCTCATTATAACGGCAGACGGGCATATGAAATTTGAACCTGGCTCCGGTGAATACAGGATAGGATCAATGGAAAAACTAAGAGATCCGTCAACAAACGGAAACATTCTAACCTTTAATCCGGATGAATGCCTGATTTGGGGAGAAGGTCAGCTTGAAATGGGCGTAACATTCGGACAGCTTCAGTTAAAAGCAAATGGCTCCGCATATAACAGGGTAAATATAAACGAAACAAGCATTGAAGGCATTATCAGTATAGATTTCCCCTTTTCCGAAGATGCCATAGGGCATATGGCCCATGCTGCGGACAGTATCGGTAGTGAACCGGTGGACTCAAATTCTTATTATTTTAAACGTGGACTCAACGAAATACTTGGTAAGCAACAAGCCGATGATTACAGATCATCAATAGTAAGCGAGAGCAGACAATTCCGTGTCCCTGCAGAATTACAAAAAACTTTTGTATTGTCGGATGTCAGACTTAACTGGAATAAAGAAAGCCGTTCCTACATTTCCCGTGGTAAAATAGGAATAGCATATATTGGCGGGATAAGGGTCAATAAAATGTTTACCGGATACCTGGAAATCACCAAACGAAGGTCGGGTGATTACATTGATCTCTACTTAGAACTGGATAAAAATAACTGGTATTATTTCGGATATACAAGGGGTGTTATGCAGGCTTATTCTTCCGATACCAAATTCATTGGCATTATTGACGATTTGGCTCTCAGACACAGGAGGGAACGGGGATCATCCGCTGAAGAAAAATATGTCTATATGCTGGCTACCGATACTAAACAGGAACAATTTTTCAGCAGATACAGGCAATATAAGGATAATGAGAATAATGAAAACGAACAATCCGGGAATGATATAAATCCGGGTGCAGGGGTTCAGCCTGGCGAAGAAAAAGAGCAAGATGAAGAGCAGGAAGAGGAGCAGGAAGAGGAGCA
>CAZFOO010000017.1:47365-54337 GCA_964520585.1 uncultured Bacteroidales bacterium
CTGGCGAAGAAAAAGAGCAAGATGAAGAGCAGGAAGAGGAGCAGGAAGAGGAGCAAGAAGAGGAGCAAGGAGAAGAGCAGGAAGAAGAGCAGGAAGAGGAGCAGGAAGAGGAGCAAGAAGAGGAGCAAGGAGAAGAGCAGGAAGAAGAGCAGGAAGAAGAGCAGGACGGGTTTTTTAGCTAGGAGTTTTCTTTTGGAGTTCAATTATCTCCAGACCGGAAATTTTCCCTTTGTCAATTACGAAACGAACAGCTGTCTGCAACTTATGCATACCAGCCCTTCCTGCTGCACCGGGGTTAATATGCAATAGACCAAGTTTCTTATCATTTATGACTTTAAGTATATGTGAATGACCGCAGATAAATAACCCTGGAGGGGACTGATAAATCAGTTTTCTGATCTGGACATCATATTTGCCGGGGTATCCTCCAATATGAGTTATCCACACATCAATTCCTTCGCAATTAAACCTTTGATGAGCAGGAAATCTATTGCGTAACTCCTGACCATCGATGTTTCCGTATACTGCCTTCAAAGGCTTAATTTCAGCAAGTCTTTCGGATACTTCAATGCTGCCAATATCGCCGGCATGCCATATCTCATCGCAAGATTCAAAAAATTCAGCCAGACGTTCATCAAAAAAACCATGTGTGTCGGAAAGACAACCTATTTTAGTACTCATGAAAAAATGTTTTATTTTTGCTTACCAGATCATAAGCACTTTTTCTCTTTACTGAAAAAACAAAACCTGACACCCCAATGCATCTGTTTTACTATCCTGATATAGAAGATAACCATTTCACCCTGAACAGAAACGAATCAGCTCATTGCGTGAAGGTTTTGAGACTGGGAATTAATGACATCATTTACCTTACCGATGGTAAAGGTAAACTTTGCAGGGCCAAGATAATAATTCCGGATAAGAAAGCCTGCACCACTGAAATAATTGAAGTGTCGAGGGTTAATTCAGAAAGGGATTATAAACTGCATATTGCAATTTCTCCTACGAAAAACATTGAGCGGTTCGAATGGTTTCTGGAGAAAGCAACCGAAATAGGAATTGACATGGTAATTCCACTGATGTGTAATAATTCAGAACGCCGCATAATAAAAGAGGACCGTTTAAAAAAGGTTATGGTGGCGGCTATGAAACAATCTCTTAAATCATGGCTGCCCGCAATTACCCCATTTATGGATTTTGATAATCTGGTAAAACAGCAATTTACCGGATACCGTTATTTGGCAACCGGAAGCGAACCATTAAGTAACCACCTTGGAAATATTTACATCAAAAAATCTGATGTACTTATATTCATAGGTCCGGAAGGAGATTTCCGGGAAGAAGAAATGGAACTTTCCAGGCACCATGGCATCATTCCCGTCAGCTTGGGTGAAAGCAGATTAAGGACAGAAACAGCCGGAGTGGTTGCCTGCCACACAATAAACCTGGTAAACTCTTTAACTTAAATCCCTTATATTAAAGATTCCTGTTTTGTTTTTCTGCATATTCAACCAGTCGCCTGATAACAGATCTACTTACATCAAAATGCAGTTTATCAAGACATGAAAACACATCTCTGAAAGTGCTGTTTTGATCGGTATCACAGAAGTCGATATCCAGCATCTCGGGATGGCCATCTTCAAGGTCATTTAGTGTGTAAAGATAATGGTAGCTTTTCTTCATAGGCTATTTAACAACTTTTAACAGGTTCCACATAAAACAAAAAACGAAAGCCGGAAGGATTTATTATTATAAACCCACCCAACTTTCGTAAAAAACCTGTTTTTTTATTCTTTGTTAAATTTAGCTCATCGTAAGACTAATATTTTTCTTTTCAAGCAACTTCCTCAGGTTAATTAGGGCATAGCGCATCCTTCCCAGCGCGGTGTTTATGCTGACATCTGTCTGTTCTGCTATCTCCTTGAAACTCATGCCGCCATAATGCCTCATGAGAATTACCTGCTTCTGTTCATCGGGTAATTCATCTATCAGTTGCCTTACATCACTAGTTATCTGGTCTTTGATCATTATATCTTCCACGTTCTGATCAGAAAATTTCCTTGAATTGAAAATATCTGCATCATAATCATCGTTGGAAAGTGTATTGATCTGTTTCTCTTTTCTAAAATGATCAATTATCAGGTTATGGGCAATCCTTATTACCCAGGAAACAAAACGACCATTATCCTTGTATTTACCATCGACTAGTGAACGTATAACCTTAATAAAAGTATCCTGGAAAATATCTTCGGCAAGTTGCTGATTTTTCACAACCAGCACTATATAAGTAAATACTTTCTGGCGATGCCGGTTTATAAGTTTTTCTATACTTACCTTGTCACCCGAAAGAAACTGCTCGATGAGCTGCTGATCACTCATTCTCTTTGTATTCACGTTTACCTCCTTTTTAAAATTATTCTCAAGCGTAAATGTTTTTTCGATAGCAGTCTCTTTTATGATTTGTACAGTTTTAAAATCTTATATGTTACAAAGATGGAAAAAAAAATCCGATTCATAAAGTATTTTAAAATGCAAAAGAAAACTGCTAACTTGCACCGGTGAAAATCACATACAATCAATTGTTATGATGAAAGTTACCTTTTAAAAAACATTTCAACAAAACGTCATCTATAATTAAACAATAATTATGCCAGAAAATAATGCAGGGAATTAATAAGCAGATAATCATAAAAGGGGCACGAGTTCATAATTTAAAGAACGTAGATGTAAGGATTCCCCGCGATAAGTGTGTCGTAATAACCGGATTATCAGGCTCCGGAAAATCATCCCTGGCTTTTGATACTCTTTATGCCGAAGGACAACGTCGATACGTGGAGAGCCTTTCTTCATATGCAAGACAGTTTCTGGGAAAAATCAATAAACCAGAGGTAGACTTTATAAAAGGCATACCTCCGGCAATAGCTATTGAACAAAGAGTCAATACACATAATCCCAGATCAACTGTTGGCACATCAACTGAGATATATGATTATCTTAAATTGCTTTATGCTCGCATTGGCAGAACAATTTCACCTGTTTCGGGCAATGAAGTAACAAAACACAGCGTAAGCGAGGTGGTAAATTATATTCTCTCCCTTAAAGAAAACACTACAGTTCTGATTATGGCGCCAATACCGAAGCCCCCGCCTGCCCTTTTCGAAAAAAATCTTAGCATATTATTACAACAGGGAATAACAAGGATCTATGACGGAAATAAAACAGAAAAGATTCAAGATATACTTGACAATCCTGAAAGGTCTGAATATCCGGATAATATATATATCGTTACCGACAGACTGAGAGTTGCGTGGGATGGTGATACCAGGTCCAGGATTGCCGATTCGGTAGAAAACTCATTCTATGAGGGAAACGGGGAATGCTTTCTTAAAATCGAGGAGTTGGGCAGGGAATCTGAAATGCTCTTTTCCAGCCGCTTTGAACTGGACGGGATTATTTTCGAAGAACCTACCGAATATATGTTCAGCTTCAACAACCCTCTTGGCGCATGTCCCCTTTGCGAGGGATATGGAAAAATAATCGGAATTGACGAAGATCTTGTCTTTCCTGATAAGAGTTTATCGGTATACAATGACGCTGTCGCTTGCTGGAGAGGAGAAAAGATGAAGAAATGGAAAGAAAAACTTGTTTACAATGCTTCAAAGTTCGGTTTTCCGGTTCATAAACCCTATTATGAGCTGAGCGATGAAATGAAAAAACTTTTGTGGACGGGTAACCGGTATTTCAATGGCCTGGACAAATTTTTCAAATACATTGAAAAGAAAAGTTACAAAATCCAGTACCGGGTAATGTTATCAAGATACAGGGGTCGCACTACCTGCAATAAATGCAAAGGAACAAGGCTAAAGGAAGAATCATCATGGGTAAAAGTCGCCGGCAAACCGATTCAGGAAATTGTTCAGATGCAGATATCAGATCTTTCCCTGTTTTTCAGAAATATAAAACTGGAGCAACATGAATTTGAAATAGCGGACAGGATTATCAAAGAAATAAAAAACAGAATTGAGTTTCTCGTAAATGTCGGACTGGGTTATATTTCCCTGAACCGGCTTTCTGCAACCCTGTCTGGTGGCGAATCACAGCGCATAAGACTTGCAACCACACTCGGCAGTGACCTTGTAGGCTCGCTGTATATTCTTGATGAACCCAGTATTGGATTGCATCCGCGTGACACCCATCTCCTGATCGGCGTTCTCAAACAGCTTAAAGAGGCGGGTAACACCGTTGTTGTGGTTGAACATGATGAAGATATTATAAGAGCCTCCGACCATATAATTGATATTGGCCCCCTTGCCGGCAGACTCGGTGGGGAAGTTGTATACCAGGGAGATCAGCGGGGACTGACAAAACAGGAAAACAGTATTACCGGGAGGTACCTTACCGGCAGACAAGGCATCTCAATTCCTGAAACCAGACACAAGTGGAATAATTTCATAGAAATTACAGGCGCCTCTGAAAATAACCTGAAGAGGATTAATGTCAGGTTTCCGCTTAACGTAATGACGGTTGTAACCGGAGTAAGCGGGTCTGGAAAATCATCGCTGGTGAAAAGCATACTTTACCCGGCACTGAGTAAACATTATCATAGCACCGGCACGAAGACAGGTCAATTCGGCATACTAGGAGGAGATCTCAGGCAGCTTTCGGGAGTTGAAATGATTGACCAGAACCCTATCGGCAGATCGTCAAGATCGAATCCGGTGACTTATGTTAAAGCTTACGATGAGATCCGCAAACTTTTTGCAGCTCAGACGGCATCAAAACTAAATAATTTCAAACCTGGCCATTTTTCTTTCAATATAGAAGGTGGCAGATGTGAAGAGTGTCAGGGAGAGGGTTCTATAAAAGTAGAGATGCAATTTATGGCCGATGTGAATCTCGTCTGTGAAAACTGCCAGGGAAAACGTTTCAGGGAAAACATTCTGGAGGTCAGTTACAGGGGTAAAAACATACATGATGTCCTGGAATTAACCGTCAGGGAAGCTATTGATTTCTTCTCAGAAAAGAAGGGCACTATGGAAAACAAAATAGTAGATAAGCTAATGCCCCTGGACGAAGTGGGTCTTGATTATGTGAAACTGGGACAATCATCCAGTACCCTCAGCGGCGGAGAAAGCCAGAGAGTCAAATTAGCCTCCTTCCTGGGAAGAGAGAAGACCCACCAGCCGGTCATGTTTATATTCGACGAACCCACCACCGGATTACATTTTCACGACATAAAAAAGCTCCTGAGGGCATTTAGGGCTTTGATAGACAGGGGGAATACCGTTTTAGTGGTTGAGCATAACCTGGAGATAATAAAGATGGCGGACTGGGTTATTGATCTTGGACCTGAAGGAGGTGAAAAGGGAGGTTATTTGTTATTTGAAGGTACACCGGAAGATCTTTCACAATGCGTGAGTTCTTATACCGGTGAGCATCTTAAGAACAAATTTCTCCGGAAAACCAAATTTGAAAGCAACAAGGTGACCAAATGAATTACTTAGTCCATTACAGAAATGCCCGGACTGAACAAAACACCAGGAACTATTGAGTCATTCCAAACAAAATGGCAACACATCCGCTGGCCGGCTCCTCCCCCTGGCCGGCGGGCAGTACCCTCACTGAAATTACAAGTTGCTGCGTTGATTCCAGACGAAAGTCCCATATCCTTTTATAATCATTATCACGATTTGTATACAGCACATTATGCTGATTGTCCATTACCTCAAATTCAATTCCTGACAACACCTCTGTACCACATATTGCAATTCTGTAATCCTGACCGGGATAAAACGTCTTATAAAGTTCTGCTTCTTCTCCTTCTGTAAGTACCGCAGCATGATAATTACCATCATGAGTGTATTTGCCAAGTTCTGCCCGGCAGATTCTCTTCGCAAAACCTTTGCACTGCCCAATGGCCTTTTCAGGTAAAACAACAAAAATTACGGTACAAAGAAAAAGAAATGCCAAAAAACGTCTCATGCGATAATTAAATTTAAGAAACAAAACGGTTGCGTATATCAGTAACGGTGGACTTCAACTGACGAAATATATCACTATCTATATTGGATGAGGAATCCGATCTGAGAAGGGTTACCGGATCATCGGGAGCATTGATAACACGGACACGGGATGACTTGATGTCAATTTCCCTGAAAATTTCTTTTATCCTGTCCATTTCAACTATGAGATCAGCAATATCCTGATCGTGTTTATAATCTTCAAGCATAAGCAATACCACCTCAAACGACAACTTACTGTCCACTATCCTTTCCACTAAATTATTTCCTTCTATCTCCCTGCCATCGGTGAGATTAAGTGCCAGATAAAGTCCTTCGATCCAGCCGCCCACAAACATCATTGCAGCAACAGCTTCCCTGTTATTCTCCTGCAGGAATGAACTCGAGTTCATGAAAGATTCAGAAACAATATCCATAATAACTTCCTGGTTATGAAGGTTATCTTCGAGTCTTTCCATTGTATTATTATCAACAGCGTCGATTATGCCAAGATTTTCAGCAAGATCTTTTGCGGTATCCATATATTTCATGCACACCTGGGACTGGTTAAAAATGCTGGCATAAGAAATATCAGTTGTATAAACTCCGAGATTAATAGCCATTTGTTTGTTTGTAAGGTATTTTGAGGCATTTTCAACCGGGTTCATCAATTCTTCATTATATACGGCACCGGCAGATCTGAGCATCATGGCAGTTTCCAATGGTGATGGCAATGAATAGAAAATCTGTTTTGCCCGAAAAGCCTCACTCAATTCTTCATCGGTAATATCAAGGTCAAGATCGGTACCGGTATCATTACGGGAACCGTTACCAGCACAACCAGATAGCAGCAAAAATATTAACAGCAACATTAAGTTTTCCAAAAAACCTGAACGGGGAATAAACAATTTCATTCGAATAAAGTATAGTTAGCAATCTGTTTAACAATATGTTAATAATGCATAGTTCGGTT
>CAZFOO010000018.1:0-39760 GCA_964520585.1 uncultured Bacteroidales bacterium
ACCTCCAGACCGGTAAATATGGATTTTCCCCCTGAAGATAGTATATACCTGAGTTTTTTTTATCAGCCACAAGGTAAAGGAGACGTACCGCAGACAACCGATTCACTCAGACTTGAGTTTTATTCTCCCGAAACAGAAACGTGGAAGGTTGTCTGGTCCGCAGCAGGCGACAGTCTGCATGATTTCAGGCTGGTGATGCTTCCTGTAACGAGTACCGAATACCTGAAAGAAAATTTCCGTTTCAGGTTCAGCAATATTGCCAGCCTGGCAGATAACCGTTTTAATCCGGGAGCAAAAAGCAATTGCGATCACTGGCATATTGACTATGTATACCTGGACAGGGGCCGCACAGCCGGAGACTCTGTTTTCAGCGATATCGCATTCGTAAGCCCCCTCAGTTCGCTGTTAAACAACTATGAATCGATGCCCTGGAAACATTTCCAGGCAGGACGCGTTGCTGAAATGGGCTCGGTTATTCCCGTATCATACACAAACAACGACCGTGTAACCAGGAGTGCGGACAGGCATTTTTCTGTTCAAGATGTTTACGAAAACAGGATCGCCTATAGCTTTTCGGGAGAAACCGCCAACATTCCCCCCACCGAAACCCAGGACTACAGTCCGCCTCTGGCCTATTCATTCAATACAGATGTTAATGATTCAGCCCTCTTCAGGATCAAGGCATGGCTGACAACAGATGATTTTGATCGCAAGAGTAATGACACCATATCATATTATCAGAAATTCAGCAATTATTTTGCCCTAGATGACGGAACCGCCGAGAACGGCTACGGTCTTTTCGGCGGGGGAACCGAGAATGCAAAAATAGCATACAGATTCAGAACATATACACCCGACAGTCTGCGGGCGATAAAAATATATTTTAATCAGTCTCTTAATGATGCATCAAGGCAATATTTCCATATTGCAGTATGGGATGACGATGGAGGCAAACCCGGAGAGCTTCTTTATTCAAGTGAGGGATTAAGGCCAGTATATGAAGATAGCCTGAACCGGTTTCATACATATTACCTGGATTCTGCACTTTATATTTCCGGAATTTTCCATACAGGAATAATACAGACATCAACTGAATTTCTGAATATAGGATGGGATATTAACAATGACAACAGCAACAGGATTTTTTATAACATTTATGGCCAATGGCAAAAAACCTCCTTTGAAGGGTCGCTGATGATAAGGCCTGTGGTTGGAAATCCGCTTTCTGCGCCGGTAAATGAAACTCCGGTGAAATCGGGATTGAAAGTATATCCGAATCCCGCAGTAAATTACCTGTTCATAGAACTGGAAACAGAAACAGACCTGAATTCGGTCGTACACAAATTGTACAACCGGCTGGGCCAGATGGTTTATCAGGGGACCGGTAATGAATACAGGATTGACCTGTCAAATCTTCCTCCTGGAATATATTTTTTACGTACTGAAACCAAAAATTCCAGTTTTAAAACCAAAAAGATCCTGATAACACAATAGGCCAAATTATTAATTGATATTATGACGCAAGATCTATCCGGCGAAGAGCTGAAAGACAACGCTGATCTATATGAGCATTACAGGTTTGAAGCAGACAGGGGACAGAAATTGCTGAGGATTGACAAGTTTCTGGTAAATCGTATAGAGAATACCTCAAGAAACCGCATTCAAAATGCTGCGTCAGCTGGCAACATTCTTGTAAACGATCAGGTTGTAAAATCAAATTACAAAGTCAGGGCGGGAGATGTTATAACCATAGTGATGGCCTATCCTCCAAGGGAGACCGAGCTCATACCGGAGAATATTCCCCTCGACGTGGTTTATGAAGATGACCAGCTGATCGTTTTGAATAAAGAGGCAGGGATGGTTGTCCATCCGGGGCATGGTAATTATACAGGAACTCTTGTGAATGCACTCGCCTGGAGATTCAGGGAGATGCCACTGTTTAAATCGGGCGAACTAAG
This sequence comes from uncultured Bacteroidales bacterium, assembly GCA_964520585.1. Lineage (GTDB taxonomy): Bacteria > Bacteroidota > Bacteroidia > Bacteroidales > PUMT01 > PXAP01. Next base: position 1,959 of record CAZFOO010000018.1, read on the forward strand.
ACCGGGACTGGTCCACCGGATAGACAAAAACACAAGCGGATTACTGGTGGTGGCCAAGACGGAACTGGCAATGAACCGGCTGGCAAAACAGTTTTATGACAGAAATACAAAAAGAGTGTACCTTGCCATAACCTGGGGAGAACCAGATCCACCTGAAGGAACGATCGAAGGCAATATTGGCAGGCATCTTAAGGACAGAATGAAAATGGATGTATTTCCAACAGGCAATGAAGGAAAACATGCGGTTACTCATTACAGGGTCATTGAAAATCTGGGGTATATCAGCCTGGTAGAATGCCGTCTGGAAACAGGCAGGACTCACCAGATAAGAGTTCATATGGAACATATCAGACATCCTCTTTTTAATGATGAGAGATATGGAGGAAACCGTATACTGAGGGGAACCACCTTCACCAAATACAAACAATTTGTCCAGAATTGCTTTAAAACCCTTCCCCGCCAGGCTCTTCATGCAAAATCCCTTGGTTTCACACATCCGGCAACGGGTGATGAAATGTATTTTGAGGCTGAACTACCCGGTGATATGCAACAATTACTCGAAAAGTGGAGAAAATATACCGGGGAACGTGGTAATATGAATCAATGAATATAACATCTACAGCATATTAACCCTGCCACAAAATATTCCATAAGTTTTTTACTGAGATACAATTTAATTACCATTCAACAAACAGAAATACTGTACACAGTAGATATTTATTTATTTTTGCAAAGAATCACTTAAAAAATCAACCCGGTTAATAAACATTACTTTCCCCATGCAAAAAAACATTGCCATCGCCACCGGTGGAGATTCATCGGAATACGTTATTTCAGTAGCAAGTGCTTCAAATATTGAGCGATCACTGGATAAAAACCTATATAAGTCGTGGATAATTACAATGAAGGGTGATAAATGGATTCAGGGAACCCATGGTAATCCCGGACCGGTTATAGATAAAAATGATTTCTCTTTTATTTTTGAGGGCAAAAAAATACAGTTTGACTGCGTTTTCATGGCTATACACGGAACTCCCGGTGAAGACGGAAAATTACAAGCTTATTTTGACCTCCTTGGCATTCCATACACCACCTGCGGTGTTCTTACATCTGCAATGACATTCAATAAATATGTTTGTAAAGGCTTCCTTAACAACTTCGGTATACTTTCACCTAAAGCAATGCTTATTCGTAAGGGGTATCAGTTTGATCCGGAAAGGATAGCTGCGGAGATAGGACTTCCGTGTTTCATCAAACCCAACAGCGGGGGTTCAAGTTTCGGTATAACCAGGGTAAAAAAGACATCGGGGATAAAAGATGCTATCCATAAAGCATTCAGGGAGGATAGTGAAGTGATTGTTGAGGAATTTATCGAAGGCACTGAACTTACCGGTGGAGTTTTCAAGAGCAGGGACAGGGAAATGTTGTTTCCTCTGACCGAGATAGTGAGCAAGAATGAATTTTTCGATTTTGATGCCAAATATAACAGGGAAGCCGACGAGATAACTCCTGCAAGGATACCAGGAGAACTTACCGGGGAATGTAAAAAAATATCATCGTTTATCTATGATTTACTGGACTGCCATGGTATAGTCCGGATGGATTATATTCTGGCAAATAACAGGTTATACTTTCTCGAAGCAAACACTGTTCCGGGCATGACCGATACCAGCATAATACCCCAGCAGGTCGAGTCTATGGGTCTTGACATAAAAGAGTTGTTTACAATGGTAATTGAGGATTCTATAGAAAACTCAAACAGGCTGAAAGGATAAAAACAGCCTGTTTGATAAGGGAAAATATTTCAGACAGGATTATATTTATCTCCTGAAATATAACAACACCATTTAAAAAAACCAGCGGTAGGACAGACTCAGGTTTCTGCCTGGCATAGGGAAATTCCTCTCCTCTACCCTGGAAAGATGATCGCGGTACCTGGTATCAAAAACATTGTCCACTCTAAGAATTATAACATGTTGTCCGCTAACGACCTCTACCCTGTTAGCTGATAGCGGATCCATCGAAATAGCATGACCGGAAGAGGCTTCGGAAATATCACCCATCCGCTCCCCGTCCTCTGAACTTATTTCATGTCCGAAAATATTCAAAAGGTCAGATATAACAAACATACATCATGATCTTCCGGCACATCTCATGAATCATCATGGAAATGCGCAAATTGTTCTTAACAGCCGGTCAGGCATTATAATGAAAAACCATAACGGGAGGAGCCCTTAAAGAAGGCAATAATAACCTTCCTGGGAGTTTTGTAAAAGGGGTAGCATACAGAGATTTAAGATATATAAAGCTAATGGAAATAATAATAGCAACAACTACAAAAAACATCGCAGACAAGGAATCTGATATCAGTGCATAAAAAAGATATTCTTTCTCAGAATGGTAATGACATGTACAGGGCCCGTGATCACACACATCAAAAGGGTGGGCATGAGTAACGGTCAGTCCGTTGTTCATAATATGCTGGTGACTGTATGCCGTATTATTGTACAGCATCAGGAGAATAGGAATTACCAGCAGTATTGAAAATTTTCTGAGCATTTCCGCAATTTGGATAGTTGACCCTGAAGCACCTGTATGATCAGGCCATTCAGAATCATTAACCGCAAATATTTATTAAGAAATTAAACCCTGCAATACCTAATTCATAGTATTTATCCCTTAATCAACCAGAGCACTTAATTGTACTGACAGCCAAAGCAATATGCCCCGGCTAATTTGAAATTATTAAAAAAACCATCTGTAAGCCAACGTAAAATTACGTCCCGGCATGGGGAAATTGCGATCCTCTATTCGTGAAAGATGATCACGGTAACTTTCATCCAGCAGATTATCTACGCGCATAATGAGAACGTGACTTCCCGGACCGGCAAACCTGTATCCGGCTGATAATCCAAGCAGTGTATATCCACCGGTAATATCTTCATCAGGCGCCACCCTCCCCTGCCTGGCGGCTGATAACATCTTACCTCCAATCCATATTGAGCCAAAATCATATTCAAGATCGGCCATCAGCCTGAAAGGAGGAATAAACGGCAGATACTGATTACCGTTACTCAGTCTCCTGCCGTCAACAAAATCACCCCCCAGTCCGATATCCAGATTGCGGTGAGGCTTAAACCCGGCCGAAATCTCACCCCCGGCCAGTCTTGCTTCATCCCCCGTATACATGAAGACCGGGTAACCAGAACCCGGATCTGTATCCCCGGTAGGAGCGAAAATTATATAATTCCGAAAATAATTTACAAATGCAGCCAATTCAATTTGAACAAAATCACCCGTCCAGTTTATAAAAAAATCAGCACCCTGACCAATTTCATCTTTCAGACTGCTGTTTCCAATTTCATATACACCCGCACCAAGATGGGAGCCACTGGCATATAGTTCCTCGACAGAAGGATTTCTGTGTGAACGGGCAAATTGCCCACCAACCTCCAGTCCCTCGAAAGGACGGTGATTAAATCCAACTGATCCGGTGTAGTTGAGTGCATTTCTCTTTCCGTTTATACCGGGGAACAAATCATTAGCTAATGCCCCGGTATGCTGGAAATCAAATCGAAGTCCACCCTGTATACGCATGGTATTGGAAAGAGGTATCTCCTGAAAGGTAAACATTCCGATATTAAACCGTTGCTCACCGGGAGTATATGCATCATTTCCTCCTACCCTAAGTTTATGAGCATGTAAATTCAGTCCCGTTGCACCCCTGTCAAAAAACAAAAAGGGTTTATGCTGAATGGTCAGCGTTGAGCTGAACGAATATTTTTCATACTCAAGATCAACATTTTCATTGAGGAAATCTTCATGCAATTCGTACGCTATTTCCTCCTGGAACATGCGGCTTGCATTAAACCGGAATTGTCCCCGATCCATAAAACCATCCCTGGTGAAGTTGCCCCTTCCCTGCAAGGCCTGCCTCTGCATCCGTATCTCAACCCCTGCGTCAGGATTATCAACATTTTCAGGAATTTCATAAACCTGGTCCGCCATGGAAATGCTTGCACCTCCGGCAGAACTGCCGTTATTGAAACCAATTCCAGCCGATGCATCAAAATTATTCATGGATGTGCCCTGCAAAATTCCGGCGGGTGTGTTGATATCGGAGGACTGCCGGTGTGCTAGCCGGCCTGAAAACGCCAATTTCTCGTTTCCGTATGTATAGCGGCCGAAACCGGCGCCCATTTGGTTCACGGAAGCCCCCTGTAAAGAGAGAACACCTGAAGCCCCCCGATCCCAGTGATCGGGAATATCGGTAGTCATGAGATTGATCACACCACCCAGGGCACTGGAACCATAAAGCAGGCTGGCCGGTCCCCTTACTACTTCAACCCTGTGCGCTGCCAGCGGATCAAGGGCAATTGTGTGATCTGATGATGTGCCGGAAATGTCCCCCATTCTTTCGCCGTTTTCCAGTATCAGGATACGGTCGCCATCCATTCCCCTGATTACAGGTCTTGCAGGAGCAGAACCAAATGAACGCATTGCAACACCCGGTTCGCCATTCAGCATTTCACCAAAAGATACTTCACTCCTTTTTTGAAGTGACTCGCCCATATAAGTCATATCAGGCTGGTAACGAAAGCCACTTGCAGTAGGCGAAGCAGTAATAACTATTTCTTCAAGATCAACTCCAAGATATTCAATTTCAAAATCGATCTCTAATGTTTGATTTTCAAAAATCTCAAACTCGATGGATTTGGTTTCATAACCCATTCCCTTGACGGACAGGGTATGCCTGCCCACAGGCAGATTAGTCATTATATAGTGCCCGGAGGCATCGGTTATTGTACCTATACGGGTGCCTTCAACGATAACATTAATGAAGGGTATATGTTCCCCGTCTTCTGTTGAAACAACATGTCCAAAAACATTGGCGTCAGTCTCTTCTTCTCCGTGGACAGAAATAATCAATAAGGTGAAAGCAATCAATAAAAAAGATAAAAATTTCATAATTTTTTATTATTAAAATATAGACAAATAAAACAGCTTGTTAGAGCCGGTCAGCCGGTCTGATGAAACACTTAATAAAATTAAATACCATGAAAATGGTATTTAGACAGATCCATTAAACAAAACCTTAAAAAGCATTTCTGAAAAATCAGTTTGAGGGAGGGGCGCGTAAAAGAGGCAAGAGCGGAATAGCGGAAGTAATTTCACCCTCAGGAACCAGAGGCAGAATAGGTGAGGTAACTCCGGAAAAGATGTGGAATCCGTAAAAACCAAGAATTACTAACCATCCTGAATAAAACACCATATCCAGGATAAGGTATTCCAGATCACTGTGATGGTGTTTTTGGTATGGGGAATCGGCGGATGAAGTGCCTTTACTGTAAGGGTGTGCGTGCTCTACCATTATGCCGTTGGGCAATTGATGGAAGTGCCGGTTCACTGAATTGTTAAATAATAACCCGAGGGTAAAAACTATCAGTGCAAATGATAATAACTTCTTCATAAGGGTTCCAGCTTGACGTTAATATAAACACCAACTAATCCTATTATGTTTAATGCTCAACCTTAATTTTTTATTACCAGATAATTTGAATGAATCACTTATCAGCCTTCGACAGACAAAGCAACTTGTTTTATGCAGATGCAGATCATGCCAATACTTTGAGATAATTTAATCCCGTCAGCTAACCAGATTAAATACCGGTCATACCGGGATCTCCAGCATCCGGATAATTGATTTTACAGCCTTTTCCCTGATGGAGGGATCAACATCAACCTCATATTTTTCTTCAAGCAGACTGTCATAGATCTTTTTTACCGTATGAAGCTTCATATACTTACAGTCGCTGCAACCACATGTGGAATCAATGGGGGGGGCGGGAATAAAAAGTTTTTCCGGATTTATTTTCTTCATTTGATGCAGAATACCCGATTCAGTTGCAACAATATACTCCTTTCCTTTATCCCTGGTAACATAATTGAGCAGTGCAGACGTCGATCCGACAAAATCAGATGCTATCAAAATTGGTTTCTGGCATTCCGGATGAGCTATCAATTGAGAATCAGGGTATTGATTTTTCAGTTCCAATATCCTTTCAAGGGAAAATTCCTCGTGAACATGACATGCCCCATCCCATACGACCATATCCCTGCCGGTAATACTGTTGAGATAATTCCCAAGATTGCGGTCGGGCGCAAAAATAATTTTCTGATCACGGGGAATACTCTCAATAACCTTCACCGCATTGGTGGAAGTACAGCAAATATCGGTCATCGCTTTTATCTCTGCCGTAGTGTTGACATACGAAACTACAATATGCTCCGGATATTGCTCTATGAACTTCCTGAAACCGGCGGGAGGACAGGAATCGGCAAGCGAGCAACCCGCTTTCCTGTCCGGTATAAGTACCTTTTTCTCAGGAGACAGGATCTTTGCTGTTTCGGCCATAAAATTAACTCCTGCAAACACAATAATATCTGCATCGGTATCGGCTGATTTCCTTGAAAGGTCAAGACTGTCGCCAACAAAATCAGCTATATCCTGTATCTCTGGAATCTGATAGTAATGGGCAAGTATTACAGCGTTTTTTTCATTTTTTAATCTGCTTATCTCGTTTATAATATCCATTATCTTTTGTTTTTAGCAAAAATAGTAAATGCATTGTTGTATACCTACAAATAACGGACAAAAGCAGTTTTACTACATATATAGACACCAATATTTTTCAGCTGCTGTCAATATGAAACTCTGCACCTTTAAACTACCCCCTTACTTACAAAAAAATCGCTATATTTTTTATCTGTACCCTGTATATGGTTTTTGACCCACTCCTTTAGAAATTTGGTAATTTCAAAAGATAAAACCATTTTTCCCTGATTTAGTTTATCTTCCAGTTCGTTGACCTTTGTAATAAACATATCATGTTCTTTTTTGTGGGCATCATAGTCCGGATAATTAAATTTTCTCATATAATTTTCTTCCGTACTGAAATGCTGACGAGTGTAATCTTTCATTCCCCTTACCAGCTTACTGATCTGATCATTTCCTGAATTGTCTTTTATGTTCTGATAAAAGACATTTATCATTTCGACGAGTTTTTTGTGCTGATCGTCAATAGAGCTGATCTTAACACTAAGATTTTCATCCCACTCAAAGTATGCCATTTTTTAATTCTTTAAATTAAACTAAAATTCATAATTACAATATATGCCAACTGAAAGTCATATTTACAAGACTACAAGTGGTACGAATTCTAAAGAAAAATGTTCCGTGTTTTCAGCAGATTATTACACTGGTAAAGGACCGTTCTTAATAAATAATTTATTAGTTTTATGTCCGGTTAAGTTGATTTAGGCCTGATTAGATTTCGATTATCGTTTCTTCGATATAAAAAAACTCAATAAGCAAAAGGTTCATGCCCGGCAGCAATTCAAAATATCTGAAAAAAATAAAACAGTCCGCCCGGCTATAACACGTTATCAGCACCCGAGCTTCTCTGTAATATTCTCCACTGCATCAACAAAGGGGAAAAGGATCATATCGGCCCCTGCGTCGATCAATTTCTGTGCATGGTCAGGATGATGCTGGGTAAGAGCTATCCTTCCGCTGAAATTATGGTGTTTCAGTATCTTTAGAAGATGGAGGTTGATCTCATAATCAGGCAAAGTACTGATTATGAGCCTCACATTTTTAAGAGGCAATAACTCGGGAAGATCGGGATCCTCAGCATCTCCCAGCTGGGCAGTTTTACCTCTAGTCTTCCACAGTTCAACCGCATTGGGATCAAAATCAACTCCCATTACCACACGTCCTGCCTGCTCCAGGCTGTCTGCAATACTGTTGCCATAACGGCCCAGCCCAAAAACTACCACATCATACTGTTGCTCCTCAAGCTGTTTCAACCTGCTTTCACGGTAAGGATTCGCTTTCTCAAAAATTCCCAGAACGGGAGAAATAAACTCAAATATCTGATGTGAATAGAGGATCATATATGTGGACAGCCCGATAGTGATTAATCCAACGAGTGTAATCAGTCCCATGGTCTCATCATCTATATGTCCCAGTTCGAGCCCGAGTGCGGCAAGAATAAGCGAAAATTCACTTATCTGGGCTACAGCCAGCCCGGACAGGAAGGATGTTCGTTTCCTATAGCCCATTATGCCCATTATAATAAGTACTATCAGGGGGTTACCAACGAGTACAAATAAAGAGAAAATAAGAGCGGGTCGCAGCTGGTCCCCAATAAGGGAAAGATCAAGCTGTGCCCCAAGATTAACGAAAAAGAAAAGCAGCAGAAAGTCCCTCAGAGTGGTCATCTTTCCGCTTATAATTTCACGGTAATCATTGGAAGCAAGAGCCATCCCGGCCAGAAAAGCACCCACTTCCCTGCTGAATCCAAGATAATCCCCGGCTGAAGCAAGTATAAGAGCCCAGGAGATGGCAAACAGGATCAGCAGTTCCTGGGAATGGATCATTGAATTTACAACATGTGGCAGCACGTACCTCATTAATATCCCTACTACAGCCAGCATGGCAAACCCTTTCAACACAACAAGAGAAATGTCAATAAGCGGACTGTTTATCGTTTCAGTCCCCAATGCCGAAAGAAATATCATGACCAGCACAACCACGATATCCTGAACAATAAGAAACCCGATTGATATCTGACCATGCAGGGAATCTATCTCCTTCTTGTCTGAAAGGAGTTTTACAATAATGATGGTACTTGAAAAAGTAAGCGCAACCGCAACATACAAGGCAGTAATATGAGAAAACCCAAAAGCCAGCGCTATGAAATACCCGAAAATTGAGGTGAACAACACCTGTCCGAGTCCGGTTAACAGAGCTACCTTCCCAGTGGATTTAATCAAAGTGAGATCAAGTTTCAAGCCAATGGCAAACAATAATATTGCAATGCCCAGATCAGCCATCAGGTGAAGCTGGTCTATTGACTCCAGCAAATCCAGTCCCCATGGTCCCACAAGAATCCCGACTCCAATAAATGCGACAATCAGGGGCTGCTTAAACAACCTGCCCACCAACCCGACCACTGCCGAAATAATCAGTATGGCTGCAAATTCAAAAAAGGAATTGCTAATTACATCTTCCATTGACACATTTTAGATTTATTTTATTTTGAAAAATCGCCAGGTCCTGTAAAAATAACTTTTAGGAATTTAAAAACATACCACCCTGCAACTATTGTTTTATATTTATATTCTACTTTTATGCTACACTGACATTAAAATTTTTCTAATCACCTTTAACAAAATTTGTATTATTTGGTTCTTACAATATAACTATAGATAAAATTTCTTTTTCCGGGGAATAGAACCGGAGTGTTTCAGTTCAACTTTTTATTTAAGAATTTAAAAACCGCATGATTTCATGAAAATAGATCTTTCAAAAACTTACTTGCTGGGAATGCTTCTCGGCCTAATATTTTCCCTGCATTCCTTAAACGCGAATGACCATACACTATCTCCCTACAACATCTTTGACATTCAAAATGTTGCAGAGGTTTCGATTTCTGATGACGGTCAGTTCATTGCCTACACCCTTTCACTACCAAGACCTTTTTCAGACGATCCCGGACCCGTCTATAACGAACTTTATGTTTTTGACACCGGAACAGGAGAGTCAGTCCCCTTGATTACTGGTAAGAACAGCTTAAATTCCATCGGATGGACGCCGGATGGCCATATCAGTTTTCGCTTTACCGGAAGCGGCGCAAACGGTTTCCAGGTCTTCACCATCAACCCCAGGAACGGCAAACCGGAGCAGCTTACCCGGTTTGACAGGCCAATCATCTCCTATGAATTTATAGACGAGGATAACCTGGCTTTCGTGGCCCTTTCAGAAACTGATACTTTGAAGCAAGAATTGAATGAAAAAGGTTTTAATATTGAAATCTACGAGGAAGAATACAGAGACCGGAATCTGTACGTTTACGATCTCTTAACTCACAAAACCAGACAGTTAACTCAAGACGTCAGCGTTTTCGACTTCACCATTGCTCCAGATGGCCGGTTTGCGGCTGCCGCTATTGCTGAAAAAAATCTTGTGGACTATTACTATATGTTTAAACGTATCCACCTGGTTGACCTGGAATCGGGAGAAAATAGCAGAATAATGGAAAATCCGGGCAAACTGGGAAACATGGCATGGAGCCCCAATGGAAAAAAGCTTGCATTTATTGCAGCATCAAGTGTACATGATGCCGTAGCCGGAAGCTTATTTGTAATTGATGTTCCGACCGGCAAAGAGTTCAAAGAGCTAAGGAACTTTGCTGAAGGGATGAGGGCATCTGTTATTAACGTTCAGTGGAAAGATAACAACACCATGCTTTATGTTTCTGAAGAAGGAACAGATATGGTACTCAGCGAGCAGGAAGTGAACCAGGACTCAAGGAAAATACTCATCGAGCCGGAAAAGGCGGTTTTCAGATCGTTCAGCCTTTCAGATAATATGGTCGCATTTTCCGGAAACACAAAGGAGCATCCAAATGAACTATTCGCTTTTGATATGAGCTCCGGACGGATAAAAAAACTGACCACCCATAATCCCTGGCTTAAGGACATAAAACTTGGCAAACAGGAAAAGATTATTTATGATGCCCGGGACGGACTTGATATTGAGGCGGTCTTAATCTATCCTGTGGACTACCAGCCTGGAACATCATATCCACTGATAACCTATATACATGGAGGCCCCGAAGCTGCCGTCCAGAACGGCTGGGTAACTAATTACAACATGTGGGGACAGGTAGCTGCCGCCAATGGTTACTTTGTATTCATGCCGAATTACCGGGCAGGATCGGGACGCGGCATAGATTTCACGATGGAAGGATTCGGAGATCTTGCGGGGAAGGAATATGATGATGTCCTTGACGGCATAGACCATTTAATCAACAAGGGCTATGTCGATAAAAACAAGGTGGGCATTGGAGGTGGTTCCTATGGAGGATATTTTTCGGCATTGTCTGCTACCCGGAATACAGAAAGGTTTGCCGCATCGGTAGTATTCGTTGGAATAAGCAACCAGATATCAAAACGGAATACTACCGATATACCACAGGAAGATTATCTGGTTCACTGGGGATTCTGGACACACGAGAATATGGAAAAGGTATGGAATGCCAGCCCGGTTAAATATGCTCCGGGCAGTAAAACACCCACACTTATACTTCACGGCAAAGAAGATACCCGGGTACCGCCTTCACAGGGTCTTGAACTCTATCGTCAGCTGAAACTACATGGTGACGCCCCTGTCAGGTTTATCAGATATCCCGGAGAAGGTCACGGCAATGCCAGTAATACTAACCGTCTGGATTATATTGTCCGCACCATGGAATGGTTTGATTACTATCTTAAAGACGAGGGGCCTTCGCATGAAATGCCACACAAATACATTGATTACAATATTGACAACCAGTAAGTAATAAACCTTGTGAACACAATTAATTGAATATTAATTTGATAAATCTATTTTATTCGAATGAAAGCCTCATGTTAATTTTTAACACAAAATAAGATGTATAAACATGAGGGTTCCATGGATTGAAAAGCAAAATAACCGAACTATGCATTATTAACATATTGTTAAACAGATTGCTAACTATACTTTATACGAATGAAATATAATTTTTTAGGAAGATCCGGGCTGAAAGTATCAGCACTTTCCTTCGGATCATGGGTGACTTTCGGATTCCAGGCAGATACCACCAGAGCCATGGAATTAATGAAAAAAGCTTATGAACACGGAGTAAACTTTTTTGATAATGCGGAACAGTATGCGGGAGGAATGTCTGAAACCATAATGGGCCAGGTACTGAAAAAAACCGGATGGAAACGAAGTGATCTGGTCCTTTCAACAAAGATATTCTGGGGAGGAGACGGGCCAAATGACCAGGGATTGTCTATGAAGCATATAATAGAAGGAACCAATGCTGCCCTGAAACGCTTACAGGTGGAATACGTGGATCTGATCTTCTGCCACCGCCCGGATAAGCATACCCCGGTGGAAGAAACTGTAAGGGCCATGAACCAGGTTATTAATCAGGGAAAGGCCTTTTACTGGGGGACAAGTGAATGGAGTGCTGCCCAGATAAAAGATGCCTGGCATTTTGCCACAGAAAACAGCCTGATCCCGCCACTGATGGAACAGCCTGAATACAATATGTTCAGGCGTCACCGTGTGGAGGTTGAGTATCAGCCTCTCTATGCAGGAATGGGGCTTGGAACCACCATCTGGAGCCCTCTGGCTTCAGGAGTTTTAACAAATAAATATGCACAAGGGATTCCTGATGACAGTCGCCTGGCACTTAAAGAATATGAATGGTTGAGAAAACGCATCGAATCCCCCGAAGGAAAAGAAAAGACCGAAAAAGCAACCAGGCTCAAAAAGATAGCCGATGAACTTGGTGTCAGCCTTCCTCAAATGTCTATTGCGTGGTGCCTTAAAAACCCAGCAGTAAGCACCGTAATTACCGGAGCATCAAAGTCCGGACAGATCGATGAGAATATGAAGGCTTTGGATGTGATTCCCATGCTGGATAAGGAAATAATGGAAAAAATAGAACTTGTACTGGACAACAAGCCCCCGGAAGAAAAAGACTGGCGGACAAATTAAAAGGATCAAATAACAGGCTGCTTATTTATCCCTGATCCTAAAGAGTACTATATTCCGCAGAAACGGGGCATAGTTGAAAAATTTGAATAAAACGCCCTGCCAATCCGTTAAATATATCAGTCCTGCTCCTTCAGAGTAAGATCACCCCTGGATTCAACAACTTCACCCTGCACTCTCAATATGGCGGTCTGCCTGTTGGCTGCATTTGACTGAATGGTAATAGTACGTCTTATCCTGTGGGGATGGGGAACCAGTCTGAACTGAACCTCGACAAAGCCGCTATCACTTGGTGCTATGGGTGCCTTGGTATAATCATTGACCCTGGTTCCGCAACAACCACGAACATTAGATAAAACAAGCGGCTGGCTACCCTGGTTATAGACCATGAATTTTAGAGTCCCGTCAGGAAGACTATCCGTCTGCAACTCACCATAATCATGCAATTCACGGTCAAAGGCAATATAAGCACCCTGATGATCCTGTGCTGACACAGACAGGGTAACAATCAGAATAATAACTGTTGTAAATAAAATTCTCATAATTAGCACTATTTTAAATTAATCATTTGATAAACGTTAAATATAAATTTATGTTATTGCCGGTTAATACATTTTTTCAGATAATTCCAGGTTAATCATTATAAAGCTTGATTGTTTCATAATGCAGGTAATACAAATGAATTTCAAATCTACTGAATCCAGATGTAATTATATTTCATTGTTACGAGATGAAATAATAAAGGTTGCGTAAAATTAACATGCAATTATTCACATTTGCATACCAGCCAACTCAGATTTGTACCATTTTACGAATATTTAACATTACAAATGAATTTCTAAAAAAAACAAATATTATATTATTCTGTTTGTATACTATATACTTTTTAAATTTTAACCGGATAAACGCATTCCGAACTCTGAAATACACCAGAATTTAGTTACATTTGCCAACGTTTCAGTGCCAAATATATATTTTACACATGAGTACATTACAAAAGCTAACTCTTTCTGAACTGCTTGAAAACAGTTACAGACAATATACCGACCGGAATGCATTATCATTTGCAGGCCGTTCTCCATATACTTACAGAGAAATTTATAATCTTTCAAAAGAGCTTTCTCACCTACTTGCGGGCAAGGGAGTTAAAAAGGGAGACAGGGTAGCCATTTTGAGTCAGAATATGCCCAACTGGGGCATAACATACCTGGCAATTAGTTCAATGGCCGCGATTGTGGTGCCAATACTTACCGAATTCAATGAAAAGGAGATAAAAAAGTTACTTGAACATTCTGAAACAAGTGCAATTATTGTGTCAGAAAAAATGGCCGCAAAACTAAGAATGTCCCTGCCTGAATGTCTCCATACCTTAATACTTGCTGATGACTTTAGCCTTATTGACCGGAATGAACTCCAAAACACAGGCAATGTAAAAATAGTCAAGAATAGAAATGAGTGGAAAAAAGAGACCGGCAATTCGCGTACATCTGGAAATTTACCCGAACCTGCTGAAGATGACCTGGCAGCCATCCTTTATACTTCGGGCACCACAGGAAATCCAAAAGGAGTCATGCTAACCCACAGAAACCTGGTTTCAAATGCCATTAATACAGGAAACATACAGGAAGTTAATAAATATGACCGGTTTTTGTCTGTGCTTCCTTTATCTCATACTTATGAATGTACTATAGGTTTTATCATACCAATGATGAACGGGGGCTCGGTTTACTATCTTGAAAAGCCGCCTACTGCGGCAGTACTCGTGCCTGCCATGCAGAAAGTAAAACCTACCATGATGCTTACGGTTCCTCTTATTATAGAAAAGATATATAAGTTGCAGATACTTCCCAAACTTCAGGGTTCAGCTGTTACGAGGACTCTTTTCAAAACGACCTTTTTCCGGCGCTTTTTTCATAAAATGGCAGGAAAGAAACTATACAAAACCTTTGGTGGACATTTGCACTTTTTTGGTATCGGGGGAGCAAAACTCTCAGCTGATACCGAACTATTCCTGCGCGATGCCAAATTTCCTTATGCTATTGGTTACGGACTTACTGAAACCTCTCCCCTGCTGGCAGGATGTACTCCTTCACTAACACGCTACCGCTCCACCGGCTTCAACCTGCCGGGCCAACAGCTAAAAATTGACAATCCCAATTCAGTTACAGGTGAGGGCGAGATCCTTGCCAAAGGCCCGAATATTATGAAAGGTTATTATAAGGATGAAGAACAAACCAGTAAAGTTTTTACGGAAGACGGCTGGTTCAAAACCGGAGATACAGGTGTTATGGACAAAGATAATTACTTGTATATAAAAGGGCGCCTTAAAAATATGGTTCTTGGTCCAAGCGGGGAAAACATTTATCCCGAAGAAATTGAAGCTGTTATAAACAGCCAGTCCCTCGTACTGGAATCCATTGTTTACGAGATGAAAGGTAAGCTGGTGGCCCTGGTGCATCTTAATTACGAGGAGATGGAGAAATATTATCAGGAACTTAAAGAGACTGCAAAGAATATGCAGGTTCAAATGAATGAGCTTATCAATGAAAAGCTTAATGATATTAAAAATTCAGTTAATACCGAAGTGAACAAATTTTCCAGGCTCAGCAAGATAATCGAACAGCAGTCCCCCTTTGAAAAAACACCCACTCAAAAAATAAAACGGTTCCTGTATCAGAAGAAGGAAAAACTAAGACGGAGCTGACATAAAGCGGTTAAAGAACCTCCGTACATTTTTCAAGTTTAATGCCCCTTGAACCTTTTAAAAGGACAAACCGGCTAGTTAATGGGTTGATTTTCATCCACTCCACCAACTGGTCGGTATCTTCAAACCTGATAAAATTATCTGGTGCAGGTATTCTTTTAAAAACCTCTCCCACAAGCATAACTTCCTTAAAGTCAAGATCTTTAATCACATTGACAATCTTTATGTGTTCTTCCTCGGCATATTCCCCAAGTTCGAGCATGTCTCCCAGGATCACGGATTTGTTTTCTCCCTGCAGCGAGGAAAAATTTGTGATGGCAGCCAGCATGCTGTCAGGATTTGCATTGTATGCATCCATAAGCAATTTATTATTGGGTGTGATGGTAATCTGAGAACGGTTATTACCAGGAACATAGTTTTCGACTGCATACTTCACCTCTTCCGGTGGAACTCCGAAAAAGATGCCTGAAACAGCAGCTGCAAGCACATTTTCAAAATTATAAGTACCCGTAAGCCGGGTCTTAATTTTCAAAGTGCCGGCAAATCCCCGGCTTGTAAGCTCAGCTTCCAGGTGTTCGCCATGATCCAGTAATGTGCCGCCTACAAAATAACCCTCACCAGTTCCATAAGTTAGTTGTTTAAGCCTTAATTCCTGCGAGATGTTTACCAGTTCAGCACGGTCTGAATTTATAAAAGCTGTACCTCCGGTATCCTTAAGGTACTGGAACAGTTCACCCTTTGCCTTCTTAACCCCCTCGTAAGATCCGAATCCCTCCAGATGGGCATAACCGATATTGGTAATTAGTCCATGAGTAGGCATGGCAATATTACACAGGGCATTTATTTCTCCTATATGATTTGCGCCCATCTCAATTACGGCAATCTCATGATCAGATTCAAGTTTCAACAGGGTGAGCGGAACACCTATATGATTGTTTAAGTTACCACAGGTAGCAAGGATTTTAAAACGACGGGACAAGACTTCACGAATCAACTCCTTGGTAGTTGTTTTACCATTTGAACCAGTTATGGCAAGTACCGGAATATTAAAAGTCTGCCGGTAATAGCAGGCAAGTTGCTGTAGTGAAGTAAGCACGTTATCCACCAGGATGGTTTTCCCGGGAACGGCAAAATCATTATCATCTATAACGGCTTTGATGCAACCCTTATTTAAGGCCTGCTCCACATAATGATGTCCGTCAAAGTTATCACCATGAAGGGCAAAAAAAATCCTGCCGGGTGCACCCGAACGACTATCGGTGGTAACGCCGGAGGAATCCTTAAAGATGCTGTATAACTCCTTTGTATTCATTCATATAAAGTATAGTTACTGCAGTTATTTACTTTATTTTACTATAGCAATGTATTCGTATTCAGCATTTCACTCTCATGGCATCCGCATACTTTGTTTATGTCATTTCGTCTGCCGAAGACTGATGCAGCTTTAATATGTGCCAAACAAGAAACCCCATCGTTAAAATGAGGTCTCCTGATATAAATATTAAATGTTATAAACTATTGGGTGACTGAGCCTCCTACACGGTTCATAGCACACCGGAAACCAATATCATCGCGTGACTCCTCCTGGTGAAGGTACCTTCTTGTGCCGGGTGAGAGCCAGTATGCCCTGTCCTTCCATGATCCCCCTTTATAAACCCTTACCTCGTCGTTAATAAGCGAAGCAAAGTCATCCTCACTCTGGGCATACATATTACTTTCACCCTCTTCCTCGCCTTCTCCGTCGTTATAATTAATACTGGACATCTGATCTCCGTCACGGTAATTTATGTAATCAGCCTGACTGTAATTTCTTCTGCCGAAAGCATCTTCCTCACTGATGGGTTCTCTTTGCAGCCGGCCTAGTTCATCCTTCTGGGCTATGTTACCTTCTTCATCAGTTACAAGTTTTGTGAACACGTTGCCGCGGAAAGGACGGAATTCATCGACATCCTGAAATGACATAGGCCGGTAAACATCCTGCACCCATTCATTGACATTGCCGGCCATGTTATAAAGGCCGTAGTCATTAGCCCAGTAAGATCTCACCGGTGAAGTGATCTCTGAATCTTCATGCTGAAAACCAGCCACACCCATGTAATCTCCACTTCCGCGAACAAAATTGGCACGCATCTTTCCAATATCTTTCCGTGAGTCATTTCTTGTATGATGTCCGTCCCATGGGTAAATTCTTCTCCCATAGATACGCTCCTCATAAGTGTTTCCAATCAGTCCGAGTGCTGCAAACTCCCATTCAGCCTCAGTAGGTAACCGGTATTTGGGCAACAGGATACCATCTTCGAATTGCACCCTGCGTTCTCCTCCTTCAGGTGATAAATTGGGGAGATTCTCCAGTACCAGTCCCTCATACTGTCCAGCAAGATAGGCATCGGTATTAAAGTTATTTTCATTCACCTGGTTGGGATCCCTGTCCAGAATCCCTTCCCGTATCAGGATCATCTCATTAACCCTGTCTGTACGCCAGATGCAATAATCATTTGCCTGAAGCCAGTTTACTCCTACAACTGGATAATCATTAAAGGCAGGATGTCTGAAATAAGTTTCCACATATGGCTCATTGTATCCGAGGGCACTTCTCCAGACAGTAGTATCGGGTAATGCATTCCTGTGAACTTCAGGGTAATCAACGTAAACCCTTCGCAGCCAATGAAGATACTCCCTGTAATCAACATTGGAGACTTCTGTTTCATCCATATAAAATGAACTCACACTAACCCGCCTGGGTACATTGTTCCAGTCATACATAACGTCTTCCTGTGTTCGTCCCATGGTAAACGTGCCACCGTCAACGAAGACAAGTCCGGGACCCGTTTCCTGTTCATACATGTCCTTCACTTCAAATCCTCCCATGTCCGGGTCATTGTAATTCCATCCTGTGGCCGGGGACACATCGGAACTTCCTCCTCCAAGCAGTCCGCAGGAACTTACAATAACTGCCAGTACAATAAGCGATAAAATGCCATTTAATCTCATAATAATCAAGTGTTTATTCACAATTTCAAAATTTTAATTCTTTTACTTCGCTATATACAAAAATCATTTTCAGTCCACAATCACTTTTTACTCCCTCTGATATTTCAACCCTCCCGGTTTAACCGGATACAAATTACGGCCTCTATCTTATGTAAATATCTTTATCAGTTATCCTTAACTGATTGTTTAATTCTCCGCTCACCATTATTACGACAATAATAACAAATAAGTTTCCGTTTAATCAGAAAATTTTACAAATTTATCCCAAATCCTGGCAAAAAAATAAATTCAATGGTATTAATCGTTACCCTCACCTAATGCTTTGCTGGTATGACCAGAATTTTCATATTTCTGATTCTCCTCACCTACATGCCGGTCCGCGCCCAGACACACCAACCCGGACGAACTATACAATGGCAGGAAGAATATCGTGATGCCCAATCCCCTGACAAAAGAGATTATTCATCTTCTTTCGAACGCATCATGTCCTTCGACCATAATATAAACAGCGATACCGCTTCTGAACTTCCGGTTTACTATGAACTGATTTTTGCCCGAAATTATTATCCTGACCACATTGTAAAATTGTCAGAAATGCAATTTAGACCTCTGGATGATACTGAGCTTTCCGCTGTAAATAATATTAGTCAACTGAATACAGAAATTATTACCAACCAGTCATGGGTAAAAAGCAGAGGCGAACCTGCCATTCAGATAACATTCATCCCTGTAAGGAGAAATCCGGCCACCGGTACACCAGAGAAACTGGTTTCCTTTTCTTACAGCTTTGAGGAACAAGATACAAAAACACCTACTGCTACAAAAAGTCACAGCTATGCAGAAAGTTCTGTCTTAAGCAGCGGAAACTGGATAAAGATTAAAACAACAAAGGATGGGATTTACAAGCTTACATACGATGACCTCGTTCAAATGGGCATTGAGAGCCCTTCAGGGATCAGGATATTGGGCAATGGTAACCGCATGCTGCCAAAAATGAACAACATACCGCGTCATGATGACCTTGTTGAAAACAAGATTTATATAAACCGGGGGAAGGACGGGATCTTCGGCCCCGGTGATTATCTTCTGTTTTATGGCCAGGGTCCGGTGAGTTGGAATTACAATGAATCATCAGGAATGTTTGAACATGAACGTCATTTGTATTCAGATGGCAGTTATTATTTTATAACGGACTCTCCTTCCGGCAATAATCTTATAGAACTTAGCGAGACTCCTGATCAGCAGCCCGATATAATAATCGAAGAATTCATTGATTATGATTTTCATGAAGATGAGATGGTGAATCTTTTAAATTCGGGAAGAACCTGGTTTGGAGAACATTTCAGGATGATAACATCTTATGATTTCTCTTTCAGCTTCCCGTATATAGAGGCGGGACAGGAGGCCAGGCTGAAATGGGGTACGGCAGCACGATCCCCTGTTGCATCATCATTCTCGATGATATATAATTCAGGTGAGATTTCCCGGTTGGATATTTCACCCGTAAATATGGGAAGTATTGTTACTAATTATGCCAATGCAAGAGAAGAGACTGCCATCTTCAACCCTGCCGGAGATAATATAGCCCTGTCGATAATATTTGAACAAAATACACCCTCTGCTGAAGGATGGCTGGACTATATTTTGCTTAATGTAAAGCGATCTCTTGTCATGGAAGGGAGCCAGATGCAATTCAGAGGCCCCGAAGTGCCGGTCGAAGGTCAGGTTGCTGAATTCAGGATCCGTAATTTCACCAACGCCACAAGAATATGGAATATAACCAATCCTCTGGACATTTCGGAAATCAGCACGCAGGTTTCAGGAAATACCATGACATTTAAGGATCATGTCGGCCAGCTACAACAATACATAGCTTTCAATGAAGATAATTTCCTTCAGCCCGACATACTTGGGAAAATACCAAACCAAAATCTCCATGGCATCAGGTCAGCCGATATGGTAATAGTTACCCATCCTCTTTTTATGACCGAAGCCCTCAGGCTGGCTGATCACAGGCGAAATAACGACGGACTGGAAGTGGAGGTTTTGACACCGGAGCAGATCTATAACGAATTCAGCTCAGGCAAGCCCGATATTACCGCAATCAGAGATTTTATGAAAATGTTGTATGACAGGGCTTCCAGTGAATCAGAAATTCCAAAATACCTTTTGCTGTTCGGGAAAGGGGCCTTCGACAACAGACCTGGAGATCCTTCAAAAACCAACTTTGTACCTACCTATCAATCACCTAACTCACTGAGGCCAACCCAGTCGTTTGTAAGTGACGATTTTTTCGCATTACTTGATGATGATGAGGGAGAATATAGCGGACTGGTGGATACGGGAACTGGAAGGCTGCCTGTAACTACCCGGGGCCAGGCAGAGGCAGTGGTGAATAAAATTATCAATTACAACACTCAGCAAAAGAAAGGGGACTGGCAGAACGTTCTATGTTTTATTGCAGATGACGGAGATAATAATATCCATATGAGGGATGCCGACATACTGGCTGAGGGTATCAGTGAAAATAAGCCGGTTTTTAATATTGAGAAGATATACCTTGATGCATGGCCCAAAAAAGGAACGTCTTCGGGACAGAGATATCCTGAAGTGAATAATGCCATATCAGAAAGGATAAGAAAAGGATCACTCATAATGAACTATACCGGTCATGGTAATGAACTGAAACTTGCAGATGAAAATATTCTGGATATCAATGATGTATTATCTTATACCAACATGGACAGGTTGCCGGTATTCATGACAGCCACCTGTGAATTCAGCAGGTTTGACAATCCAGACAGAGTTTCGGCAGGAGAAATGCTTCTGCTCAATCCGGCAGGAGGAGGCATTGCTTTGTTTTCAACAACAAGGCTGGTTTATGCAACACCCAATTTCTTATTAAACCAGAATTTTTACCGGTTTGTACTTGAAAGATCATATAATGGAGAAGATATGCGACTGGGTGATATAATGAGACTTACCAAGATACATTCCAGTTCCGGAATAAATAAGAGAAACTTCACTCTCCTGGGTGATCCATCCATGAAACTGGCCCTCCCCGAATACAGGGCTTTAATTACATCAATAAACGGGATATCCGTTTCCGAACCTGCAGATACATTAAAAGCCCTGGGAAAAGTAACAGTGTCAGGGGAAATTGTAAATAGCCAGGGAGGTGTTTTGAGTGATTTCGGTGGACTGGTATATCATACTGTTTATGACAAGATAAATATTGAAGAGACTCTTGGAAATGATGGTTCGGATCCTTTTGATTTTGAAAGCAGGAATAATATAATATATAAAGGAAAAGCCAGTGTCACCGGCGGGGAATTCAGCTTCTCCTTTATAGTACCCAAAGATATTGCCTACCATTATGGTAGCGGAAAGATAAGCTCCTTTGCCAGCTACGGTTCCAACGATGCGGCAGGATATTACACAGACTTCATAATCGGCGGGTCAGATCCCGGCGCTGTTGAAGATACCGACGGACCTGAGATAGAGCTTTTCATGAATGATGCTAATTTTATTTCCGGGGGAATTACAGATCAGAACCCCCGTTTACTTGCTTACCTTAGTGACAGCAGCGGTATAAATACAGTTGGCAGCGGGATCGGACACGACATAACCCTGATTAAGAATAATGACCCCTCTACCCTGATCGTCCTTAATGATTATTATGTGGCAGAAACCGACAGCTACCAGGGCGGCACGGTTGAATACCCGTTTTCAAACCTGGATGAGGGAAATTATGAACTCAGTCTGAAAGCCTGGGATGTCTTTAACAATTCTTCCGAAACTTCACTGAAATTTACTGTCAGCGAATCTGCAAAACTTGCCCTCAGCCATGTTTTTAATTATCCTAACCCGTTTACCCGCAATACGGCTTTTCATTTTGAGCATAATCAGCCTGGCATGGGTATTGATGTGCTTATCCAGGTTTTCACCATATCAGGAAGGCTTGTTAAAACGATAGATACCAGCATTAATACACCGGGCTTCAAACCTGACCCTGTTTACTGGGATGGTCTGGATGATTACGGCGACAAAATTGGCCGTGGGGTTTATATCTACCGTATCAGGCTAAGATCAGAAAACGGGCAGATTGCAGAAAAATATGAGAAGCTGGTAATACTAAAATAACACCTTTGTCAGTTTTATTTTTATTCTGTTTATTCCCTGAAACATAAATATGTAAATAGCAATACTTTTTATACCGGCAATATCCGGTTTTTGCCTTGTCGTTTTTTTTTATAAACTTTAGCAATAAATTACAGACCTGATAATTCAGGAAGTTATATTTGCACAATTCAATTAGCATAGTAAAACATTATAGCCTCCTGGAACGATCTTAACTTAAACTTTTTCTGATGAGAGGTAAACCTTCTGTTGTATTTTTATATGTGTTGTTGCATAACTTTTTATTGCCTCCGGTTTCTGCTCAGGATTTGACACCTTATGAATTAGGCGGACAAATTAATGTTGTGCATGTAGCTGTACCCTTTCTTACGGTCGCCCCGGATTCAAGAGGAGCGGCAATGGGAGATGCAGGTATAGCCACCAGTCCAGATGTTTACTCCATGCATTGGAATCCTGCCAAATTCGCTTTTATTGACGATGATTTTGGAGCTGCTTTTTCATATACCCCCTGGCTGAGAAATATTATCGAAGACATCAATCTTGCACATATGTCCGGTTACAAGAGACTGGACAATAGCCAGGTCATTGGTGCTTCCCTTACTTACTTTTCCCTGGGAGAGATCATTTTCACAAATATGGCAGGTGAATATGACGGACAGCATACCCCGAATGAATTTGCCCTGGATGCCACCTATGCCAGATTGTTTTCAGAAAATTTCAGTGGAGGCATTGCTTTCAGATATATCAGATCTGATCTCACGGGAGGTGCATATGTGCAGGGGATGGCATCTAAAACGGCACAGGCATTTGCCGCGGATGTATCGGCTTATTATCAGAATGATATAACCGTCTCCGACCTGCCTTCCCGTCTTGGCCTTGGAATTAACATTTCCAATATCGGAAATAAAATTACCTATTCAGATAACCAGAATGCCCAGTTCATCCCAATCAACATGGGTATCGGCAGTTCACTTACAATAGAGATTGACCCGTATAACAGTCTTACGGCAGCACTGGACCTGAACAAGTTGCTGGTTCCAACTCCTCCTGTTTATCACCAGGATCTGGAGGATGAAGAAGGGAACCCGGTGATAAGGGCAGGACAGGATACCGATGTTTCAGTGCCAGTTGGAATGTTGCAATCATTCTACGATGCCCCCGGAGGATTTAAAGAAGAACTAAGAGAAGTATTTTATTCTTTTGGCATGGAATACTGGTACATGAACCAGTTTGCTGTCCGCGGCGGCTATTATCATGAACATGAGACCAAAGGCAACAGGAAATATTTCACAACCGGAATAGGACTTAAGCTCAATGTCTTTGCCCTTGATGTTGCCTATCTTGTACCTGTATATCGCACCAATCCCCTGGCAAATACTTTGAGATTTTCGCTGGCATTCGATTTTGACGGACTAAGGAGGAACACTGATGATAATCT
Organism: uncultured Bacteroidales bacterium; assembly: GCA_964520585.1. Taxonomy (GTDB): domain Bacteria; phylum Bacteroidota; class Bacteroidia; order Bacteroidales; family PUMT01; genus PXAP01. Next base: position 25,827 of record CAZFOO010000018.1, read on the forward strand.
CTGATAATATCATAAATGCCAGATGAAGTTACGTAGTGGTATCGGCTTTGATGTACACCAGCTTGCCCCCGGCAGAGATCTTGTCCTGGGAGGCATAAAAATACCCCATGAAAAAGGATGTGTCGCACATTCGGACGGGGATGCACTGATACACGCCATATGCGATGCCCTTCTCGGCGCCCTTGGAATGGGAGATATAGGACTGCATTTCCCCGACACAGATGATGCCTACAGGAATATAGACAGCAAAATTCTGCTTAAAAAAGTTGGCGGGATGATATCAGATAAGGGATTCAGGATATGTAATATAGACTCCGTTGTATGTCTTCAGCAGCCTAAGCTCCGTGAACATATATCTGCAATGCAGTCCGCCATAGCCAATTCACTCAATATCTGCCCCGAAGACGTCTCTGTAAAAGCAACTACCACCGAAAAGCTTGGATTCGTTGGGAGGGAGGAGGGTGTTGCTGCCCATGCAGTTGTTTTATTATCAGGTTAATTGCCGCTAATTTCATGTTTTTATTGCGATCTCATAAAAAAAACTTATTTTCGTCAGTAATCTTACACTTACCGGCACCTGTCTTTTAACAGGCATAACCTGTAATACGGTTTACCATGCAAATTAAGAGAAAGGTGCCATGATCAAAAAATATCCTGATATGACATCAAAAAAAACTCTTGTTATAGGTGCAAGTCCAAATCCCGTAAGATTCTCATATAAGGCTGTAAAGAGCCTGCAAAGACATGATGTACCCGTCGTTCCCATAGGTATAAAAAAAGGTGAGATCGGGGGTGTTGAAATAATTAAATCCAGACCTGCAGTTGATGATGTTCACACCATAACCATGTATGTTGGACCTGCAAGACAAAAAGATTATTATTCATGGCTTTTATCCCTTCAGCCAAAAAGGATTATATTCAATCCCGGGACAGAGAATCCTGAATTTATGGAAATGGCAAAAAAGGAGGGAATTGAAGTTCTTGAAGATTGCACACTTATCATGCTGAATTCAGGAAGATTCTGATTAATCCGGAAACACAAAGCCGTAATAAAAGATCCCGCGTCCTGTGCAGGTATAGTTACATAATAAAACCAGGCTATAGTTTAATTTGGCTTGTATGTCTTGATAATTCAAAGCTACGTGAGAACCATTATTAACCTGCAATCAATTTCAAACATCAAGTATTCACTGCTTTAATGATGATAGTTGCACGGGTTTATTAAATTTGAACCTCAAACTATCACTACTTCTCAAAGATCGCGGTAAAATTGTCGTCATCGATCCTGTAATTCCAGGATATCCTCCTCATAGTTGCATTTGCAGTGCCATTGCCCGAAACCCTGAATGGCCCACCTCTGGCATTAACCGACTGAGCGGGAATAGTAATCATTAGTCCACTAACGTTGGCGCTAACTCCAACTCCCATATCCAGATTTGAAAAATTATCAATTATTATTTTACTGCTATCCCCGGAGACATATTCTATGCCGACTATAAAATTCTGGGGACCGTAGGCATCACTATTTTCTGAAACTTTCCATGTTCCTTCAAGTGAGCGTGGACCAAAAATCTCCTCGTCACATGAAACAGCCATCACTGAAACAATGACCAGCAGAATTAAAAGTCTGAATTTATCCATAGTAAAATCAATATAAGGAATTAATCAGCTCATCATCAACCTGGTTGGGAAGGGTAACCTTAAGTAGTGGCGTTCGCTCCATTTCACGTTTGACAGCAGATACGGCTCCAGGATTCCTTCCCCAGCCTCTTCTTGCTATTCCATTGTTCACATCCCAGTGAAGCATCATCTCAAGCTTCTTGTCAGCATCCACAGATCCATCAAGAAGCATACCAAAACCACCGTTTATAACTTCTCCCCAACCTACACCACCTCCGTTATGAAGTGAGACCCAGGTAGCCCCTCTAAATGAATCGCCTATAACATTCTGCACCGCCATATCAGCCGTAAATGCAGAACCATCGTATATATTGGAAGTTTCCCGGTAAGGTGAATCTGTTCCGGATACATCATGGTGGTCCCTTCCAATGACGACAGGTGCAGAGATCAGCCCCTCTCTTATTGCCTTGTTAAAAGCCCGGGCAATTTTTATCCTGCCCAGGGAATCGGCATATAATATCCTGGCCTGTGATCCGACCACCAGGTTATACCCCCCTGCTTCCTTAATCCAAAGATGATTATCCTCCCATTGGCTCCGGATTTCATCCGGAGTATTCTTCAGAATATCTTCAATAACCACGTCTGCTATCCTGTCACTTATCCCGAGATCGGCCGGATCGGAAGAAGTACATACCCATCTGAAAGGTCCGAACCCGTAATCAAAAAACAAAGGGCCCATGATATCCTGAACATACGAAGGATATTTATAATCACCATTCTTATTGAAAATATCAGCCCCTGCACGTCCTGCCTCAAGCAAAAACGCATTTCCGTAATCCCAGAAATACATTCCCCTTGAGGCCAGTTCATTTACAGCATCAACATGACGCTTAAGGGAGGCATGTACATGTTCCCGAAACTTTATGGGATCAGAAACCATCATATGATTGGCATCATCAAAACTTAGTCCTGCCGGATAGTAGCCACCTGAGTAGGGATTGTGAAGAGAGGTCTGGTCCGATCCCAGTTCCACCGGAACCTTGGCTTCAACAAGTTTTTCCAGAAGGTCAACGATGTTGCCCCTGTAAGCGATGGAAACAGCCTCTTTATTTCTCCTGGCATTTACAGCACGCTTTATCAATACGTTAAGATCATCAAAGACTTCATCAACCCATCCCTGGGAATGGCGGGTCCGGATTGCTTTGGAGTTGACTTCGGCTACCAGGCATATACCACCGGCAATGACAGTAGCCTTGGGTTGCGCACCTGACATCCCCCCCAATCCACTTGTAACAAAGATTTTGCCTTTTATCCCTCCCATTACTCTGTCTTCCTGCCTGCGCCCGGCATTTAATACCGTGATAGTAGTACCGTGAACTATGCCCTGGGGCCCGATATACATAAACGATCCTGCCGTCATCTGACCATACTGGCTCACGCCCAATGCGTTCATCCTGTCATAATCATCCCTTGATGAATAGTTGGGAATAACCATTCCATTGGTTACAACTACCCTTGGAGCTTCCTTATGTGATGGGAATAAGCCAAGTGGATGGCCGGAATAAAGAACAAGCGTCTGATCATCTGACATGTTAGCCAGGTATTGCATGGTCAGAAGATATTGTGCCCAGTTTTGAAATACAGCGCCGTTGCCCCCGTATGTTATCAGCTCATGAGGATGCTGGGCCACAGAATTATCAAGATTATTGCTTAGCATCAACATTATAGATGCAGCCTGAACAGACTTGTGGGGGTAGTCGTGAATACTTCTTGCCTTTATTTCATAGGAAGGTCTGAACCTGTACATATATATCCTTCCATGATCTTTAAGCTCCGAAGCAAATTCACGGGCAAGAACATTATGATGAACAGGATTAAAATATCTCAATGCATTCCTTACCGCCAGTTTTTTTTCTTCACCGGTAAGCAGGTTCCTCCTTGAGGGAGCATGATTTACCCCGGGATCAAATCCCGGATGCGAAGGCAACTCACGGGGTATACCTCTTAGAATAGTTTGCCTAAACTCTTCTCTGGTCATATTATAATGCGGACTAAGAGATTAGCCGCCGTACTTATTCCTTTTCTTCCCCGCTGGTCATAATCTCACTGTCAACTAATATCCTTCCGCAATATTCACAAACAATGATCTTTTTTCCTGATCTTATATCCAGTTGCCTCTGTGGTGGAATCTTGTTAAAACAGCCCCCGCAGGCATCTCTTTCAACAGGAACAACAGCAAGACCATTTCTTGCATTCTTCCTTATCCTTTTATATGCCGATAAAAGACGGGGTTCTATAAGTTCTTCAAATTTATCTGCCCTTTCTTTGAGTTCCTCTTCATCTTTCCGTGTTTCGGAAACGATGCTGTCAAGTTCCTTCTTTTTATCATCAAGATCACTTTTTCGTTCATCAAGCAAAGACATCGATTCTGTCTCGATCTGCTTTTTTTCATCAAGCTGCATTGTAAACTCACGGATCCTTTTTTCAGAAAGCTCAATCTCCAGATTCTGGAATTCAATCTCTTTTGAAAGTGAATCATATTCCCGGTTATTCCTGACATTCATCTGTTGCTCCTGATATTTTTTTATAAGGGACTCTGATTCGGCTATCTCATTTTTTTTATTTTGGATTGCCGTCTCCAGATCCTTCATCTCATCCTGGAGATTTGACAGGCGGGTCTGTAAGCCTTCAATTTCATCTTCAAGATCCTGCACCTCCAGGGGGAGTTCTCCCCGGAGTATCCTGATCTTATCAACCTCCGAATCAATCAGCTGCATCTCGTAAAGGATCCGCAGTTTTTCTCCTGTTGAACGCTCTGTTGCTTCCTGTGTTTTTTTGGTTTCGGTTGTCATAAATTATTAAAAGTAATAAATGGGATTTGTATTTACATCTGAAAAATGAATTGCAAAGTTAGGGAATTTTTTTGTAAGTAACTCATTAAAAATTTCAAGTGTAAACTGTTCGCTTTCAAAATGTCCGATATCGGCAATCATCATTTGGTCATTAGCCCTGAAAAAATCATGATATTTAAAATCGGCAGACAGGTATATACATGCTCCGCTGTTGATGGCAGCATCAATAAGAAAGCTTCCACTCCCGCCACAAAGGGCTACTTTATGAATTTTTTTGCGTGTAACCCGGGAATGCTTTATAACCGGAACTCCAAACAGATCTTTAAGCAATTCCAGGAATTGTTTTACATCCATTGGTTCTTCAAGTAATCCGCTCATCCCCATTCCAACTTTCATATACTTGTTTTCAAGAGGATAAATATCATATGCAACTTCTTCGTAAGGATGAGCCTCTATCATATTTTTTATTATCCGCTTCTCAAGAAATCCGGGATAGATTGTCTCTATACGTATTTCCGTTTCAAAATGAAGGCTACCCGCTCTGCCGGTATAAGGATCAGAATTTTCAGATCCACGGAATGAGCCTGTACCTTCAGTATTGAAGCTGCACTGATCATACTCTCCAATATGACCGGCACCGGCACTAAAAATTGCTTCCCTGACTGACTGAGCCTGGGCAATGGGGACAAATACTACCAGTTTCCGGAGCATACCCGTTGCAGGAGAAAGGATTTGTGTATTCTTCAGCCCGATCTTTTCAGATATTCCGGAATTTACACCGCCATATACACTATCAATGTTTGTATGTGCTGAATACAATGCTATATCATTTTGCACAGCTTCAAGTATGATCTGTTCTGTGTAACTTGCTCCGGTAAGCTTTTTGAGGTTCCCGAAAATTACCGGATGATGGGAAATAATCAGTCCGGCACCCTTTCTTTTGGCCTCTTTCAGCACATCTCCGGTAACGTCCAGGCACAAAAGAACCGAATTTACCTCCTTCTCTCTGCTGCCAAGCACTAAGCCGGCGTTGTCATATGATTCCTGAAGCGAAAGAGGAGCAAAATCTTCCAGTACTTCAATAATTTCCTTTATCTGCATTAATAATAAATTACAGTTTCCCTGCAAATTCACAGGGAACATGATTCTTTAAATAAAAACAAATCACGTGTTTGCGGGTACTGGGTTATTCACAACCCATCCTTAATCTCAAGCAGTACCTTTCTGACTTCTTTAAGAATCTTTACGATCTCGAAGTTTTTTACCGTGTCTTCCCTGTTTTCCTTTAGCTTTTTCTTGGCTCCTCTGAGGGTCATACCCCTTCCCTTCACTAGCTCATGTATAAGGTAAAAATTATTAATGTCTTCAATTGTAAAAAAGCGGTTGCCTTTTTTGTTCTTTTTGGGTTTGATTATGTCAAACTCCTTCTCCCAGTAACGAATAAGAGAAGTATTGACATTGAACATATCAGCAATCTCTCCAATGGAGTAATAAAGCTTCTCAATTTTTTTCTCCTTGTAAGGCACAGCTCAACAATTAATGACCCATGAATGATCCACCCTGCATAGACATTTCTATCATGGCATCAAATTCTTCAGGGGAGATATCACTGAAATAGTAATTTATCGGATTAACAGGATGATTGTTTTTCTTTACCTCATAATGAAGATGGGGCGCCGTTGATCCGCCGGTATTTCCTACAAGTCCAATCACATCGCCCCGTTTAACTTCCTGCCCCCTCCTTACAAGAACTTTATCCAGATGAGCATACAGGGTTTTGTATCCATAGCCGTGGTCAACTTCAATAAAAGTACCATAATCCCTCCTCGACCTGGGAGCATTTACTACCCTGGTGACCACACCGTTGCCCGTGGAATATACATCTGTACCTGTCGGTGCTGAAAAATCCATTCCCGCATGATGCATCCTGATCTTATATATAGGGTGAAGACGCATACCAAAGTATCCTCCGATTCTTCTTATATCATTTATTGATACCGGTTGAATAGATGGAATACTGGCAAGCATATCCTCCTTATTAACAGCCAGATCAATTACCTCGTCATAGGAGGTGGATTGTACATAAACCTGTTTTTTCAAAATATCAAGTCTCCGGGAAGTTTCGATAATCAGGTCACTGTTTTGATATCCTTCAAGTTCGGAATAACGGTTAACGCCGCCAAAACCGGCAGTCCTGATAGATTTAGGTATCGGCTCAGCATTGAAAACTACCCGGTAAATATTGTCATCCCGGTTTTGCATATCGGCCAGAACACTTCCAACATGGTCCAGTTGCTTGTTAATGATCTCGTATTGCAGGGTAAGCTTGTTAACCTCCCGTTTAAGTATCTTTTCCTTGGGGAGATCAAAGAAATAGCTAAACACCAGCAGATAGACAACTGCTATTACTATACTGGCAGAAAAATAGGTAAGAAAACTTAAGAACTTATCTCTGAAAGTGTGGTTTATCTGATCATATTTAAGTGATTCGGGATTAAACCTGTATTTCTGTTTAGCCATAAACCTGATTTTGAAATATATACATCTAATTTTTTAACTAACTGACAAATCTAAATGAAATAAACTAATTTTACAAGAAGTTTTTTAATTAAAAATTGTTACAAATTGATTAATGTAACCTTTTCCATCTATTTATAAAGTAATATTTTATGAACTCCAATCATCTCAGATCTGCTTTTTTGGATTTTTTCAGTAAAAAAAACCACAGGATCATACCTTCTGCTCCAATAGTCGTCAAAAATGACCCCACCCTAATGTTTACAAACGCCGGAATGAATCAGTTTAAGGATGTTTTCCTTGACAATGTCAAACCGGATTATCCCCGGATAGCCAACTCACAGAAATGTCTCAGGGTATCATGCAAGCACAACGACCTAGAGGAGGTTGGCCATGCCACATATCACCATACCATGTTTGAGATGCTGGGCAACTGGTCCTTCGGCGATTATTTCAAAGAAGATGCTGTCAAATGGGCATACGAATTTCTTGTAAAAGAGTTACAAATTTCACCAGATCGTTTATATGCCACCATTTTTGAAGGTAGTCCGGATGAGGATCTGGAACCGGACCGTGAGGCCGGAGAATGCTGGAAGAATTACCTTCCTGCAGACCGCATCCTGCCGGGCTCCAAAAAAGATAATTTTTGGGAAATGGGAGAAACTGGTCCCTGCGGACCCTGCTCCGAAGTACATATTGATATCCGTTCGGACCAGGAAAGGAAACTAATTGACGGGGCGACACTTGTGAACCAGGACCATCCTAATGTTATTGAAATCTGGAACTTGGTTTTCATTCAGTTCAACCGGAAAACCAATGGCAAACTTGAGAGTTTGCCCCGCCAGCACGTAGATACAGGCATGGGATTCGAAAGGCTCTGTATGGTTACCCAAAATAAAAAATCCAGTTACGATACAGACCTGTTCCAGCCCATAATAAACAAAATCTCCAGCCTGACCGGCATATCATACGGAACAGATGATAAAAGTGATATCGCGATGAGGGTTGTGGCAGACCATCTTAGAACGCTTTCGTTTTCCATTGCGGACGGACAAATTCCTTCCAACAATAAAGCGGGGTATGTCATAAGACGCATACTCCGCAGGGCGATAAGATACGGGTTCAGTTTTCTGGGCCGGTCAGAACCATTTATTTGCAAGCTTGTGCCTGTGCTGGTTAAACTCATGGGAGAAGCCTATCCGGAGCTGACAGCACAAAAGAAATTCATTGAAAAGGTAATAGAAGAGGAAGAACATGCCTTCCTGCGTACGCTGGAAACAGGCATGAAACTTTTGGATCAGATCATTGACAGGGCAGACACAAAAGAAATTGATGGTAAAAGTGCATTTATCCTTTATGATACCTACGGGTTCCCTCCCGATCTGACTGAACTCATTTTAAGGGAAAAAGGGTATACAATCAATCATGAGGAGTTCAACCGGGAAATGGATCTTCAAAAGAAACGCTCAAGGCAGGACGCCATGATCGATGCCGGCGATTGGATAATATTGGGAATTGATGAGGAGGGATTTATTGGTTATGACCACACCGAAGCAGAAGTAAAAATAACCAGGTACCGGAAAGTAAGCTCAAAGGGCAGGGAACAATATCACCTTGTATTTAACAGGACTCCCTTTTATGCTGAAAGTGGCGGACAGATAGGCGACAGCGGATACCTAACGGGTGACGGTGAAAAAATCAGGATTGTCAATACTGTTAAAGAAAATGAGCTTAACATACATATTGCAAACAAGCTGCCTGAAGATGCAGGCAGGAAGTTCAAGGCAGTTGTTGACAGTGAAAAAAGAAAACTGACCGCTAATAATCATACCGCTACTCATCTTTTACATGATGCATTAAGGGATATTCTTGGTGGTCATGTTGAACAAAAAGGCTCACTTGTTCATCATGAATATCTGCGTTTTGATTTTTCCCACTTTCAAAAACTTAGTGACGAAGAGATTTCAGGTCTCGAGAATGCCGTCAATAAAAAGATCAGGGAAAACATTCCAAGAGAAGAACAGAGGCAAATCCCTATTGAACAGGCGAAAGCTTCGGGTGCCATTTCACTGTTCGGGGAAAAATACGGGAATGAGGTCCGCACTATCCGTTTTGGCAACTCACTTGAACTTTGCGGAGGAATACATGTTGAACGGACAGGACAAATAGGTTTGTTCAAGATCATTTCCGAATCGGCTGTAGCTGCCGGCATCAGGAGGATCGAAGCAGTATCGGGACCCTGGGCAGAAAAATGGGTTAATGACCAGATTAATAAACTAAAAGAAATAAAACATCTTCTTAAAAATCCGGCCGAGCCCGTCAAATCACTTGAACAGCTTATAAAGGAAAAGTCATCCCTTGAAAAGCAACTGGACCAGATTAACAGGGACAGGGTAAAAAGGATAAAATCCGATCTGGTTAAAAATGCTCAAAAAGAGAATGGCGTAAGTATAATTACCGATATCATAGAAACCGATTCTCCCGGCATACTGAAAGATATAGCATTCCAGTTGAAAGGAGAAATACCGGAACTCGTTCTTTTACTGGGTGCCAGAATTAAAGGGAAAGCCCATCTTGCCGTTATGGTTTCCGAAACACTGGTGAAGGAAAAAAAACTTAACGCCAATGAAATAATACGCAGCATCTCAGGACATATACAGGGAGGAGGAGGCGGACAGCCGTTTTTTGCCACTGCCGGCGGGAAAAATCCAGATGGCATAGAACTGGCTATCAACAGCGCACTTGAAATATTCAGGGAATCACTGAATGCCTGAAATATCCCGTCCGTCGGACAGCTACGCAGATACTGGCTGTTTTCTGAATTGTTGCCGGAAGAAACATTTCTTTCCCATGTTAGCCCCCCATCAACTGTGCAAAATGCCCGCTTTGGCACAGTTGATATTATCACGATACTCAATACCGGACAAGCACCTTTTTAAAAATCCTTAAATCTGCAAATTAAATGGAAAGAAATGAAACGGGAAACAAAAATGCCACCGGGAGGGTCGAAAATATTCAAAAAAATACAACCACCTATAACACTGCCTTTTAATGCATTACAGCACCTTGCTGATTTTTTTTGAACGCATTACCACTGCCGGTCGATTTTTTTTCACAAAACCGCATATATTTAGCCTGCAAAAAGTCATAATTTGATTCAAAACACCTTATTAAATTCTGGCTATTTTCAATTATTCACCAAATCAAATAACATGCAGGTAAAAAGAACATTTGACATTTTAGAAGCTTTTGAGAGAAAGTGGCCCGGCAAACAGGATGCGTTGGCATCAAAAGCAGACGGAGAGTGGATAAGATATTCCATAAGAGAGTACAGTGAAATGGCTAAGTTGTTTTCATGCGGTCTCCTGAGTATGGGTTTTAAAAAAGGAGACAAAATAGCTACCATCTCCAATAACCGGCCGGAATGGAATTTTGCAGACATGGGAATGTCGGCTATTGGAATAGTGCATGTTCCCATATACCCAACAATCACTGATGATGAATTCAAATATATTCTCGGTCATTCAGATGCAAAAATACTGATAGTGTCGGACAAATCACTCTATCAGAGACTCAGGCCAATATCAGAAAACGTCTCTTCTCTTCAGCAAGTATACACTTTTAACCAGGTAGAGGGAGCTCCAAATTTCAACCAAATCATTGAACTGGGAAAACTGAATAGCGACAAATATGAGAAAGAGCTTGAAAAAATAAAAAATGGCATAGATCCTGATGATACGGTATCAATTATCTATACTTCCGGCACTACCGGTGTATCAAAAGGTGTGATGCTTTCACACAATAATATCATAAGCAATGTCAAGGCGACTGATCCCAGGTTTAACATAACTTCAGATTTCAGAGTGCTCAGTTTTTTGCCTCTCTGTCATATTTATGAAAGAATGGTAAATTACATCTATCAGTATAAGGGTGTTAGCATATATTATGCAGAAAGCATGGGTACTATTGCCGACAACCTGCGGGAATTAAAAATAAACCTTTTCGTAACTGTACCCCGCCTGCTGGAAAGAGTGTATGATAAAATAATAGGCAAAGGCAAAGGTCTTAAAGGTATTAAGAAAATGATCTTTTTCTGGGCTGTTTCACTTGGACTCAAATACAAGGATACGGAGAACAGCTGGTGGTATAATTTTCGCCTTGGCATAGCCCGCAAACTTATATTCAGCAAGTGGCAGCAAGCCCTCGGGGGAGAGATACGTTTTATTATGACCGGAGGTGCAGCCATCCAGGTCCGCCTGGCAAGAATATTCTGGGCGGCCGGCATACCTGTGCTCGAAGGCTATGGACTTACCGAAACTTCGCCCGTACTGGCGGTTAATTATTTTGAGGAACCTGATAATGTAAGGTTCGGAACTGTCGGGCCACCACTAGACAATGTTCAGATAAAAATCGCCGAAGACGGAGAAATACTGGCCAGGGGGCCAAATATTATGAAAGGTTATTACAAGGACCCGGAACAGACCAGCCAGGTCATTGATAAGGATGGATGGTTTCACACAGGAGATATAGGTGTAATGGAAGAAAACAAGTTCCTGAAAATAACAGACAGGAAAAAAGAGATATTTAAAACCTCCAGCGGCAAATATATCGCACCACAGATAATTGAAAATAAGCTGAAAGAATCGTTATTCATTGATCAGGCCATGGCCGTGGGGGAAAATGAGAAATTTGTTTCAGCCCTCATTGTACCCAACTTTGAGTTTCTGCATAACTGGTGTTCCATACATAAAATAAACTTCAGGGATAATAAGGAATTGATCAGGCTCCCGGAAGTTATTGCTCGGTATCAAAGGGAGATAAGTAAAATAAACGAGGGGTTGGGATTAACGGAGCAAATTAAGCGCTTCAGGCTAGTTCACGAAGAGTGGACACCCAAAACAGGCGGACTCAGTCCCACATTAAAATTAAGAAGAAATGTTATTTATGAAAAATATGACCATCTGATGCAGGATATATACGGATACAGTGGAAACAAAGATGAAGCCGAAATGCTTGAAAAGATCAAAAAAAGAGCAGCTAATAACAATAACGGTAAAAAATAGCACTAAGATGAACTGGCAATTGAACATAAATATTCCGCATTCAATTGATTTAATATTATAAAACTATCCATTTCAGAAAAAAAGCAGCCTTCTGGTTTAACCAAGACCCGGAGTCTGCTTTTTTTAAGCACTTTCAACTTCGGCAGTCCGTATTACAAATAATCCGGAAAGAGTAAGAAGTCCGTTCACAATCAGTATCTCGTATCCGAAAACATAACCGTTAAACAGGGCTTCCGAATTGGAGTCAATCAAATAAGTAAGCAGTGGAGAAGCTATAGCAATAAAAGGGACATACCTGTCAATTAAACGATATCCGGTGAAAATACCAAACGTATACAATCCCAGGAGTGGTCCGTATGTATAACCGGCAACCGTAAACAGTGCACTTATGACGCTTTGGTCGTTAAGTATTCTGAAAAAGACAATAACCATGCCCAGAACAACGGCCATCCCGGCATGAACGATAGTCCGCGTTTTCACGAGCGCTGGCTCTTTCATTGACCCGGCATCAAGTATATCTACAGTAAAGGAAGTAGTAAGAGCAGTAAGAGTTGAATCTGCACTCGAATAGGTTGCAGCAACCAGACCCACGACAAAAAAAATCATAATAAAATTGGGCAGATATCCTTGTGTGGCGATCACAGGAAAAATATCATCAGCCCTTTCGGGTAAAGGAATACCTTCCTGGCCGGCAAACAGGAGGAGAATAACCCCGAGCGACAAGAGAAGCAGCTTAACCGGAACCAGAGTAAGGCTGAACCAGTACATATTTTTTTTAGCTTCGTCAATGTTCCGGCAACTAAGATTTTTTTGCATCATATCCTGGTCGAGACCGGTCATCACAATGGCAATAAAAATCCCGCTTATGAACTGCTTTAGAAAATGCCGGCTATCTTTCCAATCATCAAAATAAAATATCCTGGAATATTCACTGTCATAAATTTCACGTACCAATCCACCAATATCAAGCCGCAACTCACCGGCAACAGCCCAAACTGTAGCAGCAGCGGCGACCAGCATAAAAAGGGTTTGAAGCATATCAGTCCACACTATTGTTTTTATCCCACCCCTGAAAGTGTAAAGCCATATAAGAATAATGGTAATGGCAACAGTTCCGTAAAAAGGAATTGCCCACGCATCAAAAACTGTTATTTGTAATACACTGGCCATAAGGTAAACCCTGAATGAGGCACCGGTGAGCCTGGACAAAATGAAAAACAGGGCTCCTGTTTTGTAAGAAGCTTTTCCAAACCTCACATTAAGGTATGAATATATTGAGGTAAGATTGAGACGGTAATAAAGCGGCATAAGAACATTGGCTATAATATAATAGCCAACCAGAAAACCAAGCACCATTTGCATGTAGGAAAAACTACTCTCCCCTACCCATCCGGGAATGGAAATAAAAGTAACACCAGAGAGTGTAGCACCTATCATTCCAAAAGCCACAACATACCATGGCGATTTTCTGTTACCAAGAAAAAAAGCAGCACTCCCTCTGTCTTTTCCGGTTAGCCAGGAAATGATTATAAGCAAAACAAAATATGCAAACACAACACTGATTACAAAAAAGGGTGACATAAAAGACTGATTATTATGCAGTATCCTCTCAACTCTTAAAAGTGCAAGATTACATAAAAATAATTTAAAATGGCCAACCAGCAGGGCTATAGGAATAGGGTTATTTATATATAATTATAATTTTTCATCCGATTGTGTGTAATTTAACGCAGAAAAAATTTGACCTGAAGTCAATTACCCATGCGAGATCTTGCTCTTTGTTGAATTTTCAGTTGATGGGAATTGACTTCGTCGATTACCCATGCAAGATCTTGCTCTTTGTTGAATTTTCAGTTGATGGGAATTGACTTCGTCGATTACC